>JANMCU010000015.1:0-8383 GCA_031361415.1 Chloroflexota bacterium | reverse complement strand
GCCCTCGCCGCGACCGGCGCGCCGCTGTTCGGGACGTGCGCGGGAATGATCGTCCTGTCCCGCCAGATCGTCGGCGGCGAGGCGCCGATCCTGCCTCTCCTCGACGTCACGGTCGAGCGCAATGCGTTCGGCCGTCAGCTCGACTCGTTCGAGGTCGAGCTGGCCGTCCCGATCCTCGGCGACACGCCGGTCCACGCCGTCTTCATCCGGGCGCCGGTGATCGAGGCGGTCGGACCCGACGTCGACGTCCTCGCCCGGCTCGATGACGGACGGATCGTGGCGGTTCGCGAGCGCAATGTGATCGCGACCGCGTTCCACCCCGAGCTCGCCGGCGAGACGCGGTTCCACCGGCTCGTTGCCGCGATGGCCAGTGAGCACGACGATCCCGGCGAGGGTTCCGGGCGGCGCCACCACCCGACGCGCCGGACGCGGAACGCCTCGTGACCGACGTTCGCTCGCCGCGATCGGCCAAGAGCGGCAAGGTCCGCGTCGCCCGGCTGACCGACCTTGCCGCGCTCGGCGAGCTGTCGCGGTTGTGCCAGGACGAGGCGGCCGCCACGCGTTCCCTCGGGCTGCCCATCAGCGGCCGTCCGATCGGCGTGTTCAGCCTGTTCCGCCTGCCGCTCGGCGCGTTCCAGCCGCACGACCTGATGTACGTCTACGACGAGGGCGGTCGCCTGTCCGGCCTGATCCGGGTCGAACGGGACACGGTCCGCGACGAGTGGACGATCGTCGAGCTCGACGGGATCGGCAGCGGCCAGGCCGGCGACATCCGGTTTCGCCTTGTCAACCAGGTCCTGCGTGATGCGGCCAAGCGCGGTCCGTGGCGGCTCCATGTCGCCTGCACCGACCAGGACGGCAACGTCGAGCTGTTCATGCAGGCCGGCTTTGCCCGCTACGGTGACGAGCTGATCCTGCACCGGGACGGCGACCAGGAGCTGCCCGAGACGTGGACCGAGGCGCGGATGAAGGATCGTCGGATCCGGTCAGCGACCTCGCTTGACGCCCAGCCGCTGGCCCGGCTCTACGCAGCGGCGACCCCCCAGCCGGTCCAGCGCCTCGAGGGAATCCGGCTGCCCGACTGGGAGCGGCAGGGCACGAACTGGCGAGTGCCGCGCTCGAGCCTCGCTCCGATCCTGCGCTTCGCCGACGTCGAGGCATTCGTCCAGGACAGCGTCGACGGCGGCAAGGACGGGACCGCGATCGATGGGTTCGCCCAGATCGGCGTCGCGAAGGAGGATCAACCCCACTACCTCAAGCTCCTGGGCCGGCCCGATGCCGATCTCTCCGACCTGGCCTCGTTCGCGCTCGGGATCATCCGGGCCCGGACCGACAGGGACGCGGGCTCAAGCCGCGAGCACGGGGTGATCGCCCCGGTCCGGACGTATGAGTCGCCGATCGATCGCCGGCTCGAAGACGCAGGCTTCGGTACGATCGCCACGGTGACCCTGTTGATGAAGGACACGCTCGTGCGTGTCGCCGAGCCGGCGCTCGTGCCGGCCGGGGTCCGTTGACCCCCAAGGAGGAATCGGTTGTCCGTTGACCGGCGCCGCGAATCGATCGACGACCTCGACGCGCTCCTTGCGGCGCTGCCGCGCGAGATCGTCGACGCCGTTCACGCGTTGCCCGACAAGCAGGCGTTGATCGAAGTCGTCCTCGATCTGGGCCGCCGACCGGAGGCCCGCTTCCCGGACAGCGAGGTCGCCCTCCTCGATCGTGAGATCACCGAAACGGACATCTCCCACGTCGTCGAGCACATCGGCACGTTCGGCGACGACAACCGGGCCGGGATCGAACGGACCCTCCACCGGATCAGCGCCATCCGCAATCGGAGCGGCAAGATCGTCGGGTTGACCTGCCGGATCGGGCGGGCGGTCTACGGCACGATCGACATCATCGGCGACTTCGTCGACAGCGGGAAGTCGATCCTGATCATGGGCCGGCCCGGGATCGGCAAGACGACGATGCTGCGCGAGGCCGCCCGCGTCCTTGCCGACGACCTCGGCAAGCGGGTCGTCGTCGTCGACACCAGCAACGAGATCGCCGGCGACGGCGACATCCCGCACCCCGCGATCGGCAAGGCCCGTCGAATGCAGGTCCGGACCCCGTCGCTCCAGCACGAGGTGATGATCGAGGCGGTCGAGAACCACATGCCCCAGGTCATCGTCATCGACGAGATCGGGACCGAGCTCGAGGCCCAGGCGGCCCGCACGATCGCCGAGCGCGGCGTCCAGCTGATCGGGACCGCCCACGGCAACAACCTCGACAACCTGATGCTCAACCCGACCCTGTCCGATCTCATCGGCGGGATCCAGAGCGTCACCCTCGGTGACGAGGAGGCGCGCCGGCGGCGGACCCAGAAGAGCGTCCTCGAGCGCAAGGCACCGCCGACCTTCGACGTGATCATCGAGATCCAGGATCGCGAGCGCGTCACCGTTCATTCCGACGTCGCCGAGACCGTCGACTCGATGCTCCGCGGCGACTCGGTCGCGCCGGAGCTGCGCTGGCGGGACGAGGAGGGCGTCCATCGCAGCCAGGCCCGGCCGCGGCCCTCCCCACGTGAGCAGATCGGCGCCGAGCGGTTCGCGGGTCTCGTCGGCTCGGGCCAGCCGTGGCGGATGGAGCCGGGCTGGCGGGGCGACGGCGGCTATCGAGGCGGCGGGTTCCGCGAAGCCGGGGGCGGCTCGGGCGCGGCGGGCGGCGGCGCCGGCTTCCGATCCGGATACCGACCCGGCGCGACCGGCGGCTGGCGCCAGACGCGTGGCGGGTCGGGCCGCGAATCGGCCCCGCGCGGCCCCCAATCGGAGGGTGGCGCAAGCGGCGTCCTGCCCGGCGAGCGATTCGCCAGCCCACCGACGAACGGTCGGCCGGGCGGACGGCTCGACGATCCGCCTTTCGTCAGCGGCGAGATCGCCGACCGCGGGCCGCTCGAGCGGGGCGCCCCGGTCGTGCCCGACACTCGAGCCCGCGAGGCCCGTGAGCTCGATCGCCAGAAGGCGTGGCGCGACCAGGCCAGCCGGGCCCTGACGGCGCTCAAGGCCGAGGAGGGGACCGCGCCGGTCAACGCCGACGACCTCGACGAGGACGACGACGAGGACGCGCTCCTGCCGCTCGGGATCGAGGAGGGCGAGCGCGGCGAGGCGATCCTCGTGCCGGGCGGATCGCCCCTGCCGACCCTCCGCGTCCTGCCCCAGGGGATCAGTCGCAAGCGCCTCGAGGCTGCGATCCGCGACCTTCAGCTGCCGGTCCACATCGCCCGCGACGTGGACGATGCCGACGTGGTCATGACCCTCCGAAACGAGTACAAGCAGAAGACACCGATGCTTCGCGAAGCAGAGGAACGGGCCCTCCCGATCTACGTCCTGAAGTCGAACACGGTGCCCCAGATGCAGTCGAGCCTGACCTCGATCTTCTCGCTGGAGATCGATCCCCGCGAGGCGGCGATGCGCGAGACGGAGGAGGCGATCGGGATGGTCCTCCACGGTTCGGAGCCGGTCGAGCTGTCGCCCCAGAACGCCTATATCCGGCGCCTCCAGCACCAGATGGCCGAGCGGGCAAACCTGGTCTCGCGCTCGCGCGGGCGGGAGCCGTACCGCCGGGTGCGCCTGTACCCGGATGCCGCCCGGCCGGCCTGGCGCTGAGCCGGCGATGACCGAGTCGCCCGAGTCCACGGCTCCGGCACGTTCGCCCCGTCTCGGGCGCCTCCATCCCCACAACGTCGTGATCGATGTCGCCGACCATGGTGCCGTCGTCCCGTTCTGGGAGGCGGCGCTCGGCTGGACCGTCCACCCGATCAACGACCAGTTCGTCGGGCTCCGGGCGCCCGCCGACCAGGCGATCGGCTTCGACATCCTGTTCCAGAAGGTGCCGGAGCCGAAGGTCGCCAAGAACCGGGCGCACATCGACTTCGACGCTGCCGACATGGAGACCGAGGTGGAGCGCCTGGTCGGGCTCGGCGGCTCGAAGCTCGCCGAGCACAGCCTCGGGACCTTTCGCTGGACGGTCGTCGCCGACCCCGAGGGCAACGAGCTCTGCGTCACGATCCGGTGACCGGCGGAATGACATCCGCGCCGCACCCGGCCGGGCCGTTCTCGCGACCGGCCCTTCGTCGCCTGGCCAGCGGCCTGATCATCTATGGGGTCGTCGGCCTTGCCCTGTCATTCGTCGCCGTGGTCGCGGTCGGGCTGTCGATCGGTCGCCTGTCCGCCGTCGGCGATGCGGTCGGCGGCAGCGCCGACCAGGTTGGCACCGTCCTCGACCGGATGGCCATCGTCCTCGACGACGCGGCCGCGAGCGCCGGCAGCTTCGGGTCGACGATCGACCAGGGCTCGTCGGCCCTGACGAGCGCCGCCGTCGATCTCCGGGCAATCGTCCCCCGGTTGCGCGACATCGAGACCCAGGCGAACGCGATCAACATCCTCGGCTCCCAGCCGCTTGCACCGCTGGCCGGGCTCTTCGGGCAGATCGCCGGGCAGCTCGGTGATCTCGACGGGCAGCTCGACGGGCTGGCGACGAACCTGGTCCTGAACCGGGCCTCGCTGGAGGCCAACTCGGCGTCGCTGGCCGGCCTTGCCGGCGAGACCCGGGCGCTCGGCGAGCGGTTGGCCCCCGATGCGCTGGCACGGATCGTCGACGATGCGCGCTGGTTCGCGATCGCCCTCCTGGCGGTCGTTCTCGCCGGCGTCGCCGTGCCGGCCGCAGCCGCCGTCGGGTTCGGCTGGTGGCTGCGCCAGGAGCTCGGGCGCGACGGCCCTGCACTGAACGGCCCTACGATCGGCGGCCCCACTCGCGCCTGAGCGCCGAGCGGGCGGCCCAGACGCCGCACATGCCGTGGACGCCGCCACCGGGCGGGGTCGAGGACGAGCACAGATACAGTCCCGGGGCGCCTGTCCAGTACGGATCGCGGAGCGGGCCCGGCCGGAAGATGAGCTGGCGGATGTCCTCGATGCCGGCGTTGATGTCGCCGCCGATGTAGTTCGCGTTGTCCGCCTCCAGCTCGCCCGGACCGCGCGTGGCGCGGCCGAGGATCCGGTCCCGGAAGCCTGGCGCGAAGCGCTCGACCTGGGCCTCGATCCGATTGGTCATGTCGACTGTTGAGCCCGCTGGGACGTGGCAATAGGCCCACGCGGTCGTCTTGCCGGCGGGCGCCCGACTGTCGTCCCACGGGCTGTACTGGACGCACAGCACGAACGGCCGGTCGGGATGACCGCCGCGGGCGACGGTCCGCTCAGCGTTGGCTACCTCGGCGATCGTGCCGCCGAGGTGGACCGTGGCCGTTCGGCGCAGGCCCTCGGCCTGCCACGGGATCGGGCCGTCGAGCGCCCAGTCGACCTTGAACACCCCCGACCCGTAGCGGAACCGCTCGTAGATCCGGCGCGTGCCGGGCGGCAGGCGGTCGCCGGCGATGGCGATGGCAGAACGCGGGGTCGTGTCGAGGATCACCGCCCGGGCCGGCGGCAGCTCGGCGAGGCTGGCGATCCGCCGGCCGGTCTCGATCGTGCCGCCGAGGGAGCGGAGCTCCGCGGCGAGACCCTCGACCAGGACTGCCGAGCCGCCCCGGATCATCGGCCAGCCGACCGCGTGGGCATAGAGCCCGAGGACCAGCCCGAACGAGGCGGACAGCGGGCGGTGGAGATCGACCATCGAGTGGGCTGCCAACCCGCCGAGCAACGCCCGGGCCGCCTCCTCGCGGAACGCGAGCCGGCCGAGGCCGGTCGCGGGCAGGAGTGCGGGCAGCCCGAAGCGAGCAAGCGCCACCGGGTGGCGCGGGATGTGGAGGACGGGGCGGAGCAGCTCGGCGCCGAGCTTGTCGGCATCGGCCGCCAGCGGACCGAACAGCCGTCGCCAGGCGGGTCCGTCCCGCCCCAGCGCGGCCGCCGTGTCGTCCACGGACCGCTCGAGGATGGCGGACCGGCCGCCGTCGAGGGCCTGACCGACCGGCGCGTCGGGCTGGACGATCTCGATCCCGCGTGCCGCGAGGTCGATCGAGCGGAAGAACGCCGAGGCGAGCGTCAGCGGCAGGATCGTCGAGCAGACATCGTGGCGAAAGCCGGCGAGGGTCAGCTCCTCGGTCCGCATCCCGCCGCCGATCGTCGAGGCCGCCTCGTAGACGTGGACAGAGCGTCCGGCCCGGGCGAGAGTGATGGCGGCCGCGAGTCCATTCGGGCCCGATCCGACGACGACGGCCTCCGGGCCGCCGCTCATCGACGTCCGCCGATCCGGGTGCTCGGATTCGGCCGCGAACCCAACTCGTCACCCGGCGACCCGGGCCGGTCGCCATCCGCATCATCGGGGGGATGGTCGCGCGGCGACGCAGGTTCGGGAGACAAACCGTAAACAGTCGTCAATTCGCTCAGGCGGCGCAGCTCCGCCGGCCGGCCGACGAACGGGATGTCGGTGTGAGCGAAGTCCGCGCCTTTGAACAGGAGCGGCTCGCCGACTTCCTTGGCGAGGGCGTATGCGAAGCAATCGCCGTAGTTGAGGCCGGCGGCATGCCCGCTGCCCTTGCCGAAATCACGGTACGCCTCCCGGGCGATCCGGGCCTGCATCGCGGTCACCGGCTCGATCGTCACGGAGGCCTCGGCCAGGAGCTCGTCCAGGCGGCGTGAAACGAGGGGGTCGCGGGCGCGATCGATCACGATCGACGCCTCAAGATACGTCGCGGCGGAGATCCGGTTGACCGGCGCTGTCGCGATTGCGGCCTCGAACGACGGGCCGTCCGATTCGAGGTTGATGATGGCGACCAGCGCGGACGTGTCGATGATCACGTCGGGAGCCCGTCCTCGTCATAGAGCAGGTCGCCATGGGCGATATCGAAGAAGTCGCCGGGCAGCCGAGACCGCATGTCGGCGGCGATCGCGTGGATCCGTTCGGCGCGGCCCACGCGCTCATCTTCGACTGCAAGCCTGCCGAGTCGCTCGCGGATCGCCTCCGTTACGGCCGACGTCAGCGACTCGCCGGTGCGGTCCGCCAGGGCCTTCGCCAGCCGGACGGTCTCCGCGTTCTTGATGTTCAGGCTCATGGTGGAAGTCTACCATCCAAAGGTGGAAATCAGCCAGCCACGCTCCGCGCTCCGATCCCCCCGCCGACGGTGGCATTTGACTCGTAGACGACCACCGTCCGTCCGGCGCGAGCCAGGGTGATCGCAGCGGCGAGCCCGTTCGGTCCCGACCCGACGACGATCGCGTCGGGCCTGTCAGCCTGCATCCCTGCATCGTGCCCGACAGCCGTGGAACCCGCCACGGTCGTGGACCGGATCGACGGGCCGGATCACGCCCCGCCGCTGCGGCGGAACCAGTGACGTGGGTGGGTGGCGGTCCAGGCGGCGGATCGGATCGCGGCGTTGTGCCGGATGTTGCCGGCGTTGCGCCACTGTCGCTTGCGATCGACGAGGGTCTGCTCGAGCGTGGCGGCCGCATCGACCCCGAACCGACCGGCGAGGTTGCGCAGCGTCGCCATCCAGAAGGCGTTCTCCTGGCGGTGTCCGAAGAGCCCCATCGAGACCTCGTACATCGGGTCGTTGGCGCGCAGAAGCACCTCGATCTGGACGACTGGCGTCGGTCCGTCGCGAAACGCGCTGAAGGTGATCCAGGCGGCGAACATGTGCCCCTCGGGGGTCATGAACGTGAACGATTCCTCGTCCGCGTAGATGACCATCACCCCGGTCGACAAGGTCTGATGACCAGGCGCCGCCAGGTTGAGCAGGGCGACCTCGCCGGGTGCGATGCCGGTGATCGGGCCGTAGAAGGAGTTGCCCTTCGGCCAGAACGCCCCGAACTCGCCCTTCCACGTTGCGATGACCTGCTCGGGCGTCGCGTCGGCGCCCTCGAGGCGGACTCGGTACCGTTTCTGCCAGAGCTGCCCAAACCCCTGCACTGGACCCACCAGCCGGCGACCCTCGACGTTGAGGTTCATTGCCCGCGCGGGGACTGCGCCGACGGCCAGTCGGTCAACGGGCTTCGACCAGTTCGCATCACTGGCTCGCGATGCTGGCGCGTCCGGCAGCGGGGTTGTCACGTTCTCTGGTTGCGTGGTCGTTGCGGGCTTGGGCATCGTTGGTCCGTCCCTTCGGGGTCGCGCGTCACGCGCCGGCGGCGAGGGCATCGGCCACGGTTTCGTGGACGGCAATGGCCTCGTCGAGGCGGGTCAGGGCAAGGATCTGGCGGTAGTGGTCGCTGAGGCCCGCGGCCATGAGCCGCTGGCCAGCGCGCTGGACCTTCACCAGCAGGGTCACCAGGAGTCCGATGCCACCGCTGTTCATGTAGTCGAGTTCGCTGAAGTCGAGAATGATCAGGTGCGCGCCGTCGGCGCTCGCGCGCGCATACGCGTCCACCAGCGACGCCTCGCTCGCGGAGGTGACGTCCCCGCTGATCCCGATCTCGGC
>JANMCU010000285.1:0-12048 GCA_031361415.1 Chloroflexota bacterium | reverse complement strand
CTGGACCTCGCCGCGCTTCAGCTCGGCGGATCGCGACGCGCGCGAACCCGCACCCGGGCCACTCGCTCGCGCTGAACCCGGCTTCGCCCTCGGGCGGACGTCGCAATTGAATCGTCGACCGTCGACCTGGCCTTCGGTCATCGCATCCCGCGCCCGGGGCGATCGACGCCGTTCTCGCCGAACCCGCCGACCCGCAACTGAAGAACAATCGAAGAGCGTTGCAGCAGCCTGCGACCGGAGTGTGGTGCCCCACCCTCCGGTCGGTTGGCGTTCGCGGCTCAGTCGCCGAGCAGACGCAGGGTTGGCTCGACGAGCTCGGGCTGGGCGGCCGATGCGGCGAACCTGCGGAGGAAGTCGGGCCAGCGCGGGTTCGTCGCGGTTGCCGCCGCGAGATGCTCGCGCGCCGGCTCGACCATCCCGCTCGATGCCATCCCGATCGCCTGCCAGACCATGACCTGCGTGTCGCCGGGCGCGAGCCGCGAGGCTTCCATGCTGGCCGCCAGGGCGCCCACCATGTCCCCGGCCGACCCGCGCTCCTCGGCGCGATCGAGGGCCTCGTACCCGCGATGAAGCCGGACCAGCCGCTCGAGCTCGTCGAGCGGCGCCGGGTGGTCGTCGACCCGGAGGTCGACCTCGCGCTTCCACGGCGGGTCGCCGGGCGCGCCCGAGACGATCAGCACCGCCGACTGGCGACCGCGGATGTCGCCGCCCTCGGCCTCGGCCGCCCGAAGCGCGGCCAGCAGGCGATCGACGAAGTCGCCATCCGATCCTTGGTAGGCGGCAAGCATCGCCGGCCAGACCGACAAGCGCTCCATCATGTTCGCCTGGATCGAAACTCCGTCCGCGCTGACGTGCCCGGCCGCGAATACGCAGCGACTGCCCGTGTGGGCCGCGGCTCGACCCCGGGCGTCGACGATCCCGACCTGGCGGACCTCCGCACCGGGGTCCGCGGCGAGCAACGAGGCCAGGGCGTCAGTGGCCGCTTCCCCGGCCCGGAGACGCGCAAGCCCGTTCGGCCCGTGGGCGATCTCGGTGAAGGACTGGGTCACGACGGCGCCGATGCCGGACTCGACCCACGGGCAGCCGGCTCCGACGAACGGCCAGCACGTCTGGATGGCGACACCGAACCGACCGGACTCCGGATCGCGCGCGACGATCGAATACGTCATGGAAGGACCTCCTCGCCCTGCGTGGGACCTGTCGGCACAGCGACACCACGGTCACATCGTCGCCCGACCGTCGTCTTGACGGCATGGATCCACGACATCCGTCGTAACGCGGCAAGGGCGACTGCCAATGCCGTTGTAATCGGTCCTGACGCAGAGTGCGACCATCGAGACCCGGAATTCTCCTGGTCCAGCTCGGAGAACGGAGATCAGCGCCATGGACAGCCCGCGGGTCAGCCATCAGGCAGTCGACCCAGGCCGTCGTGGTTGCCTGGTCGAGGGTTGTCCCTGCAAGGACGCCCGGATCGTCTCCAGGCGCCGCACGGCATTCTTCGCCGCGTGGGCCCAGGAGCACGGTGAGACCGCCGACCGGGCGTTCCTCCCGGAGCTCGACTGGCGCATCCCGACCATCTCCTCCCCGGCAGCCTGAACTCGATCTCAGACGACTGCCAGACAACCGAAGAACAATCGAAGACGCGTCCAACAACTGAAGAACAATCGAAGAACAACCGAATACGCCGCTCCCCGGAACGACCGACCGCCAGCCGCGGAACGGTCGTTTCGATTCGTGGTCTGTAACCGTACACATCGCCGGCCGCCGCGTTTTCTGCGCTCAGGCGCCTGACGCCTGTTGACGGCCGCGCAGCGACGAATCCGTTGCGGTCAGGCGCCTGACGCCTGTTGACTCCCGCTCGGCGCCCGATTTCCTGCGCTGAGGCGCCTCTCGCCTGCCCGTGGGCGACGATCCGTCCCCGCCGAGCGTACGGACGATCCGGACGCCGACCGGGCTCGAGATGCACAGGCGTCTCTCGCCTGAGCGCAACAGGACGCGTCGGGGAGCGTGGTCCGCGAGACGCCTAGAATTCTGCCCGTGACCGACCGCGTGACCGACGAGACCGCCAGCCTGTACGTCGCGGCCGGCGGCATGCCCTTCTTCGAGGCGCTCGTCGGGCGGTTCTACGACGGCGTGGCCGGCGACCCGATCCTCGGTGCGATCTATCGAGCCGACGATCTCGACGGCGCCCGCCATCGCCTCACGTTGTTCTTCGCCCAGTACTGGGGCGGCCCGCGGACGTACGACGCCGAGCGCGGCCATCCGCGCCTCCGGATGCGTCACATGCCCTTCGCGATCGGCCCGGCCGAGCGCGATGCCTGGCTCCACCTGATGCATGCGTCGATCGACGCGGCCGACGCGTCGTCGGAGGTGTCGGACCGGCTCCGGGCCTATGTCGACATGGCCGCCGAGGCGATGCGCAACCGCGACTGAGCCCACGGGGCGAGCCGTCTCGTCGACCGGCTAGACTGGTCGTCAGGCGGACCGGGCGATGGAGGGTGACGATTGGCGGACGGCGTGGCCGAGGCGGACCAGGATCCATCGATCGACGAGTCGGCGCCCGCCACACCCCCGCTGGCGTCGGGAGACGCCCAGCGCGGCAAGACCGTCCACGGCGAGGCCGCCAACGCGGGACATCGCGTCCTGGCACCCGATGACGCAGAGGTCGAGGCCTACCTCGAGACGGCCCTCAACGCTGCCGTTCCCGTTCGCTCGGCCGACGATCGACCGGACGCCGGCGAGCCCGACTCCGTGATCGTGCTCGATTTCGGCAGCCAGTTCGCGCAGCTGATCGCCCGGCGCGTCCGGGAGCTGCACGTCTATTCGGAGCTGATCCCGCACGACACGCCGTGGGCCGAGATCGAACGACGCAACCCAAAGGCAATCATCCTCTCGGGCGGCCCGATGTCGGTCTACGACGAGGGCGCTCCCAAGCCTGACGCGGCGGTCTGGTCCGGGCGGATCCCCGTCCTCGGCATCTGCTACGGCGCTCAGCTCATGGCACTCGAGCTTGGCGGCGATGTTCTCCCGACCTCGAAGCGGGAGTATGGCCCGGCGTCGGTCACGATCACCGACGGCGACGGGCTGTTCGCAGGCCTCGATCGCGACCAGCCGGTGTGGATGAGCCATGGTGACTCGATCACCCGGTTGCCCGAGGGCTTCACCTCGACCGCCCAGACCGACTCGACCGCCTTCGCCGGCCTCCAGTCGCCGGCCCGCAACCTGTACGGGATCCAGTTCCACCCGGAGGTGGTCCACACCCCGAAGGGCAGGGACGTCCTGCGCAACTTCGTCGTCGGCATCGCCGGGGCGTCGCCGACCTGGACGCCGGCCAACTTCATCGAGCAGACCGTCACCGGCATCCGCGAGCGGGTCAACGCGCAGGCGAGCGCGACCGGCTCGGAGGGCCTCGTGATCTGTGCCCTGTCGGGCGGCGTGGATTCGGCCGTCGCGGCCGCGCTCGTCCATCGCGCGGTCGGCGATCGCCTGACCTGTATCTACGTCGACCACGGCCTGATGCGCAAGAAGGAGTCGGAGCTCCTCCGGATCACGTTCGAGCGTGATCTCGGGATGAACCTCGTGATGGTCGACGCCCGGCAGCGGTTCCTGGCCCGGCTGGCCGGGGTCGAGGATCCGGAGCAGAAGCGCAAGATCATCGGCGACGAGTTCATCCGGGTCTTCGAGGAGGAGGCCGAGCGGATCAAGGGCGACGGCCGGATCGACTTCCTGACCCAGGGCACGCTCTACCCGGATGTGATCGAGAGCGCGACCTCGGAGACGAAGGCCGCCCAGAAGATCAAGACCCATCACAACGTCGGGGGGCTGCCGGCCGACCTGAGCTTCCAGCTGATCGAGCCGTTGCGGTACCTGTTCAAGGACGAAGTCCGGGCGGTCGGGCTCGAGATGGGCCTGCCCGAGGCGATGGTCCTCCGCCAGCCGTTCCCCGGGCCCGGCCTGGCGATCCGGATCATCGGCGAGGTCACCGCGGAGCGGCTCGACACGCTCCGTGAGGCGGACTGGATCGTCATCGACGAGATCAAGGGCGCGGGGCTGTATCGCTCGCTCTGGCAGTCATTCGCGATCCTGACCCCCGTCCGGAGCGTCGGCGTCATGGGTGACGGCCGGACGTACGCCAATGTCGTCGCGATCCGGGCGGTCACGTCCGAGGACGGAATGACCGCGGACTGGGCGAAGCTCCCGTATGACGTGCTCGGCAAGATCTCGTCGCGGATCGTCAACGAGGTCCCCGGCGTCAACCGCGTGGTCTACGACATCTCGTCGAAGCCGCCCGCCACGATCGAGTGGGAGTAGGCACCGTCCTCGGACCCAATGGCCTCGCGGGGCTCAGCCGTGGACCTCGGACAGCCAATGCCGGTTCGCCACCGAGGTGGCCGAACTCGACCTCGTCCTAGCCCGATCGGGTGGTTCGCAGCGAAACCTGAGGCGTTAGAGTTGCGCCATGCTGGATGAAGCGACGACCGGCGGGTCCGTGCCCGCTCCACGCTGCAACTGGTGCTCCGCGGTTCTGCCCTCCGACCACGAGGAGGTCTGTCCGTCCTGTGGAGCGACCCTGCTCGGCGATGGTGAGACGTCCGTGCCCGGCCTGACCGCGATCGACGCCGAGGCGATCCTGCGCAGCGCCCGAGCCGCCAAGGCAAAGCCGCGCAGCCGCCTGCTTGGCTGGATCAACGGCGATAGCGACGATGGGACGAGCCCGGCCGCCGCGCCCGGCTCCCTGTCCCTGCCACCGGCCGACGTCCGGCGCGAGATGCTCCGTCTGTCGCTCGAGGCGCAGGTCGCGAACGCCCAGGCCGAGGTGGGCTCGATGACTGCCGACGACGCGATCGAGCACGGCCGGTCCCTGGCGGCGCCGGCCGAGGCCGAGTCAGACCCGGACGCAGCGAGCACCGAGGCGGACTCGGAATCCTCCTCCACTGTCGCCGGGACCGGGACGCCGAACGATCACGACGGGGCCCAGACCGTCTGAGCCACGGGGCCCGGCTCACCCAGCCGGTATCGTTCGGGCGTGTCCGACCGCCTGCCGTCGCCCGGCCCGTCATTCCTCCGCGAGCAGCAGCTCGAAGCCGCCGGCCGCGTGCTGCGCGTCGGCATGAGCCAGCCCACGACAACCGACGACGGTTGGTGGCTCGCGATCGTCTGGGTGACCGATGAGGCGGGGGTCGTGTCCTTCGTCGACCTTGCCCCGGCCGGCGGACCCCGACCGGAACCGCCGCTGGCGCGCCTCGGACCGTCCCTCGCCGGCGCCCTCAGCGGGCTGATCCTCGAGGATGCCGGCCGGCTGTGCATCCGTCTCGCGACGATCGCCCCGGCCGACGATCCGACCCGCCCGTGGCGCGTCCCGGCCGCGGTCCGGACGGCGTTCCGCTGGGAGCCCATGCGCGCCGCGGCGATGCGACCCAACGAGCTCGCCGAAACCGTCCTCGCCGCGTTCCGCCGGTCGGCCGAAGGCCTCGGCAGACCATAGGGGCTAGACTCCGCTCCGAGTGGGAGATCTGTTCGACGACTTCATGAAGGAGCTGCGGCGCCGTCAGGCCGAGGCGACGGGTCGCCCGATCCCGCCCGGCTCCCGCAAGAGCGTCCCGGACGGCTCGGACGTCAACGGCCAGGCCGAGGACGACGACGCCGACGCGGACGTACAGGCCAACCCCGACGACGCCGGCTCCGACGACGACCACGTGACCGACGACGAGTCCGGCGCTGGCGACGACATCGGCGCCGGCGCCGTGGACGACGATCCGAACGGCGAACCCCGCCCGATCCCGCTGCGCGGGCCACGCCGGCGCCGGGCAACACGTCCGGGCGGGCCCGGCGACGGCGGCGATCGGCGTCCGCCGCCGCCACGTCAGCCACGGACCGGCGTCGGGGGTCCGCGCGACGGCGGCTTCTCGCTTCGCTCACGGCTGACCACGATCATCGTCCTTGCCGTCGTCGTCTTCGTCGTTCTCATGTTCGCGGTCGGGATCAACCTGTGGACCGACGCGATCTGGTACAAGAGCGTCCGGTTCGACCAGGTGTTCTGGACGCGTCTCGGGACCCAGGCCGGCCTGTTCGTCCTCGGCGCCGCCGTGGCGCTCGTCGTCCTGCTCGCGAACGTGTGGCTGGCCGGCCGGCTCAGCCCGACGACCGGCGGCGGCGCCGTCGGGGGCGGGACCCTGCGCGGCTGGATCGATCGGTTCAACGAGGCGGCCGCGAACGCCGACCCGGGCCGCTCGGAACGCAGCCAGTGGGATCGCTGGAACCGCTCGTCCAACGGAGAGCCGGCCAACGTCACGCCGCTCGAGCTCCCGGATCCGGTGCCGCTCGGGCGGACGATCATCATCGTCGTCGCCGTCCTGGCCGCACTCGGCGTCGCGGGCACGATCGCCGGCAGCTGGGAGACGGTCGTCCTGTGGCAGCATCGGGTGCCGTTCGACCCGACGGGCACGCCGGTTCTCGACCCGGTCTTCCACCTGGACATCTCGTTCTTCCTGTTCGACCTGCCGTTCCTGCGACTGATCCAGACGATCGCGAGCGGCCTGCTCGTGTCATCGCTCGTCGTCGCCGGTGGGCGGTACGTGCTCTCGGCGATGGCCGGTGCGTCCGTCTTCGACACACGCGTCCGGGTCCACCTCGGCGTCCTCGCCGGCCTGTTCCTGATGTCGATCGCGCTCGGCTATCAGCTCGACAAGCTCGAGCTCGTGCACAGCAATCGTGGGATCGCCACGGGTGTCAGCTTCACGGACGCCAACGCCCAGTTCCTCGCCTACAACGTCCTGACCGGGCTGTCGGCGATCGCCGCGGCGCTCCTCGTCGGTGGTGCCTTCGCCCGCGTCCTGTGGCCGGTTGGCCTCACGCTCGCGGTCTGGTTCATCGCCTCGATCGCGATCGGCCGGCTGTATCCCGCGGCGGTCCAGCAGTTCACCGTCGTCCCGAACCAGCAGGCGCAGGAGACGCCGTACATCGCCAACAACATCGCGATGACGAGGCTGGCCTACGGCCTCGGGTCATGGACGGACCAGCCGTATGCCGGCAACGCCGCGATCACTGCGGCGACGATCGCAGCCGACTCCGACACCTTCGCCAACGCGCGCCTGTGGGACTACCGCCCGCTCGGCGACACCCTCGGCCAGCTCCAGACCGTCCAGCGCTACTACGAGTTCACCGATGTCGACACCGATCGCTACCCGATCGGCGACTCGACCCGCCAGGTGATGCTGTCCGGCCGCGAGCTCGCCCTCGAGAACAACACCGACGCGACCGGCTGGGTGAACCAGCACATCGTCTACACGCACGGGATCGGCCTCGCGATGGTGCCGGTGAACGAGGTCGTCTCGCAGGGTCAGCCGCACCTGATCATCTCGAACCTTCCGCCGGTGTCAACCGACGGCGCCCCGCCGATCGACCGGCCCCAGATCTACTTCGGCGAGCGACCGAACGCCGGCTATGCGATCGTCGACGCCAAGCAGGACGAGTTCGACTATCCGCGCGGCGTCGGCGATACCTCCGGAACCGGCGGTGGCACGAGCGCGGTGACGCGCTGGACGGGCAAGACGGGGATTTCGCTGAGCACGACGCTCGACCGGCTGCTGTGGGCCGCCCGGTTCCGCGACTTCAATCTCCTGATCAGCGACCAGGTCACCGCCGACAGCCAGCTCCTGTTCCGCCGCTCTCTCGGCGACCGGTTGCCGATGATCGCGCCGTTCCTGCTCTACGACAAGGACCCCTACCTCGTCGTCGACGGCAACGGCGACCTCAAGTACATCCAGGATGCGTTCACGACGAGCGACCAGTTCCCGCACGCCCAGTCGTTCGATCCGTCCGTCGAGCTCGGACAGACCGGCCTCGGCTCGGATCCGTTCAACTACATCCGCAACAGCGTCAAGATCGTCACGGACGCCTACGACGGGTCGATGACGTTCTACGTGGCCGACGACGCTGATCCGATCATCCGGGCCTGGGAGGGCGTCTTCCCGACCCTGTTCCACCCGATCTCGGAGATGCCGACGGATCTCGCGCCGCACCTCCGGGTGCCCGAGGAGCTGTTCGACGTCCAGACCAGGATGTACGGCCGATACCACGTCACCGATCCGTCGACGTTCTACACAAACAACGACCTGTGGACGGTACCGGCTCCTGCGAGCAGCACGCAGAGCCTCCCCAACGAGGCCTACTACGTGATGATGCGGATGCCCGGCGCCGAGAAGGCCGAGTTCCTCCTGCTCCAGCCGATGATCCCGAAGAGCCGTCCGAACATGATCGCGTGGATCGCGGCCCAGAACGATCCGGGGGTGCGCGGGAAGACCACCGTGTTCCGGTTCCCGAGCGAAAGCTCGATCTTCGGACCGGCCCAGGTGGAGGCCCAGATCGACTCAGACCCGATCATCAGCGCCCAGACGACGCTGTGGGACCAGTCGGGTAGCAAGGTCGTGCGGGGGAATCTGATCGTCGTGCCCGTCGGCGGGTCGCTGATCTACCTCCAGCCGGTCTATCTCCAGTCGGCCAGCTCGAAGTTCCCGGCGTTCCAACGGATCGTCGTGGCCTCGCCGCGCAACATCGTCTGGGGCTCGACCCTCCAGGAGGCCCTGAATCTCCTCCTCGCCAAGGAAGCCGGCGGCGGGTCCGGTCCGGGTCCATCGCCGTCGCCCGGGCCGACGTCGACGCCGGGCCCGAGCGCGACCCCGGGATCCGGCTCCTCGCTCCCGCCGAGTGCCGGCGTCCAGCAGCTCGTCGCCTATGCGAACCAGCACTACGCCCTTGCCGAGCAGGCCCTCCGGGACGGTGACTTCGCCAGGTACGGCGCCGAGATCGAGCTCGTGAAGCAAGCCCTCGGCCAGCTCGAGATCCTGACCGGCGGCGGATCCCCGGCCCCGTCCCTGCCCACGCTGCCGTCGCCGGCACCGAGCACCGCGCCGTGAGCCGCGGCGCCGCCTGAACCAGGCGATGACGAGCCGCGGCGCGACGCTTGCCGCGCTCCTCGCGGCGCTCGGCCGCCCGAGCTGGTGGATCCTCGCCCTGGCCGGAGTCCTCGTCCGCGGCGGCATCGTCCTCTTCGTCGTCGCGATCGTGTCCCTGCCATCGCCACTCGCCCTCTCGAACATTCTCGGGCCGATCGTGACCCCGCTCTACCTCGGCCGGCTCGAGCCGGCGACCCTCGCCCTGATCGTGTCCGCGATCGTCGGGGTCGTCGTGTGGATCGTCGTCGGCGGCTGGTTCGCGGCCGCGACGGAGGTCGCTCTCGTCCGGGACGCCGAGCAGGCGGCCGGCGACGAGGGCATCCCGATCCGGCGGCCCGGTCCCGATCGGCGAGTGCCGGCCAGCCACGCCGCGGCTGCGCACCTGATCGCCCTCCTCCCGATGGGGCTCGTGCTGGGCCTCAGTTCTGTCCAGATCTTCACTGTCGCCTACAACGAGCTTGTCAACCCGAGCGACGCCGGGCCGATCGTGCTCCGGGTCGTGTCCGGTGCACGCGGGCCGCTCGCGGCGATCATGGTCGCCTGGATCCTCGGCGAGATCGTCGGTGGCATGGCGGTCCGCCGGATCGTCCTCGACGGCGAGTCGGTCCTCGGGGCGGTCCTGCGCTCGACGGTCGATCTCGTGCGCCGGCCGGCCGGTGGGCTGCTGGCGCCGCTGGCCACGACGATCGTCCTCGTCATCGACCTCGCGGCCGTCCTCGCGATCGTCATGACCGTCTGGACGATCGTCCGCAACCGACTCGTCGGCCCGCTCGACGAGCCGTTTGCGACCGGGCTGGGCCTCGTGACGCTCGGTGCCGCGTGGTGTCTCGCGCTTCTCGTGACGGGCCTGATCGACGCCTGGCGGAGCACGACGATGACCTTCGAATTCCACCGGCGCGCGGCGATCGGAGCCGGGCGTTCGATCGACGATCGCGACGGATGGTCCCAGACGGAGTCGCCGTCGGGCGGGACAATCGGGGCATCCGCCCACCGCCGACCGGGGGATTGGTCTGCCGACGATCCGGGTGGCAGCCTGTAGGTCCGATCGCCGCTGGCGGCCGGAAGTGCGAACGAGGTGGTCATGGCGTCGAAGACGGTCGTCTGCCCGGAGTGCGGGTCAGCGGCCGCGCCCGGCCGATACGCGTGCTCCGAATGCGGGGCGTTGCTCGCGTCGGTGGCCCTTTCGGCACGCGGCCGACGAACGGCACCCCGCCTGAAGAGCCTGGGCGGAATCGTCGACGATGAGGCCGAGCCGGAGATCGCCGCGACACTCATCGAGCCACTCGCCCTGACCGACACCGATCCAGATGTCGAAGCATTCGGCGCAGCGGAGTCGAGCTTGCTGGCATCGCCCGTGACGGACAGCGTGGACGCCACACCCGACAACGGTGACTCGCTTCTCGGCGCCGCGCCGGCAGATCCCGCGGGAAATATGGCGCCGGCGGGTCCGACGGCCGACCTCGCGCCGGCCGAGCCGCCGAGCGGGCCGCAGGCCGACTCCGGTCAGGCCGCGCCGTTCGACGAGAATGCCCCGCTCGAGGCCGCGTCACGTCTCGTTCCCCAGCCCGACATCCTCCACGACGTTGCGGAACCGGACGATCTCGATGAGGAGCCGGCCCCGCCCGGTGGGCCGTCGTGGCCGCCGCCCGGCGACCGTGGCGTCCTCGTCGCGCCGGCACCTCGGACACCCGCCGGGACGTACCTCCCGCCGTCCGCGGTCCTTCCGCCGCTCGATGCTCCGCTCGGGTTGCCGTCGGTGCGGGCGGCGGCAGCGGCGGCTTCGCCGGCCGTCTCCACCGGAACCATCGCCAGCGCGTCGTCGACCGGCGCGTCTCCGACCGGGCCCGATGCCACGGCGACGAGCTGGGCGAGCCGCGGCCGCGCCGGACTGAACGATCTCCTCGGCCCGGTCCATGCCGCGACCTCAGCGGCCCGGCGAGCCATCGCGATGGGCGCGGGGCTCGCGGCGCTCGGCCTTGTGCTGCCGTGGGTCAACACGCTGCCCGGGGGCAATCCCTTCGCCAACTACTTCGATCGCTGGGGTCTCGTCGGCCCCGGCGGCTGGATCCCGCTCGTTGCACTGGTCGGGCTGCTGGCCGTCGCGGCCGGGTGGGGCCGCGTGATGTCCTGGCCGCTCGGGATCCCGGCCGTCGCGGCGGCCGCCTTCCTCGCCGGGCTCCTGTTCCGGTATGTGTTCGGCGGATTCGGCTGGGCGATCGGGATCTGGTTCACCGTCGTCGGTGCCATCGTGCTCGTCGTCGGGGGCCTCCTGGAGCGGAGCGCTCGTCACGAGCCCGGGGGCGAGCCCGTCTAGCCCATCGACCTGGCCGGTCTGCGCTCGGACCCCTGTTACACTGCGCCGGACGCCGATCCGGGCCGGGCGGGACCCGCGACCGCACCCAACCGTTCGACCAGCCATGACCGCACCGGAGGCAGGCAGCCAGACGCATGGACCAGATCCTTGCCGGAGTCGGCTCGGCGCTCGCAGGCTTCTTTGGCAGCCCGGTCGTCCAGTTCGTCGTCTACTCGATCCTGGCGTACCTCGTCGTCCTGTGGCTGGCCAGCGCGTACTGGGTCTTCCGCGACATGCAGCAGCGGACCGAGAACGCGATCCTGCCCTACCTCGCGGCCAGCCTCGTCATCGTCTTCCTGCCGGTCTTCCCACTTGCGATCTTCGTCTACAAGATCATCCGGCCGCACGAGAAGATCGGCGAGGTCTATGAGCGCAACCTGGCCGAGGAGGCCCTCCTCGCCGAGGTCGAGTCGATCAAGAGCTGTCCGACCTGCGCCCGTCGGGTGAACGACGAGTGGATCATCTGCCCGACCTGCCGGACGCGACTCAACCGGGTCTGCCCGAACTGCAGCCGTCTCGTCGGGCTCGACTGGTCGCTGTGCGCGTGGTGCGGCAAGGACTTCGAGCGTCCGGCCACGGCCATCGCCTCGTACGCCGGCCGGTCGGCCGCGATCTCGCCGCTCCCCGCCGGCGACGAGACGGGTCGGATCGCCCGGAGTGTCCCGCCCCCCGAGGTCGAGTCCGACGTGCCGGCGGTATCACGCTCGGAGCCGCGCAGCCGGACGACGTCGCCGCGAGGGT
>JANMCU010000271.1:0-9898 GCA_031361415.1 Chloroflexota bacterium | reverse complement strand
CCGATCGTGAGGGGCGCCCGAAGCATCGTGTCGACGCCGAGGAAGACGCGCCTGCCGATCGTCGTCCGGTGCTTCTTCCGGCCGTCGTAATTGGCGGTGATCGTGCCGGCGCCGACATTCGTCTCGTCGCCCAGCTCGGCGTCGCCGAGGTAGCTCACGTGATGCTGCTTCACGCCGCGCCCGAGGGTCGTGTTCTTCAGCTCGGCGAAGTTGCCGACCTCGGCGTCCGGTCCGACATGCGACCCCGGCCGGAGGTGGCTCATCGGACCGACCGTGGCGCCATCCTCGATGACCGCTCGCTCGACGATCGAGGCCCAGACGAGGCAGCCCGTGCCGATCGTGCTGTCGACGATCTGCGACCCGGCCCCGATCGTGCTCCCCTCCCCGACCGAGGTCGAGCCCCGGATGATCACGTTCGGCTCGATGGTGACGTCCTCGGCGAGCGTGACCGACGCATCGAGGTACACCGTGGATGGGTCGCGCATCGTCACGCCGGCCCGCATGTGACTGCTGTTGATCCGGGTCCGAAGATCCCACTCGGCCTGGGCAAGCTCGGCCCGGTCGTTGATCCCGAGCAGGCGCCCGTCGTCCTCGACGGTCAGCCCGACGACGAGCCGGCCGTCAGCCCGGGCGAGCTCGACGAGCTCGGTCAGGTACAGCTCGCCGGTCTTCGGCGACGGGCTGAGCGAGCCGATCCGGCTGCGCAGCCAGGCCGCCTCGAAGACGTACAGCCCGGAGTTGATCTCGTTGATCGCGATCTCCTCGTCGGTCGCGTCCTTGCGCTCGACGATCCGCTCGACCGTGCCGGATTCGTCCCGGACCACCCGGCCGAGATGGGCCGGGTCGATCGCGTCGACGACGACGAGGGCGATCGCGGCCTCGTCAAGGCGGCGTTCAACGAGCAGCTCCTCGAGCAGGGATGCCTCGAGCAGCGGCGCGTCGCCGGTCAGGACGAGGACCTCGTCGATGTCGTGGGAGAGGACGGCCAGAGCCGCCGCGACCGCATCACCGGTGCCGCGCGGCTCGGCCTGGAGCGCGTAATCGACCGTATCGCCGAGGGCGTCGCGAACGGCCGCCGTCGCGGGGCTCGTGACGACGAGTGGGCGCCGGCCGGTGGCCTCGCGGCCGGCATCCACGACGAATGCGACCATCGGCCGGCCGAGCAGCGGGTGGAGCAGCTTCG
This sequence comes from Chloroflexota bacterium, assembly GCA_031361415.1. Taxonomy (GTDB): domain Bacteria; phylum Chloroflexota; class Limnocylindria; order Limnocylindrales; family CSP1-4; genus CF-46. Next base: position 8,715 of record JANMCU010000271.1, on the reverse strand, counting down.
GCGTGCGCGACTTCATCCGCGTGCCGAGCCCGGCCGCCATGATGACGGCCGCGACGGTCGGGGGCGTGCCGGGACTTGGAGGGTTCACGAGGAGCGACGCGAGCGGGCGAGGGTCAGGAGGGCGTTTCCGACGCGGTCAGGGCCCGGCGCGTGTCGAGGTGTGGGTCTCATCAAACGGTGGCGCGATGGTATGGGTGGGCCGTACGGTCCGTCAACCGAACTGGCAGTCGGGGCCGAGTCACGAGCCGAGCGTGCCGTTTCCGTCAGGCGAATCCCGGGCGGTCGCAAGACAGGCCGCCCGGCCGCCCCGCTGTCGTGCCGAGCGTGGGCACGCACTCCATTTCTGTCAGGCCCGCGCGTCAGGGTCGATTGGCAGGAATCGTCCGGCTTGCGACCGGGTGAGATTTCATTTGTCAGGAATCGCCTGCGCGCGGGGCGATGGGGCTGCATCGATGCCGAGGTCGAGGACGCCGCCCGACCGGATCCGGGTCGCCCTGACGGAGTGACCAGCGGAAGTGGATCGTCAGCGGCGGCCGGCGACGGCATCGGCGACCGGGCGGTGGGCGATCGCCTCGATCTCGACGAGGCCGCCTTTTGGCAGGGCACCGACACCGATCGTCGAGCGCGCAGGCGGCGGCTCGGGCATGAACTTGGCGTAGACAGCGTTGACGGCCGCGAAGTCGTTGACGTCGGCCAGGAAGATCGTTGTCTTCACGACGTTATCGAAACCGAGGCCAGCCGCATCGAGGACCGACTCGAGGTTGCGCAGCGAGCGCTCGGCCTGAGCCTCCACCCCATCAGCGAGCTCGCCGGTCGCCGGGTCGAGCCCGAGCTGGCCCGAGCAGAACACGAACTCGCCGCTCCGAATGCCCTGGCTGTACGGGCCGATGGCGGCCGGAGCGGTGCTTGTCTGGATGGCCTGGCGGGTCATGCGTGGCTCCTCTCATCGATCGGGTCCAGGGTGGTCAAGGCGTCGGCTGTGAGCAGGAATGTGGTCGTCGCGACGAACGGCGGGCTCTCGCCGGGGCTCGTGACGAAGCCGGTCGAGACGGCCGCCCGGACGGATGCCGCGGCGAGGTCGGCGTCGTCGAGCGAAGGATAGAGGGCCCAGAGGGTCGGTCCTGACCCGGACAGCCCGATCGGCCGGGCGAGCAGGCGGGTCAGAGCCCGGCGCAGCGCGACCAGCCCGTCGACGACCGCGGCGGCCGCCGGCAGCAGATCGTTGGAGGCGGCCAGCACCCCGGCCCGCTCGATCAGCTGCTTCACGCTCATTCCCGATCCGAATTCGGCCGCGAAATGCTCCGAGCTGCGCGCGGCGACGCCCGGCTGGCCCATCGCTCCGCCGGCCCACGCCGCGAACACGGCCGCGGAATGGGCGGCCACCGCGGGTGTGACGAGCAGGAGCCCGGGCGGCCGCTCGCCGCTCGCGAGCCGGATCCCGCGCAACGGCGTGACCCGCTCGCCGCGACCTTCGACCAGGGCGGGGCTCGCGGCCAGGAAGAACGGGACATCGCTGCCGATCGACGCCGCCAGCGCCGCGCGCTCTGCCGGTGACAGGACATCGGCTGCCGACCAGGCCTCGAGGGCACCGTCGATCGCGGCGGCGGCATCGCTGCTGCCGCCGGCGAGACCCGCCGCAACAGGGATCCGCTTGTCGAGCCGGACTGCGAGCGCGGTCGGCGGCACGGCGAGGTGCGGACGGAGGGCGCGCCGAGCGGCCGCGATCGCCCGCAGGACGAGGTTGTCGGCAACGGGACCGGCATCGAAGCCGTCGACCCTCAGGGTGTCGCGCGCCTCCGGCGACGGATCGGGGGCGAGGCTCAGCCGGTCGGCAAGGGCAACGGGCGCCATGACCGAGTGGAGGGCGTGATAGCCGTCGGGCCGCCGGCCGACGACCGCCAGGGTCAGATTGAGCTTGGCCGGGGCGATGCGCACGACCGGGGTGATGCGCCGCGTCGGATCGAGGCTCATCCGGTGGGCTCCTCGGACTCCTCGGGCGCCTCGGGCGCCTCGTCACGCCGCCGGCCGCGTCGATCCGGGCCGATCTCGCCGAACGCCTCGAGCAGGGCGAGCCACTCCCCGACCGCCACCGTCTGGGGCCGCCGATCCGGGGCGATGCCGGCGACCGCGAGCGCGGCGCTGACCTGGGCCGGCTCCACGGGAAGCTGCCGCGTCAGCACGTTGCGAATCATCTTGCGCCGCTCCCGGAACGACGCCTGGACGAGCCGCCAGAGCGCGTCTTCGGCTTCCGGGCTCGGCAGCCGGTCGTCGGCGGGATACGGCTCGACGACGATCACCGCGGAGCGGACGGCGGGCTCCGGCTCGAAAGCCTCGGGCGGGACCTCGAACGCGATCCGGACCCGGGCGTGGTACTGGACGAAGACCGACAGGTAGCTCATCCCGCCCGGCGGCGCGGCGATCCGCTCGGCGACCTCACGCTGGACCATCAGGACGAGCCGCTCCGGGCGGGGCGTCGCGCCAAGCAGGCGGTGCAGGATCGGGCTCGTGATGTGATAGGGCAGGTTGGCGACGACGTCGTACGGCGGCGGGACGATCGTCGTCAGGGCGAGATCGAGCGCGTCGCCGTCGATCAGCCGCAACCGCCCTCCATCGAGCTCGTTCGCGAAGCGGTCGCGCAGGAACGCGGCCAGCCCCCGGTCGAGCTCGACGGCGGTCACCTCGGCGCCGGTCTCGAGCAGGCCGCCGGTCAGGAACCCGAGCCCGGGCCCGATCTCGAGGACGTGGCGGCCGGGCACCGGCGCCGCCTCGGCGAGGATCGCCTCGAGCACGTCGGGATCGGCGAGGAAGTTCTGGCTGAGGCTGTGGCGCGCCCGGAGGCCGGCATCCCTCAGCGTCCGGCGGACGACGTCTGGGTCGATCCGGATGGGTGGCGACCGGCGGGCATCGTCGGTCGTCCCGCCGGGTGCGCTGCGACCGGTCATCGACGAGCCAGCGGCAGGGATGGGCTGGCGTCCAGGGACAGGTCGGCCCGCTCGCCGGCGGCGAACCGCCGTGCTCCGGCCGCTCCGATCATCGCCCCGTTGTCGGTGCACAGGGCCGGTCGCGGAACGATCAGCGGTACGCCGATCGCGTCGGCCTCGCCGGCGAGGCGGGTCCGCAGCGCGCCATTGGCCGCGACGCCGCCGCCGAGAACGATCGAGCGCGCTCCGATCTCTTCGGCTGCGCGGATCGCCTTGGTGACCAGCACGTCGACAACCGCATCCTGGAAGCCCCAGGACAGCTCGGCGACGGCTTCGTCCGAAAGCCGCGCGTCGGGTTCGGAGGCCGCCGCCTTGCCCGTCGGCAGGCCCTCGTCGGCGCGAGCCTCGTCGATGGTCCGGCGCGCCGCGGTCTTCAGCCCGCTGAAGCTGAAGTCGTACGTCTCGCCGAGCCACGCCCGCGGAAACGCGGCGTCGTGCCGACGAGCCGCCTCGGCCGCCCGCGAGACCGCGGGCCCGCCCGGGTACGACAGCCCCAGCAGCCGGCCGACCTTGTCGAACGCCTCGCCGGCCGCGTCGTCGACAGTCTGGCCGAGCAACCGGTAGGTCAGGTGGTCGCGCATCTCGACCAGGAACGTGTGGCCGCCCGACACGATCAGGGCGACGAGCGGGAAGACCGGTTCAGGCTGATCGTCCGCTCCAGGATCGGTCAGCCAGGCGGCGTACAGGTGGCCCTCGAGATGGTTGACCCCGACGAGTGGCTTGTCGTTGACCCAGGCGATCGTCTTCGCGAAGTTGATCCCGACGAGAAGCGAGCCCGCGAGCCCCGGGCCGTGGGTGACGGCCACGGCGTCGACATCGGCGACGCCGATGCCGGCATCGGCCAGGGCCCGATCGAGGACCGGGACGATCCAGCGCAGGTGGGCCCGCGCGGCAACCTCTGGCACGATCCCGCCGCTCGCGGCATGAAGCGCGGTCTGGCTGGCGACCACGTTCGACAGGATCCGACGGCCGCCGTCGATCACAGCGATCCCCGTCTCGTCGCACGACGATTCGACGGACAGGATGAGGGGTCCGCTACCGTCCTTCAGGCTCGTCACCGACCGCCGTCCCGGGGCGGCTCGTCGCGTCCCTGCCGGAGGTCCGGAGCCGGATCCGGCTCGACCGGCCCCTCCGGAGCGGGCGAGTCGTCGAGAGCCGCCCGCAGACGCGCGACCCGTTCCTCGAGCGCCGGGTCGCCGAACGACTCGGTCGTCATGATCAGGGCGTCCTCGTTGTTGTCGCTGTAGTAGCGCGGCCGGAGGCCCACCGGGCGGAAGCCGTACTTCTCGTACAGCCGCCGCGCGGCGAGGTTCGACAGGCGAACCTCGAGCGTCGCCTCGCGAGCATGGCGATCGCGGGCGAGGTCGAGGAACGCGAGGAGCAGGCGCTCGCCGATGCGCTGGCGGCGCCAGGCCGGGTGGACGGCGAAGGTCGTGACATGCGCCTCGTCGACCATCAGCCACATCCCGCCGTAGGCCACGATCCGACCGCCGATCCGGGCGACCAGGTACGACGCGAGGCGATTCGTCATCAGCTCGCTCCGATAGGCGTTCTCGGGCCACGGCGTCGAGAAGCTGGCCTGCTCGATCCGCTGGACCTCCGCGAGGTCCTCGAGCCGCATCGCGGCGATGGTGAGCTTCACGGGTGGTCGCGCGACCATGCAACCTCCCCGGTCTCGCGGACGACCCCACGCGGCAGGCTGACGTAATCGGGCACGAGCCGGGCGAGATCGTCGACGTCGCCGGCAGCCAGCCGGGCGGCCCCGATCCGGGCGAGGGCCGTCGCGAAATGGGTCCGGGCTGCCTCGCCCCGCGCGACGGCGTCGGTGGGGGCCCGGCCGTCGAGATCGAGGGCCACGAGGGTGTCTTCGGCGGCCAGGTCCGGCTCGGTGCCCCCCGGCAGGAGCATCGGCACCGCGCCCGGTCGGACGACCAGCCGATCGTTTGGACCCGCCGGGAGCAGCAGCACCCCGTTCGCACCGAATCCGCTGGCCTCGAGCAGGGCCAGCCCGGTCGATACGCCGATGATCGGCACGGCGAGCTCGTGGGCGATCGCCTTGGCGGTGGCGATCCCGACCCGCAGCCCGGTGAACGCGCCGGGTCCCGTCCCGACGATCACGCCCCGGATTCGCGACCGGCGCAGGTTCGCCTCGCCGGTGAGGCGCCCGATCGACGGCAGGAGCTGTGCCCCGTGGGTCCGGCCGGCCAGCCAGGTCGAGACGCCGAGCGGCCTGCCGTCGAGGGCCGCCGCGGCAATGACGACGCGGCTGGTGGCCGTGTCGATTGCGAGCAGCCACGATCGGCGGCCGTCGTTCTCCGGGCCGGTCATCGGACGGCCTCGACCAGCCGCCCGAGGCGCGCGTCGGCGGTCTCGACATCGATCTCGCGGGGCTCGTCGCCGCTGCCGTCGATCCGGACGTCGAGCCGGCCGGCCGGCAGGACGTCGCCCATCCGCTCCGGCCACTCGACCACGGTGACCCCGTCGCTCTGGCGGTCGTCGATCAGGCCGCCGCCGAGGGCGTCGGCCGCGTCGGCGAGCCGGTACAGGTCGACGTGGAACAGGGGCAGCCGGCCGGCGTACTCGTTCATGAGGATGAAGGTCGGCGAGTTGACGGTGTCGGTGATCCCGAGCCCGCGCGCGATGCCCTTGGCGAGCTGAGTCTTGCCGGCCCCGAGCTCGCCCCAAACGCACACGAGGTCGCCGGGCTCTGCAACGCGGCCGAGACGCTCGCCGAGGGCAACGGTCTCCTCGACCGATGTCGTCCGGACCCGGGCACGAAGGTCGGCGGCGGGCATGTCGATCAACCCGCCGGCGCGAGCCGGCTCGGCCATCGTCAGCCGAACCGCTCGAGGTCCGCGATCGGGATCGACACCGGGGCCGCATCGCCGAACGTGACCCAGCCGGCCTCGAGGAACGTGCCCCCGGCGAACCGCCGGACACCGGCCAGGCCTGCCCAGCGTCCCTCGTCGCCGGCGTGCTCCCCGGCCCGGACCCGGACGTGATCGGCCGGAGGCGGATCGACTGTGAGACCGGGCTCGTCGAAGATCATCGCCGGCGGATCGACCGAGATGGCGACCGTCGCACCCGCCAGGCGCTCAAGCACGGCGGCCACCGGCCCGGCGATCGGGCGGCGAACCGCGCCGTCGAGGACCAGCACGGCGAACGGCGGGAGGCGGTGGAGGGCCGCTCGCTGGCGCGCCTCGGAGGCCATGAAGTCCCGCCGCTCCTTGCCGGCGAGGCCGCTGACGATGACGCCCCGGACGCCCATCGCGCGGGCTCGGGTGAGGGCCTCCGCGTCGACCCGTGAGCCGATGACCAGGATCGTCCCGGCCAGCCCGACGTCGAGCGATGTCGAGCGCAGCCGGCCGTGGCGCTGGTCGCTCCGCTCACCGCCGAGAGACAGCCGGCCGCTCGTCGGGTCGCCGAGCGCCTCGACGCCGAGGAGGGCCCGGCCCTGCGCCCGGACCCGGATGCCGATCCCGGGTCGCACGTCTCGAACGACCCCGGCGAGCGGGCATTCGACCGGCTCGGCGTGCTCGCCGACGGCCAGCGCCCAGTGGCCCTCGTGCTGATAGAGGAGCTCACCGGCCTGCGCGCCGTGACCGCGGCGCAGCCGGACCGCCGCCTCCCCGGCGACCATCCAGCGATCGCCGGCAGCGGCGGAGTCGCTCGTCGCGGCGGGCGCGAGCTCGACGATCCGGCCGTCGCGCAGCCGCTCGGCGATCGTGGTACCGGCAACGATCGCGTCGCCGGCGGCGACAAGGGCGCGATCGCCCGAGGTCAGCGGGAACAGGACCTCGGTCGGACCGGACAGGATCGGCCGCAGCCCGACCAGGTCGAGTCCACGCAGGCCCTCGGACGCGTCTCCGGGACCGGCCGAGGACGACCCTGAAGATGACCGGGATCGGCGGGCGCTCGAGGCAGTCATCGGTCGCGCGTCGGCCAGAGCGATTCCTGCCACGCATCGAGAAGCTCGCGCCGGCGATCCATCCGGTCCGGCAGGCGGAGCGGGATGTCGCGCAGGTCGACGAGCAGGCCGCCCAGTCCACCGGACACGTCGACCGCGAAATGGCGGCCGCGGGTGCCGAGACGGACGGGTTCGCGGAAGCCGAATTCGGCGGTCGCCACCTCGCCGGGCGGCAGGTCGACGACCTCGAGACCGCCCGGGACGAGGTTCGTGTCGCTCGATCCGGTCCCGGCGTGGACCGTCAGCCGCCCGGCGCTGGCGCCCGCCCGGATCCCACCCGGGATCACGATGCTGCCGAGGGGGGTGAGGACGTCGTCGACGAGGTCGATCAGGGCCTGGCGTCGCTCGATCGCATCCGGGATCACGCCGATCGTCCCGAGCAGACGGGCGTGATCCTGGGCGAGCGTGATCGCGCCGGGACGGCGCAGGACGTCGGCGATCGCGAGGGCGACGGCCGGGCCGGGCGCGACGGCGAACGCACCGCCCGACACGACGACGAGGTCCGGTGCGGGCAGGGCAGACTGCTCGGGCGTGGCATCGACGAGGATGGTCATCGCGGCCCGGGCGGCGGCGAGCCGGAGCCGCGCGCCGTCGCCGACGATGCCCGACCACGGCCACAGGCGGAGCTCGCGGAGCCGGTCGCGAAGGCGGTGCCGATCGAGCGGCATCGTCGACCAGGCCAGAACACGGTCAACGGTGGCGTCGGTCGATTCGGGCGGCACGAGACCGGCGTCGGCAACGATCGAGATGGTCGCGACGGCGTCGTTGCCGCCGATTCCGGGGCTGGCGGTCGCGCGCAGGCCTGCGTCGTACCCGACCTCGATCAACTCGATCCGTCGATCCAGGACGTCGGCGAGCGCACCGACGGCCCGGCCGGCCGCGCGGCGGGGATCGTCCGCTCCGCCCCGGATCTCGTCGAGCAGCTGACGGAGGGCCGATCCGGCCGGCTCACCGGCCGATGCGGCGGAGGCGGCTGGCGCAAGGAGGAGCTCGCCGCTGCGCTCGCCCGACGACGATTCGATCCGTTCGAGATGCTCGGTCATCGCGCCGGCGAGGATGACGGTCAGGTCCGGCCGGCGGCTGACGGCGCCGGTCACGATGGCGGCGAGCTCGCCGAGCTGACGCCGCTCGTCGGCGCCCGGCGGGTCGCCCGCTCCGACGAGCACGACGTCCACCTCCGGATCGAGGAGGCGCGTTGTCAACTGGAAGGGATCGCTCGCCTCGAGGGCCGCTTCCCGGGCACGCCAGCCGGTCCCGCGAGCGGCGGCGACGAGCGGCGCAAGGGCCCGGCTCGTGACGGCGCAGACGAGGATCGTCCGCGGCGGTGCGCTGCGAGCGACGAGGCGCGGCAGCTCGGCGGCGAGCCGGCGGGCGTCGATCGTCCCCTCGTCGTCGGTCAGTCCGACCGATGCAGCGAGGTCGGCGTCCGCGGCGCCCACCCGTCGGATGAGCTCGACGATGAGGCCGTCGGCGCTGCTCGAGGCCGGCACGGCCAGCGAGCCGATCAGTCGCCAGCGATGATCGATTCGGCCGATCAGGGCCGCCGACGATGTTGCGGCGCCGAAGTCGAGGGCGAGGAACGCGCGGGGATCGGAGGTCACCCGACCATGCTAGGCCATCGTCGCTGAGCTCGGCCTCCGACAGCGTTGATGGGCGGCCAAAACGGTCGCCACGAATGCCGGCTCCGTCCTGGTCGGTGAGCGCACATCGGGCAACGCCCGCATCGGTCGTCCGGTGGCGACCGTCAGGCGTCCCAGGTAATTTCTT
>JANMCU010000233.1:0-5467 GCA_031361415.1 Chloroflexota bacterium | reverse complement strand
GACGACCGGATCCTGTGGGGCGGCTACGACGCCGTGTACTACCGGAACAACGGGGTCGGCCCGCAGTTCGACCGGCGACCGGCCACGTTCGCCAAGCTCGAGGAGCACTTCCGGCGGACGTTCCCGCAACTCGCGGGCCTGCGGTTCGCATACCGCTGGGGTGGCGCGATCGACACGACCTCGCGCTTCACGGTGACGTTCGGGCAGGCGCTCGGCGGACGGCTGACCTACGCCCTCGGGTACACGGGGCTGGGCGTCGGCGCGAGCCGCTGGGCGGCCGGCGTGGTCCGCGACTTCATCCTCCGGCCCGACTCGGACCTCCTCCGACTGGACTTCGTCCGGAGCGCGCCGTTCCCGTTCCCGCCGGAGCCGCTCCGGTCGATCGCGGTCAACCTGGTCCGCCATGAGCTCGATCGGGCGGACCGGAACGACGGCCGGCGCGGCCTGCTCCTCAAAACGCTCGACGCGATCGGGATCGGCTTCGACTCCTGATCCGTCGCCTCAGCCCGGGGCGACGACCCAGTTCGGCAGCTCGCGGGTCAGGGTCGCCAACGACAGCGACCCGTGGGCGAGGACCTGGTCGTGGAAGCCGCGCAGGTCGAACGCCGAGCCGTCGCGCGCCGTCAGCTCGCGGCGAAGCTTCTCGATCTCGCGGCAGCCGATCATGTAGGTCAGGGCCTGGCCCGGCCACGCGATGTAGCGGTCGGTCTCGATCGTCGCGTCGGTCTCCGACAGACCGGTCTCGAGCAGGAAGTCGATCGACTGCTGGCGCGTCCAGCGGAGCGCGTGGAGGCCCGTATCGACGACCAGCCGGGCAGCCCGCCAGGCGACCGCGTCGAGCATCCCGAAACGCTCGGCGTCGTCACGGAAGAGGCCCATCTCGTCGGCCAGCTTCTCGCTGTAGAGGCCCCAGCCCTCGACATACGCGCCGCCGACGATCCGGGCGCCGAGCCGACGGAAGGTCGAGAGGTTCTCGTTCTCCTGCTCGAGCGCGATCTGGAAGTGATGGCCCGGAACCGCCTCGTGGTAGGTCGTCGTCGCGAGCTTCGTGTACTTCCGGCTCGGCAGGTCGTAGCCGTTGGCATAGTAGGTGCCGCCGCGCGATCCATCGGTCGCCGGCGGGAAGTAGTAGGCGAAGGGGGCGTCCTTCTCCTTGAACTCCTCGACCGCCTTCACCTCGCAGCCGGCCCTCGGCAGCGCTCCGAAGAAGCGCGGGGCCACGGCCATCGCCCGATCGATGTCCTCGCGGGCCCGGGCGAGCAGCTCCTCCTTGGAGCCCGGCGTGTTGGCCGGGTCGTCGGCGAGGCGCTGGCGATACTCCTTCGGGCTGGCCGCGCCGGCCGCGGACGCGATCGCGCGCCGGCCGACATCGACGAGCCTGAGCTCCTCCATACCGATCTCGTGGACCTCGCGCGGGTCGAGATCGAGCGTCGTCCAGGCGCGGATCTGGGTCCGATAGAGCGACTCCCCATTCGCCGCCGACCACAGGCCGGGTTGCTCGCGGGTGGCCTGGAAGTAGTCACCCTTCAGGACGTCGAGGAAGGCCTGGTCGGCCGGATAGAGGACGTCACGGGCGACCTGACGGACACGCTCCCGATCGGCCTCGGACGCGACCTGGGCCAGCGCCGGGACGATTGCCTCCGAGAGCGGGATGGCCATCAGCCGATCGAGCTGGGCGATCGTCCGCTCGGCCACGATCCGCGGCGCGACCAGGCCCGTGTCGAGGCCCTCGCGCAGGATGTCCGTGTTGGCGGCCATGTAATCGCGATACGACTCGAGCCGGGCGATGTACTTGTCGAACCGCTCGGGTGTATCGGCCGGCTGGAACTGGCAGACCTGGGGCAGGAGCGTCTGCGGGCCGCCGATCTGGTCGACGACCCCCAGCCGATGGATGCCCTGGTCGTTCTGCTCGACGGCCTGGTCGGCGATGACGATCAGCATGTCGCGGGTGATCCGGTCCTCGACAGGCAGGCCGTCCGGCGAGATCGCCTCGGCCGCCGTCTTCGTTCGCACCATCAGGTCGCGGGCCTTTGCCCGGCCGGCCGGGCTCGGATCCTCGAGGCGATCGTTGTACCGCTCGTCGCCGTAGACGGTCGCGGTCGTCGGGTTGAGCTCGAGGAGGTCGTCCCAGAACTGGTCGGCCAGCTGGTCGACCGGCGAGGGCCATCGGTCCGGTTGGGTCACGGTCGACATCTCCATCGGGTTGAGCGGGGGACGCGGCCTTCGACCCCGAGGGCGCTGGTGGCGGACAGCGTATCGCCCGGGGCGGGATCGAGCAGGGTCACGAGCCGCCGAACAGGCCCAGCTGCTCGCCGCTCCGCTCGGCAACCGGGTCGAGTCCGAGATACGGCTCCAGCGCGTCGAGTGACGGCTCGTCACGATCGAGGAACGCTCGCAGGTGATTCCACTTCAGGACGTGCCAGTTGTCGCGCTCGAACGCCTCGCGCAGGAGCGGCGACCGCTCGAGCTTGTGCCGGACGAGCTCCGTCCGTTCGGGAGCGATGACGAGGAACCGGACCGTGCCCTCGTCCTGGGGAATCCGGGCGTGGCGACGCAGGATCGGCTCGCCGAGCATGGCCGTCCATTCCACCTCGAACAGGAATGCGAGCTTGCCCCGGACGTACCACGCGCAATCGATCTCGGCGATCTCGTCGATGGCCCGACTGATGTGCGACAGCGATCCCCGCCGCTCGGAATCGTGGAGGCGGTCGGCCAACCGTCCAGATCCCAGTCGACGGGCCTGCTCGCGCCGTCCGATCCAGACCGACAACCCGAGCCGGTGACCGCCGTCCGCGAGCAGCCCGATCAGCTCGGCATGCTCCTGGGCCCGACGAAGGAGGTCGTCGCCGGTGACGATCAGGTCCGCCGTGCTCGCTCGGCTGCGATAGCTCTGGAGGCAGGATCGAACGAGGGTCTCGTCGGGCAGGTCGTGGCCGGTGAAGATGCCCGCGATCCGCTGCAGGAACGAGGACTCGGACATCGGGCCGGCCGTCGAGAGGAGACTGAAGACCGCCCATTCCACTCGGTCAGCCAGGGGCGCCGCCGCGGCGTCGCGGTCGCGTGGATCGGCCAGCCACCAGCGCTCGGGCGCGACCTCGGTCAGGCGGCGGCCACCTGCCGACAGACCCTCCGCGATCAGGCCAAGGAGTGCCTCGACCGGGTCGGGCGGCCCGTCCGTCGGGCGGGTTGCTCGCCGGGCGGCGACGGCTGGGCGATTCGGCGGTCGATCGGCCGCGCCCGTCGAGATCGTGGGTCTGCCGGAGGCGTCGGGCGCGGACGGGTCGGATCGCCACGACGCGCCTGGATCGGGTTCGGGCCGATCGGCCTCGCGCAGGTGCGCCTCCGACGATGGATCGGCCTCGGTCGAGCGCTCCTCGGTGGATGGATCTGCATCGGTCGCGCGTCCCGGGACCGCCAGGTCGCGATCGGCCACGAGCCGCCGGAGCTGTCCCGCACGGTCCAGCCCGACGAGGACCTCGCCGAGCAGCCGATCCGCGGACGCGGGCTCGCCACGCGCCTTGAGGCTCTCGACAGCGACCTCGACGACGGTGTTGCGGACGTCGGCGGCCGAGAACGGTCGCCGATCGAACCGCTCCGGGGCGCCGAAAAGGCCCGCGCCGGGGACCAGATCTTGGTCGCCCGAACCACCAGCCGAAGGCTCGAGGGCCACGTTCGCGCGGGTCCGCGGACCGGGCGGCAGGACTGCGCCGGGCGGCACCAGCTCGACGCTCCCGACGGCCTCGTCGTCGCCGTCGCCGAGCCGGGCGGCGAGCAGCCGGAATCCCGCCCCGACGCCACCCATGGCTGCCGCGACGAGCGCCTCGGGTCCGCCGTCGACGAGCTCGACCACCTGGCCGTCGCGGGCGATCGACGGTTCGATCGACGCCAGGGAGCGGGCGAGCGATGCCGCCTGCCAGCCCCAAGGAGCCCGGATCGGCGGACCGGACAGGGCGGCCAGCGGCAGGCCCACGGCCGCCTCCGAGCCGAGGGTCCAGGCCGTCGCCCAGTACGTCAGCGACAGCCGCTCCTGGTTTGGTCGAACAGGCGGCTGGCCGAGGACGAGCCGGATGCGCCGGCGCAGACCCGGGCCGCCTGACCCACCGTCCCAGCCACGGCCGACCGACGCCTCCGCGCCGATCGCCCGCGTTGTCGACGGCCCGCTGATCCCGACGACCGCTGTCGCGCTGCCTTCGTCGAGCGCGCGCAGATCGTTGCCGAGGCGCGCCTGAACCGCGCCGCCGGGCCCGCTCTCGAGTCGTTGAATGAAGCCGCGCACCGTCCGGATGCCGTCCTCGAATGCGAGCCACGGGTGACGCTCGCGCCACTGGCCGGAGGCGGGCGGTCGGACCCGTCCCGCCTGGATCCGAAGGGTCCCGATCCGGCCGGGGTAGCCGTTGAGGCGGCTGGCCGGCAGGAGAGCGTGGAGGAAGGCCAGGCGCAGCGCTGCCTCGACAGGTGCCGCCCGGAGGTCGCCCTCGATCCGCTCGAGGATCGCCTCGAGCCCGACGAGCTGGCGGGGCGTATGGAGATCGAGCAGGCCGTCGACGAGCTCCGCGCCACCGTCGACGACCGGAAATCGATCGGCGAGCCGGGCCCGGGCGGCGGCGTGGTCGGCCGGGATCGCACGGGACCGCTCGAGATCCGCCGCGTCGAGGCGGGCGGTGCGCTGCTCGCCGCCGCGCTGGCCGCGACAGACCGGGCAGGCGTACAGCTTCCGGGCAGCCGGCTGATCGGGGTCGATCGGCGGCGCCGGCCGCGGGCCGTCGACTGGTTCGTCGGGACCGGCACCGAACGGCTCGGCCGGGTCGATCACGTCGTCGGGGCCCGCCGATCGGGGCCAGACGATCTCATCGAGCGGCAGCGTCCGGCCGCACGTCGCACAGCGCGTGGTGAATGGCTCGCCGACCGCGACCTTGAGGCTCGTCTGCCCGCGTGGCGACGCGCCCATCGCCTGGAACGCAGCGTCGAGGTGGCGCAGGTCCGGCGGGCGGAGGACCAGCTCGGCCAAAAGTCGGGTCAGGGGCGAGGATTCGAGGCTGACCGCGCGCCGCTGGCGATCCACCGCTGCGCGCCCGACCCAACCGCCCCGGCCGGCCAGGTCGAGGACGATGTCGCCGGGTTTCGTGTGGGCCTCGATCCGGGCAGCGACGAGGCCGGGCGGCGGCGGGGGCGCGAGGCGATCGAAGAACGGCAGCGAGAAGCCGGGCTCCGCTCGGACCAGGGACGCACGACCGGCCATGCCCGACAGCCTACCCGCGGAGGATGCGTGCCGTCACCCGGGGGCCAGCCGGGGGCAGGCGGCGCTTCGGCCGGGGTCAGCCGGGGCGGTTGGTGTCCCTAGAGTTGGTGTAACAGCAGACCCGGCCAGCGAACGAGCTGGCCACCGAGTCATCCTCACGACGTTGGAGTTGCAACCGACGTCGAAGAGGTGAACCCGATGGCCGACGACAGGATGGCCGCCCTCGAA
>JANMCU010000228.1:0-11577 GCA_031361415.1 Chloroflexota bacterium | reverse complement strand
AGGTGGGTCAGCTCGGCGAGGAGTTCCTCCATGAACGCGGGAACCGTGATCGCCGGCTCGCCCTCGCCGCCCGCGAATCGCTGCTTCTCCTGGCGAACGATCGCGAGCTCGTGGTCGAGCGTCCGCGGGTAGTGCGTCCGGACCTGCGACCCGAGGCGGTCCTTGAGCGGCGTGATGATCCGGCCGCGGCTCGTGTAGTCCTCAGGGTTCGCGCTGGCGACGACGAACAGGTCGAGCGGCAGACGGACGGTGAAGCCCCGGATCTGCACGTCGCGCTCCTCGAGGATGTTGAGCAGGCCGACCTGGATCCGCTCCGCGAGGTCCGGCAGCTCGTTGATCGCGAAGATGCCCCGGTTCGAGCGCGGGATCAGGCCGTAGTGGAGGGTCAGCTCGTCGCTGAGGTACCGGCCCTCGGCGACCCGGATCGGGTCGACCTCGCCGATCAGGTCGGCGATCGTGATGTCCGGGGTCGCGAGCTTTTCGCTGTAGCGCCGGTCGCGGGGCAGCCAGTCGATCGGGGTGGCGTCGCCGTGCTCCTCGACGATCGCCTTGCCGCTCGGACTGATCGGCGCCGTGGGGTCGTCGTTGAGCTCGCCGCCGCGAACGACCGGGATCGCCTCGTCGAGCAGCCCGACGAGGAGCCGCGCCAGCCGCGTCTTCGCCTGGCCGCGCTCTCCGAGCAGGACGAGGTCCTGGCCGGCGACGACGGCGTTCTCGATCGCGGGGAGGACTGTCTCGTCGAAGCCGACGATCCCGCTGACGATCGGACGGTCCGCGGCCAGTCGCTCGAGGAGGTTGGCTCGGAGCTCCTCCTTGACGGTCCGACTGGTCCAGCCGCTGGCACGCAGCTGCCCGAGAGTCTCGGGTCGGCGCGGCGGATCGACAGACGGGGATGGCACGGGCGGCGAGCGTACGACCGGCCCGCCGGAGCGTCAAACGGTGGTCGATGCCGAGGCGCGCGACGCGGGAGGAGAGACTCCGGCCGGCCGGGTCAGGTTCGCCGGGTCGTTGCTCGGCGGCTCCGCCGCGAGCACCTCGGCAATGACCTCGGCGTTCGGGACGGCTGCGCCCCGGCGGGGGACGGAGGCGCGCAGGAACGCCAGGTCGTCGGTCGGATCCACGGTCGCATGATGACAGTAGGTCATCGATCCGCCGCTCGGACCTGTCCCAGACGCCACGCTCGCAGATCGGGCGATCGCTAGGCTGGGGCGATATGGCAGTACCTTTCGTCGGCCGCGACGCGGAGCTCGCGATGCTTGTGGCACTCGTCCGCGACGGTCACGACGCACACGCGCCGGCGATCGCGATCATCAGCGGCGAGCCGGGCAGCGGCAAGACACGGCTTCTGGCCGAGACGATCGCCCGGCTGCCGGCTGTCCGGACCATCCGTCTCGCCGGTTTCGAGCCGATGGAGCCGATCGCCCTCGGTGCCGCCGGCGAGCTGCTCCGCGGCCTGTCCGCGGTCCCGGTGGAAGGACCGGTCCTCGCGGCCCTCGTCCACGGCGGGTCGACCGACCTGCACGCGGAGCCCGTGCGCGTCTTCGAGGCCGCCCATCGGGCGCTCATCCGACTCGGGCCCCTCCGACTGACGATCGACGATCTCCAATGGGTGGACCGACCTTCTCTCGCCTTGATCGATTACCTGGTACGCGCCGCGGAAAGCCGTCGCCTGCGGCTCACCGTCCTCGCCGCCGGTCGGCCGTCGGCCGCCTTGACGACGTTTGCGAGCCGGATCGAGAACGAGCTGCCACCCGACCGTCGGGCGCGTCATGAGCTCGCCCCGCTCACCCGCGCTGCAGGGTCGACGCTGGCGCTGGCGATCGACCCGCGTCTGACCGCGGTCGCCGCCGCCGACTTGTGGAGGCGAGCGACCGGATCCCCGTTCTGGCTCGAGCTTCTCGCTCGCAGCTCCGGCGGCGACGACCCATCGACGGCGATCGGTGAGCGACTCCGGGGTCTCGGTCGGGACGACGCGAGGCTTCTCGCAGCGCTGTCCGTCGCCGGACGTCCGATCAGCGTCGAGGATCTCGGCGGTCTGCTCGGGTGGCCGGCTCGGCGGGTCATCGGTGCGGCACATGACCTGCTGACGATTGGACTGGTCGTGGAGTCGGTCGGCGGCCTGCGCCCGGTTCACGATCTGATTCGTGAAGCAGCGCTGAACGAACTGCCGCAGGGCGAGCGTCGTCGACTCGAGGGGCGATTGGCCGATGCGATCGAGCGAGACGCCAACGACGACGTCCTCCAGCTCCGGGAGGCTCTCGTCCACCAGCACGCTGCCGGGCGACCCTCGCCCGCGCTCGCTCAGCGCCTGGTCGGCGCCCGTCAGAGTCGCCTCCTGAGCGTCGAGGATCTCCAGTTCCTGACGACGCTGAGCGACGAGATGGAGCCAGGTCGAGCCGAGCAGGTCGGTCTGGATCAGGGCCTGGCGACGCTCGCGGCGCACGCGGGCGCGCTGTCCCTGGCGATCGACCGGTGGACCCGTGTCGCAACGCACGCGCCGGACCCGACGACGCGCCAGGACGCCCGGGTGGGGGCGGCTCGGGCCTCGTATCTGGCGGGCCAGAGCGAGGCGGTCCACGACTGGCTCGATCGCGCGACACGGGAGGGCCCCGTCGGGCCCGAGCTGTCGATCCGGATCGATGCCATCCGGGCTGACGCACTGCTCTGGCTCGATCACGAGTCGCTCGATGGCAGTCGGATGGCGGGCCGCGCCGTCGAGAGTGCGGAACGTCTCATCTCGTCCGCCGGCGGACTGGCAGAGCTGCGGCTCGAGAGCCGGCGGGCATACCTGTCCGCCCTCGAGGCGGCGGGCGATGGTGCCCTCCAACTCGGACTCGCCGACGAAATCGTGCGCCTCGCGGAGGCGACCGTTCGCGTCGCTGGTCAGATCGACGAGGAGGCCGAGATCGCGGCCCTGAATCGAGCGGCGTTCGCGAACCGACCGCTCGGTCGGGCGGTCGAAGCCGAGCGCTTGAGTCGCCGTGCCTGGGATGGGTCTCGGCGACTGATCCTGCCGTCGGCAATGGTCGAAGCCGGGCATTCGCTGTCGCGGACCTTGCGCGACCTGGGCCGTGTCGGAGAGGCCCATCGGATCGCCGTCGAGACGGTCGAGATCGAGTCCCGCCTCCAGAATCCGTCGCGCCGCTGGGGGAATGCCCTCAACGTCCTTCACGCGATCGAGCTCTGCCTGCGGGATCCGGTTCCGGGCCTGGATCGGATCCGTGAGGACGCTCGTCTCGAACGCGACCCGCACTATCGGATGGCGGTCCATCAGGACATCGCGACGTGGCTCGCCCGGACGGCCGGTCCGCAGGCCGCGGCGGACATCGTCACCGAGCTGGACGCTGCCGAGGCGGACTCGTTGCTGGCTCGCTGTCCGCGTTGTGCGGTCGAGCTCACTCTCACATCGGTCGCCCTTCTCGCCCGGGTCGGTCATGTCGACAGGGCCGCCGACCTCATGACGACGCAGGCGATCGAACCGCCCGAGGGCTATCTCCTGCGATGGGTCCGGACGACCCGGGCTCGGGCCGAGATCGCCTTCGCCCGGGGCGACCATCCGACGGCCACCGGCCTGTGGGGCGAGGTCGTCGATCGGCTCCTGCAGGCAGGCCTTCTCGAAGACCTCGTCTGGGCTTGGCTCGACCTCGGGCGGGCGAACCTGACCGGCGACCGCGACGCGGCGGTGGCTGCCTACATCCGGGCGGCGGACCTTGCCGAGAGGATCGGCGCGCCGACGCACAGCAGGATCGCCAGACGCGCGCTGCGCGGACTCGGGGTCCGAACCTGGCGACGGCGTCCGACGGTCGGCGGCCGTCCGACGACGCGCGATCTGATCACGTTGAGCGACCGCGAACGGGAGGTAGCGGAGCTCGTCGCCGGCGGGCACAGCAATCGCGAGATCGGCGATTCATTGGACATCTCGCCGAAAACCGTTGAGCGACACCTGACCAACGTCCTTTCCAAGCTCGGCATTCGCAACCGGACGGAGTTGGCGACGCTTGTTCGCGCCGGTCCGGTACGGGATTCCCCCGATGAATGAGGGAGTTCGACCGGCATAGCCTTCGGGACAGCTCCGGACGACCGGAGTCGACGAAGGAGGTGTCGATGTCGACGGCCATGCTGATCTCCGGGCCCGCCGCGGCGGAGCCCGTCGTCGGCCCGGGTGTCGCAGAACGATTGGCCGCACTCGGCGTGACGCGCGTGTCACTGCTCCGGGATCAGGACGGAATCGGGATCGTCCTCGAAGGCTGGGCGTTCGACCCGGCTCGCATCGATGAGGCCGTCCGGGTCGTCTTCCCGGCCGGCGACTCGACCATTCGGATTCTCCACGAGGTCGAACGGGTGGCGGTCACCGTGGCGAACATCATCAAGGAGGTCTGACATGCGGAAGCTGCTCGTTTCTCTCGGGCTCGCGGCAGGAGTCCTCGCCGCCGGTTCGGCCATAGCCGGCGCGGACTCGCTGTCCCCGAGCTGGCACGTCCATGACGGCCAGACATCACTCGGCGTCCAGCACAAGGGAATCGGGTTCTTCCCGCGGATCCTCGGCCTGACAGCGACGCAGTACGCCGTGGACCCGGCCCGTTGCCCGGACGCGACGGACAAGGCATTCCTGCCAAGCTGGGGCGAGTCCCAGGCTGATCTGCTGCGTGCGGGAGTCTGCTTCACCGACACGGCGACGATTCACGTGCGGACGGTTCCCGTCGGGACGTCGGGTCCGGACGGTTGGGCATCCCTGACCACCGCGTCCGAGCCGGGCTGGGTGACCTATTACCTGGTCACGTCGCGGTAGGCGGTCGCGCTTCGTCGGGCACCGACGGGGACGTTTCCCGGGCCAGAGCCCGGGTCGCCCCCGTCGGTGCGAATCCGCGCCCGCTCGGGCTCGAACGAACATACGAATCCAGGCCGACGGCCCGCTGCCCGAACGCCGGGATCACGATCGTCGGCGGCCACGAGTTCGCCGAGACCGAGACCGAGATCTTCCCGAACGGCGGCTGGCTCGACTCGAAGGGCGCCGAGAACGGCGACAAGTGCGCCTGGATCAGCTCCGGCCAGGGTGCCTCGGCCAAATTGACGCTCAGCGGCGGAGTGTCCTATCCGGTCCAGTCACTCTGGAGCAACAGGTTCAACGGCAACCTCGGCGGCTGCGTCAACAGCTACTAGCCAGCGGATCCCGCGCGATCCGGGCCCGCCGACGCGGGTCCGGCGGCCGGTGGCGCAGCCGCGAGCACCTCGGCGATGACCTGGGCGATCGGGACCGCATCACCGTCGCGCAGCAGCTGCGCGGCCCGCTCGGCGCCGAGCAGCTCGGTCGCAAGCTCGGCGGGGTCCGGCAGATGGAGCACCGTCACGGGGGCGAGCATCACTTCCTCGTCGCGGACGAGCTGGTAGGCCTTGGCCGCGGCCCGCATCGCGAACTCCGGGTCGCCGCTCCGGAGCTGGATGAGCGCCGCCATCGCGAGGCCGCGCGCCAGGCCAGACGAGGCATCGTTCGCGGCAAAGAACGCCAGGCCGTCGGCCATCCGCTGCCACGAAGCCGCCAGATCGTCGAGCCGGAACATGATCGCCGAGAGCAGGGTCGTGCTGTCCGCGGTCTCGTACCTGGAGCCGGTCTTCCGGAACGCCTCGAGGTTGTCCTCTTCCAGGCGGCGCGCGGCCGCGTAGTCGCCGGCGAGGAAGACCGCGAGGACGAGGGCCTGGCGGGCCCGGATCGCGCCGTCCTCGCGGCCCGCCGCGAGGTACAGCTCGAGGGCCCGCTCCTCGAGCTCGCGCAGGCCGGCCTCGTCCTTGGCGATCATCGACAGGAACCCGAGGTCGTAGTGGGCATCGGCGACGAGGGTCGGATCGCCGGTTTCCTCGGCCAGCGCGAAACGCTCGTGATAGGCGACCTGGGCGCCCGGCGCATCGTCCATCCAGTACGCCAGCCCGCCCAGCGCGGCCAGGCCGGCGATCCGCAGGCGGACATCGTCGGACCGCCGGGCGAGAAGATCCGACAGCAGGGCGCGGCCCTCGCGCAGCCGGCCGCGCTGCTGGAACCAGCGCCAGGTCGACCCGACGATCCGCAGCCCGAGGCCGGCGTCATCGTTGGCGAGCGACCAGGCGACCGCCGCCCGCATGTTGTGCGACTCGCGGTCGAGCCGGCGGACGGTCGCCTCGCTCCCCGTGCCGAGGATCCGCGGGCCGATCGTCTCGGCCAGCGTGGCGAACACGGCCGC
Organism: Chloroflexota bacterium; assembly: GCA_031361415.1. GTDB lineage: Bacteria > Chloroflexota > Limnocylindria > Limnocylindrales > CSP1-4 > CF-46. The sequence goes on along the minus strand of JANMCU010000228.1, from coordinate 5,365 downwards.
ATGGCGCGCCTCGAGCTCGGCCCGCTCCCCGCTCTCGTCGAGCCGTTCGAGGGCGTACTCGCGGAGGAGCGGGTGCTGGCCGAAACGGACCTCCTCGTCGGCCGCGCGCCCGCGGGCGTCGCCCGGCTCGACCCGGACGAGGCTCTTGTCCGCCAGGGATTCGAGCCCGTCGCCGAGATCCATGCCGAGGTCGCCACCCGGATCCGCGACCGCGTCGGCCGCATCCGTCGTCCAGCCGCCACTGAACACCGCCAGCCGGCGGAACAGCCGGCGCTCGGCGTCGGACAGAAGGTCATGGCTCCACGTGATTGCGCCGCGCAACGTTCGCTGCCGTTCCGGCAGGTCGCGCGCGCCGCCGCCGAGATCGAGGGTCCGGGCGAGCCGCTCGAGGATCAGCTGGGGGCTGTGCGTCCGGATCCGAGCCGCGGCCAGCTCGATCGCCAGCGGCAGCCCGTCGAGCCGCTCGGCGATCGCCCGGATCGCAGCCCGGTCGTCCTCCCTCAGCTCGAGGTCCGGCCGATGCGAACGGGCGCGGTCCTCGAACAATGCCACCCCGGCCGCGACGTCGAGCGGCGGAACGGGATAGCCGCGCTCGCCGCCGATCCGGAGCAGCTCGCGGCTCGTGACGAGCACACGCAGCTCCGGCGCGGCCCGGACGAGGCCCGAGACGGTGTCGGCCGCCACCGGCAGGAGCTGCTCGAGGTTGTCGAGCACCAGGAGGAGGGTCCGATCTCGGAGATGCGCGCGGAGGACGTCCGGGATCGCCCGCTCGGGTGACTCGCGGATCCCGATCGTCGTGGCGATGGCCGACTCGAGCAGCCCGGGATCGCGAAGCGCGGCGAGATCCACGAACCACACGCCGTGTGGGAATCGACCCGTGACGGCGCGGGCGACGCCGAGCGCAAGGCGCGTCTTGCCACTGCCGCCGGGCCCGGTGAGCGTCACGATCCGGCTGGCGACCAGGGTCTCGCGGAGAACCTCGATCTCGGCCTCGCGACCGACGAGCGAGGTCACCTCTCCGGGCAGGTTCGTCGGAGCGTCGATGGTCCGCAGGCGGCGCTCGTCATCGGCTGCTCCCGGGACGACGAGCCGGTGGAGCCGAGCGGGCTCCTCGAAGTCCTTGACCGCCCGGAGACCCTCGTCGGCGAGCGCGGCGTCGGCGAGCTCGGCCCGCCCGGACAGGTCCGGCCGGAGCACGGCGACGAGCGGATCCGAGAGGACGATCTGACCGCCGTTGCCGACCGCGGCGATCCGCGCGGTGTAGTTCACGTCGATCCCGACGTAGTCCTGCGCCTCGCCCGGCGCACGGCCTTCGCGGAGTCGTCCCTCGCCGAGATGGAGGCCCATCCTGACCTTGAGAATGACGCCCTCGGGCCAGGCCTCCGCGGCGAGCGACCGCTGGGCGGCGATCGCGGCCGTGGCCGCAGCGACCGGGCTGGCAAAGGCCGCGAAGAACGCGTCACCTTCGGTCTTGACGACGACACCGCCGGAATCCTCGATGGCGCGCCGGACGAGCGCGTCGTGGCGTCCCACGAGCGTCGCCCAGGCGGCCGACCCGACGGCGCGCTCGAGCCGCGTCGAGCCCTCGATGTCGGTGAAGAGGAACGTCACCGACGGCCCCGTCGGGAGGTCCATGCGCGCCCGCTGGGCGCCGTCGGCCTGCTCTGTCATCGTCGTGGAGCCCGCGCTGTCAGTGGACATGCGCGCCGGCGCCCGAGGTCGATCGATACGTGGCGATCGCCGCCCGCACGGTCTCGAGATCGATTGCACCGTGGGCGGCAAGGTTGCCGAGGATCGCCGCGCGCTCCACCTGGTCGCGGTCGAGGTCGCCGGCCTTCCGGCCCAGCCGGATCGCGAGCTCGGGCATCACGCCCCACTCGAAGTGATCGAGTCGCTCGGCCGCCGGGTCGCGGTGTGCGAGCACGGCCGGCGGCAGGCGCTGGGTGTGGCCGTGTTCGTCGCGCCCGACCGGGCGGGCGTAGTGGGCGGCGACGACTCCGCGCCGGACGTGGCCGTCGGCACCCCGTTCGGCCCGCACGACAAGGACCAGCCCGAGGTAGGTGAGCTCGTCGTCGGTCAGCCCGATCGGCCGTGCGCGGAGCTCCGCGTGGATATCCTCGAGCCGGTCGGCGTGGATCGTGGCGCCGATCCCGTACCCGATCGATGCCGCGCGGACGAGGGTTCGGGCCGCCCGGCCCGAGGTGTAGATCGGAAGGTGCTCCGAGAGCTCCCCGGCCACGAGGTACGCGGACGCAGGCGAGACCGGGATGGCGGCGGGCGCGGCCGGGGTCTCGCGGGTCCAGCCGAGCGCCTCCGCCTCCGGCAGCCAGGCGAAGTCCTCGGCCGCGCCGGCGAGGTCGATCCGGCGGGCCGTCGGCGGCAGGAACTCGAGGAGCGTCTCGAGGACCGTCGTCTTGCCGGCACCCTGCTGGAGCCCGGCCACGATCAGCGGCAGGCGCGCCTCGACCATGATCCAGGCCAGGGCCGCGAGATCGGCGTCGACGACGCCGCCCACGATCAGCTCGACGACCGAGCGGCGCGGCGGCGCCGTCGACGCCCGCAGGAACGCCAGGCCGTCGTCCGTATTCACGTCGCGATGATGACAGGCTCTGGCGGTTGCGCGGTCCAGAATGCGGTCATGGCCCGCACCAGGCGAACCACGAAGCCGACGCCAATCGACCTCCTGGCATCGTCGATCGAGATCGTTCCGCTCACACCCGACCGATGGTCGGACGTGACCGCCCTCTTCGACGAGGGCGGTGATGCGAAAACCTGCTCCTGCATGTTCTGGCGGCTTCGCTCGAAGGACTGGTCGTTTGCCAACGCGGTGGCGGCGCGAGAGGGATTCCAGGCGCTGGTCGAAGCCGATCGCGACCCGGCGCCCGGCCTCGTCGCATACGCCGATGGCCGGCCGGTCGGCTGGGTGAGCGTCGCCCCGCGCGAGGACTACCAGCGCCTGGTGAGCTCCCGCGTCCGCCCGAGGATCGATGACCGTCCGGTCTGGTCGATCGTCTGTTTCGTCGTGTCGCGGTCGGCCCGCGGCCAGGGCCTGACGAACCGCCTCCTCGATGCGGCCATGGACTACGCGATGGCGCGTGGCGCGCCGGCGCTCGAGGCGTATCCGGTCGACGTCGGCGACGGCCGCGTCCCCGCTGCCGTCGGGTTTACGGGGCTCCTGTCGACGTTCCTCGCTGCCGGCTTCGAGGTCGTCCACGAGATCGACTCGCCACAGGCGACGGTCCGCCGCGTGATCGTCCGGCGCGACGCGTGACTCTGCTCGAGGCGGGACCGGTGAGCCGCGTGCCGTGCCCAGCGCGACCGATGGGTCGTGCCCAGCGCGACCGATGGGTCGTGCCCAGCGCGACCGATGGGCCGTGCCCAGCGCGACCGATGGGCCGTGCCCAGCGCGACCAATGGGCCGTGCCCCGCGCGACCACTGAGCACCGGTTGCTCGTTACGTCGTCCGGCGGACGTCCCGGGGGCGGAGTTGGCACCGTTTCGGGCCCATCGGACGACGAATGGAGCACGGGGCGCTCGAATCAACGATCGAGCTGGCCCTCAAGCGACGGAATGAGCACCGGGCGCTCGGCGGGCGGGCGACGCCGGGGCCCGGACGGCGCGCTCGGCAGGTCAACGGGGCCTGGTCCTCGAGCGACGGAACGAGCACAGGGCGCTCGTCGGGCGGGCGGCCCGGATTCTCGGACCTCGCCTCGTCAGTACGTCATCTGTCGCGCTCCCGACACCGTCATCCGACGGGGTTGACGGCCGGCGCGCCAGACGCCTACACTCCCGGCCGGCGCGGCGACCGCCCGCAACACTCGACGACAGGCAACAGGAGGGTTCCTCCGAATGACGAATGAATTCCTCCTCTTCCGGCCGACGACCGCGCCCGATGGCGCCGTCGATGGCGGGAGTTCTGTGCCCATCTCGAGCTAGCCCTCAGGCGGTTGACCCGCCGGAAGCGCGAACCACGAGCCGTGGGCCAGATGGGCCCCCGGCTTTTTTGATGCCTCACCAGGCACCCGAGCCGTGGACCCCACCCGATGCGCCGGATGCATCCAACGGATCCGCGGCTCGCTCGATTCCGAGGCCCGCATCCGCCGGTCACCCGATCACCCACTTCTCGACCGCACCGACAATCCAGGAGTCACGAACGTGACCGCAACCCTGCTCGGACAACACAAGATCGTTCGGCCGCACGACCTCTCCAGTGCCGTCGCAACCGACCGGGCCGTCCCGGCGTTGCTCGTCGACAATGTCACCAAGCGTTTCGTCATCGGCCGCAAGCGCAAGCCGGTGTCGGCGATCGCGAACGTGTCACTCCGCCTCGAGCGCGGTGACATCGTCGGGATCCTCGGCGCCAACAGCTCGGGCAAGTCGACGCTCATCCGGCTCGTGTCGGGTCTCCTGACCCTCGACGAGGGCCGGGTCGAGGTCTTCGGCCACGATATCGAGCGCGATGAGATGGCGGTCAAGCGCCTGATCAACCGGGTCAGCGTCGACGCCGCCTTCTTCAAGAAGCTCAGCCCGATGGAGAACCTCCTGTTCGCGGCCCGGTTGTACGGCCTCGACGCGGCGGGAGCCAGGAAGAGCGCGGTCGAGATCCTCGGCCGGCTCGGAATCGGCGAGAAGCGGATCGGCCGGCCGATCGAGCAGATGAGCCGCGGGATGCAGCAGAAGGTCGCGATCGCTCGCGCCCTCCTGACGAGTCCGTCGCTCCTCCTCCTCGACGAGCCGACCACCGGTCTCGATCCACGCTCCAAGCTCGACGTCCAGTCGTTCATCGAGGAGCTCCGGGAGACCCACGATGCGTCGATCGTGCTCACGACGCACGACCTCGCCGAGGCCGAACGCCTGTGCGGCTCGATCACGATCCTCGCCGGCGGCCGCGTCGTCGTCGAGGACAGCCCGGCCGGGCTGATCGCGGCCGAGGCCGATCGGATCGGTCGCCCCGCGACCCTCCACGACGTCTTCATGACCCACACCGGCCGCTCGCTCGACGACGACGTCGAGGACGAGTCCGGCGACGACGACTCCGAATGAAAGGAGGTGAGAACGAGATGCAGAACTTTGCGAACGATCAGCTGCGCCTGATCAACGAGCGACACGCGGAGGACTTCCGACAGGCGGCCATCAGCCGCCGGTTCGCGACCCCCGCGCCGTCGATCCGACGTGCCGTCGGCACCCGGATCGTCCGCTTCGGCGCCCGCCGGGCGGGCGAGCCGACCTATGGCCTGGCCCGATCGCGATGAGCGATCGGGCCAGCGCCCCACCCGGAGAACCCCCATGATTTCCATGGGTCACGAGCGCAAGGCGTCGTACGCCGTCATCGAACGCAACATCAAACAGACACGCCGCGACAGGG
>JANMCU010000198.1:0-8311 GCA_031361415.1 Chloroflexota bacterium | reverse complement strand
TACGAGAAGATCGTGTTGGCGAAGTCGTACAGCGACCAGGCGACCGGTTCTGCGGCGCGGCCGCTCGGGCTGAGAGCGCCGATGCCCGTTCCGGGACGGCCAGCGTGCGCATCCGGGATCGTGGTCATCGCCGGATCATAGAGGTGGCCGGCCCGCGGTTCGTCCCGGAATCGCGGCCCGCGCGGTCGTCGACCGTCAGCGCCGGGCGCGGCTGAACGATTCGGCCCGGACCGCGCGTATCATCGGTCGATGATCGCCTCCGACGCCCTGTCCGCCGCCGCGACGTGGCGACCCCAGCTGTTCGGCGACAAGCGCGCCGCATCGATCGCCGACCCGATCATCGAGCCGCTGTGGACGGGCCCGCGGATCCTCGTGTTCGTCGACGGGCCGACGGTTCGCCTGACCGACGGCAAGGGTCAATCGGTCGAGGACCAGGACGAGATCGTCGACAGCCTGCGCGAGTCGACCGCAGGCGCACGCGTCCTCCTCGACGCGTTTCTCACCCCGGAACCGATCCAGGCCACGGCGGCGATCGCCGCCCGCGACCTGGTGACGATCCCGAAGCCAGGCCAGGCGATGGCCCAGATGCTCGTCGGCACCCGTGGCAACCGCAAGGACCGCCTCGTCAAGCAGCAGCAGGAGGTCCGCCAGCGGAGCATCGAAGGCATCGAGGATCGGCTCGCGCTGGTCGCGGTCGACCTGCTCTGGCTCGACGACGAGTCCCTGTGCGACGTCCCGCTGCTCGAGCGGAAGCGGATCCTCGAAGCCGTCCTGCCCGAGACCGACGTCGTCCGTGTCGGCATCCATGTCAGGCCGCCGATCGACGCGTGGCTCGGCTCGTGGCGCATGTTCGGCTTCCAGCGGCTCGCCTACAAGTCCGCGAACAGCCGCTACCTGCCCGGCCAGAAGAACCACGAGTGGGCCACGGCGGCGATCCCCGCCCGCTGACGCGTTTGCGCCTGTGTCGTTTGCAAGAGCTTGCTTGCGGCCGGCCCACTCGGGCTTCGCTCCGAGTCGGAGCTCCGCGAACTGTGTTCGTCGCGCACGGGCGAGGCTGGCAACGCGGCCGCAGTTGTGGCGATCCGGATTTGTCACGTGTATGTGAGGGCGCACTTGCGGCCGGCTTACCGAGGTCCGAGGAGGAGCTCCGCGACTCCATCGGCCCGAGGTGGTACGGTCAGCGGGTGCCTGCCCAAGGATTGACGCCGGCCATCCGCGACCAGATCGCCCGACTGGGGCACGCGGACATCATGGTCGGCATCCCGAGCTTCAAGAACGCCGCGACGATCGGCTACGTCGTGCGTGCGGCTCAGGCCGGGCTCGTCCAGTACTTCCCGGATCTGCGCCCGGTGCTGATCAACAGCGACGCCGGCTCGCCCGACGGGACCGGTCGGGTCGTGATCGACACCGAGCCGCCCGACTACATCGAGCAGATCCTCCTCGTCCGGCCGACGAACAGGCTGACCCGGGTCAGCCTGACCTACCCCGAGATCGACGGCGTCGGCGGCAAGGGGGCGGCGCTCCGGACGATCTTCGAGATCGCCGCGGCGCTCGAGGTCCAGGCGCTCGTTGTCGTCGACAGCGACCTCCGCTCGATCGTCCCGGAGTGGATCGAGCTGCTCGCCGGCCCGATCATCAAGGGCGGCTACGACTTCGTCGCCCCGCTCTACGCCCGCTACAAGTACGACGGGACGATCACGAACACCGTCACCTATCCGCTGACCCGGGCCCTGTACGGAAACAGGATCCGTCAGCCGATCGGTGGCGACTTCGGCGTCTCCGGCGACCTCGTCAAGCACTACCTGACGCTCGACGACTGGTCGGACGACATCAGCAAGTTCGGCATCGACATCTGGATGACGACGTCGGCCCTGACCGGCGGGTTCGCGGTCTGCCAGGCCCGGCTCGGAGCCAAGATCCACGACCCGAAGGACCCGGGCTCGGACCTCGGGCCGATGTTCCGACAGGTCGTCGGCACCATTCTCCGGCTCGCGGCGACCCATCCGGATCACTGGGTCGGGATTCGCGGCAGCCATGACATCCCGGCCTACGGCTTCGAGCGGATCATCGACCCGCCACCGCTCGAGGTGAACACGATCCGCCTCCTGACCGAGTTTCACGTCGGCTCCCTGACCCTCGCCGACACGTGGGCGCGGATGTTCGCCCCGGAGAACCTGGCGACGGTCCTCGTCCTCGCTCGGGAGGCGGGCAAGCTCGTCGACGCGGCACAGACAAAGCTCGGGATCGGTGGCGATGGCGCATCGAGCACGCCATCGACCGTCGAGATGGCCGACGCGCTGTCGGCGTTCCACTTTCCGGACGACCTGTGGGCCCGCCTGGTGTACGACCTCGTGATCCGCGCTCGCGCGGCGGATCCGCCGATCGAGTCGCTGGTGGCCGCTCTCGTGCCGATCTACTTCGGGCGGGTCGGCAGCTTCATCATCGAGAACCGCCACCAGACGACCGAGCAGGCGGAGGACCGCGTCGAGCGTCAGGCTCGTGAGTTCGAGCTGCTCAAGCCGTATCTCGTCGAGCGCTGGGAGGCATCGGTCGCCAGCGACAAAGGCACAGGTCGGGCATCGGCCGATGGAGCGTCGACAAACGGCAAGCCTGCAGCGACGCCGAAGCGGCCTCGATCGCCTCGCCCGGCGGCCGCCCGATGAGCGTCGCGCAATGAGCGTTGCCCGATGAGCGCCGCCCACGGTCCACTCCCTGCCCGGATCCTCATCCCGGTGGCCAACCCGGCCACCGCCGAGGAGCTGATCCGGCTCGGGGCCGCGCTGCTCGACCCGCGCGCCGGCGAGATCACTGCGCTCGGGATCGTCGAGGTTCCCGAGGGCATGCCCTTGAGCGAGGGCGCCACGCGGGCGCGCCACGCTCGCCGGCTCCTGCAGCGGGTCCTCGACTTTGCCCCCGACGGGACGACGATCCACCCGATCGTGCGGATCGGCCGGCACGCCGCCGAGGGGATCATCGAGGCGTCGGCGGAGCAGGAGGCCGACCTGATCATCTTCGGCTGGGGCGGCAAGGCGCCGGCCGGACGTGACGGCGGCTCGGTCATCTCGCCGACGATCGATGAGGTCGTCCGGGACGCGCCGGCCGACATTGCCGTCGTCAAGCAGCGCGGCAGCAAGGAGATCCGGCGGATCGTCGTGCCGGTCCGGGGCGGGCCGCATGCCGAGCTCGCCATCCGCTACGCCGACGCGATCGCCCAGCGGACCGACGCGATCGTCAGCGTCCTCCACTTCGTCCCGCCGGGCATCACCCTCGCCGTCCGCGCCCAGGCCGAGCACGCTCTCGCCCAGTTCGTCCGGCAGCACCTGAAGGGCCGCGGCGAAGGTGTCGTCCGCGAGGCGACCAACGTCCGCAGCGCGATCCTCAAGGAGGCCGAGAAGGCCGACCTCGTCGTGATGGGCGCGTCGGCCCAGCCGTCCGGGACGGATGGCGAGACCTACCTGTTCGGGGCCCTGCCCGAGGCGATCGCGACCCGCGCCAAGCCAAGCGTCATCGTGGTCAAGACCCGCGAGGTCATCGGCCGGGCGACCTTCGAGCAGCTCGCCGCCCGCGCGGAGACCCTCGCCGCGGCGGACCGAGCCGCCGAGGAGGCGCGGGCGGTGCCCGTTCGAGTCGAGCGCTGGTTCGGCGAGTCGAACTTCCACCACGCCGAGTTCGCCGATCTGCGCCGTCTCGTGCAGCTCAAGGAGAAGCAGAGCGTCACCGTCTCGCTCGTCCTGCCGACCCTCAACGAGGAGGAGACGATCGGGCCGATCGTCCGGCGCGCCATGCGCGAGATGATGGGCCGCGTCCCGCTGATCGACGAGATCCTGGTCATCGACTCAATGTCGACCGACCGGACCCGGGAGATCGCCGAGGCCGAGGGCGCCCGCGTCGTCCAGCACTCGGACGTGCTGTCCCGCTACGGGTCGTTCGTCGGCAAGGGCGAGGCACTCTGGAAGTCGGTCTACGAGACGAGCGGCGACATCATCGTCTGGGCCGACACCGACGTCCGGAACTGGCATCCGCGGATGGTCTACGGAACCCTCGGTCCGCTCCTCCACGAGCCGCGCCTGCAATACGTGAAGGGCTACTACCAGCGCCCGATCGTCGAGGGCGGCGTTCTGAAGGAAGGCGGCGGCGGGCGGGTCACCGAGCTCGTCGCCCGGCCGCTCATCAACCTCTTCTACCCGGAGCTGTCGGGGATGATCCAGCCGCTGTCGGGCGAGTATGCCGGGCGGCGGGCGCTGCTCGAGTCGATCCCGTTCTTCACCGGCTACGCGGTCGAGATCGGGCATCTCATCGACGCGGCGGAACGAGTCGGGATCGAGGGCCTCGGCCAGGTCGATCTCGAGCGGCGGGTCCACCGCAACCAGGAGCTCGAGGGCCTGTCGCGGATGTCGTTCGTCATCCTCCAGGCGGTGATGAAGCGGCTCGAGGAACGGCGCAAGGCGCGCCTGTTCGCCGAGATGGGCTCGACGATGAAGCTGCCACGCTCGGGTCGCGGCCGGCTGTCGCTCGAGGTGATCGAGCTCGCCGACCAGGAGCGGCCGCCGATGATCCGGATCCCCGAATACCTCGAGCGGCGGCACGGAACGGAGGCGGGGAACGGGTCGAGCCGGCCATTCGGCCACGACGCCCTCGGCCTCGACATCGACGTCGACGAGCCCGAACCCGCGCGGCGGTGACCGTCAGCGCGGGCGACGGTCGCTCGCTCGTCGTCCTGGTCGCCCCGGATTCGTTCAAGGGGTCGCTGACATCGGTCGAGGTCGCGCGGGCACTCGCCGCCGGCTGGGCGCGCGCACGGCCGCGCGACGAGATCCTCCTCGCGCCCCTCGCGGACGGCGGCGAGGGCACGACCGTCGCAATCGAGGCGGCCGGAGGCTGGACCTGGCGAGTCGCCGACGCGACCGATCCGATCGGGCGGGCGATCTCGGCACGCTGGCTGCAGTCCGACGACCGGACCCAGGCGATCATCGAGCTCGCAGCGGCGTCGGGCCTGTCGCGTCTGGCGTCGACCGAGCTCGATCCGCTTGGCGCGACGACGCGCGGCACGGGCGAGCTGATCGTCGCCGCGCTCGACGCGGGAGTTCGCGAGATCACGCTGGGGATCGGCGGCAGCGCGACGAACGACGGCGGGGCCGGCGTCCTTCGGGCCCTCGGCGCGACGATCTCGGCGCCTGGTCCCGATCCGGCCACGGTCGATCTCGGCGGGCTCGACCCGCGGCTCGGCGAGGTCCGCTTCCGGATCGCCTGCGACGTGACGAATCCACTTCTTGGCCCGAGCGGCGCGGCGGCGACCTATGGCCCGCAGAAGGGCGCGACCGTCGAAGACGTTGCCGAGCTCGACCGCCGGCTGGCCGACTTTGCGGATGCGCTCGAGGCGGCGACGGGTCGACGTGAGCGCGACGCGCCCGGCGCCGGGGCGGCCGGCGGCACCGGGTTCGGGCTGCTCTGTCTGCGCGAGCGGTTTGCCGCGCTCGAGCTCGTGCCGGGCATCGCGGTCGTCATGGAAGCTGCGGACTTCGACGGGAAGCTCGGGCGAGCGGGCCTCGTGATCACCGGCGAGGGTCGGATCGACGCCCAGACGGCCTTCGGCAAGACGGCGCTCGGGGTCGCTCGACGGGCCGCTGCGGCGGGCGTCCCGTGCATCGCCGTCGGGGGCGGAGTCGAGCCCGAGGGGATCGCGGCGCTCCGCCCGCTCGGCGTCGTGGTCGTTCCGGTCGTCGAGCGACCGCAGACGGTCGCGGAGGCGATGGCCGCTGGTCCGGAGCCGCTGGAACGTTGCGGCGAGCGGATCGCGCGGCTCGTCGCGCTGGTTGAACGACCGAAGCGCCGTGTTCCGGGCCTCGACAAGGTCATCCTGCACGCCGACTTCGATGACCCGATCCCGGAATTCGACCCTGACTCCATGCACCCCGAGGATCCGATGCAAGAGCTCCTGAAATGAAGGCTCTCCTCGATTCTGACGCGTTCATCTGGTGGATCTGGTGAGCACGGTTCCGCCGAAGGCCGCGACAGCGAGCGCGAGCACCAGGCCTTCCACCCGGCCGAAGGCCAGGCCGAAGCGCAAACGCGCCAAGCCCGATCCGGCGCTGGCCTGGGCGAGGCGGCTCGCCCGCTACCGGCCGCGCCTGCTCGAGGACACGCTCGACGCGCTGCGCGACCTGTACGGTCCGCAGGTCTGGCGTCGCCGGCTCGACCCGACGTCGGAGCTGATCCTCACGATCCTCACCCAGAACAGCGCCGACATCAACGCCGAGAAGGCGTTCGTGGCGCTTCGAGCGGCGTACCCGTCGGGCGGAGCCGAGGAGGTCCACGAGCCCGGGGCCGGCTGGGGCGGCGAGGGGCTGCCGCCGGGTGCTCCGCCGAACTGGGTCGCAGTCGAGAACGCCCCGTTGCCGCAGTTGATCGACGTGATCCGACCGGGCGGCCTCGCCCCGACGAAGGCGCCCCGCCTCCAGGCGACGCTGCGCCGGATCCGCGAGGAGCGCGGCGACCACTCGCTCGAGTTCCTCGGCGACATGGCGCCGCTCGCGGCCCGCGACTGGCTGACGACGATTCCGGGGATCGGCAAGAAGACCGCTTCCGTGTTGCTGCTCTTCTGCTTCAACCAGCCGCTGATGCCGGTCGACCGCCACGTCGAGCGGGTCTCGAAGCGGATCGGCCTGCTACCTGCCAACGCGCCGGCCGACCTCGCCCATGACCAGTTCATCGCCATGCTCGCCGGCGCCCCGGAACGGAGCTACGAGACCCATGTCCTGCTGATTCATCACGGCCGCGAGCTGTGCCACGCGCGCAACCCGAAGCACGACCTCTGCCCGATCCGCGGCCGCTGCCGCATGATCGACCCGAAGGCTCCCTGAGCCAGTCCGGCCCCGTCGGCCGGTCGGCCTCGTCGTCCGGTCGGCCCCGTCGGCCCCCGTGATCCACCCACAACATCGATTCCTCACGAATGAGCGTCCTCGATTCCCCCGAGTGACGCGGGCATGTCGCCAGGGTGATTTGGTGACGCTCGTTCATCGCAGCTTGATGCTGTTGCTGGATCATGAGCACGGCCGCGCTGGCGACCGTGGCTGGAAGAGCCTCGCAGCATCGATGTAGTCGACGTATGGGGCGATCGAGCGCCGGCCATCCGACCTGGTTGAGCGAAGCCACCCGGCTCGCCGGGACCGTGGATCGATCATGGCCATGAACCTACGGTCCGGGATCGGGACACCGCCGTCGATCATTGCTTGGAGTTCCGGCCCACGACCCGGGAATCCTGTCGCAAACGCCGCGCCGGACGAAACCACGCGGTCGTCGTTCGCCACAGACTGGAGGATCAGCAGGGCCGATCCAACGGTTCGCGGTCGCCAGCCGAACCGCTCTGCCGCACGGACCGCCTCTCGTTGATACCAGTTCATCGATCGCTCGATCGCGCCGAAGTCATGGATCTCGGTCTTCAGCTCGATCACCAGCAGGATCCGACGTTCCGGGTGGTAGGCAAGGATGTCGATCCAACCCCTGCTTCGATCGCTGCCGATCTCGACCTCGCGCTCGACGAGCCATCCGCTCCCGCCGAGCCGGCGTCCGACATAGGCGGAACATCGTGCATGAACCAAATCGGATTGCCGCGTCGCGATGTGTGGCACGTCCGTTCCGAGCCAGTAGCGCACGCCGAGCGCCACGAGCAGCTGATCGAGGTCGCTGATCCGAAGATCGTGCACTCGACCACGTTCGATCCGACAGATCTGGGCCTGGGGTACGCCCGATCGGCGGCTCAGCTCGCGCTGGCTCCACCCCGCATTCAGCCTGGCTGTTTGAACCACGACGCCGACGACGTCAAGGAGTTGCAGGCGGAACGAGGGTGTGCGCATTCGTGACGTGTAACAGGGAGGGCTCATCCCGTACTTACGTGATGATTCGCGGTCAGCGCCGAGTTCACCCCCATCGCCAATCCCGTGATCCACCTAGAACATCAGTCCACGATGAATGAGCTTGGCCTGATCCGCAGATTGGGCGATTTGGGTCGCCACGGGAATTTGAGCACGCTCATTCATGTCGAATCGATGCGGCCCGAGGATCATCGGCTGGCGAGGGCGCTCGGGCAGCGTTGGCGCGGCGCGGCGCGGAGCGGATCGGACCGGGCGAACGATCGGGGTAGACGGCGAGGCACGAACCGCGACGGGCGTCGGCTATGCTCCGGCCATGCTGAGCCGGCGATGCTGAGCGGCCGTCCGAGCGGGCACGAGACGGCGCCGCGGATCCTGATCGTCGACGACGACCCGAATCTCCTGGTCCTCCTCGCCGACCAGCTCCGGGCCGACGGCTTCGA
>JANMCU010000180.1:0-3568 GCA_031361415.1 Chloroflexota bacterium | reverse complement strand
CCGCACGAGACTGGCGCCGATGAACCCTGAGCCGCCCGTGATGAGAACTCGCCTCGGAGTTCCGGTCAGCTCAGTGGGTTGATTCGACATCGGCAGTTCCCCCGACCGGATCGAGCTGATTTTCGTTGCTCACCGTCGTTGGCGGATTGAGGATGCTCTCGACGATATATGGCGGTCGCCGTTTGACCTCGTCATAGATGTGAGCGAGGTACGACCCGATGATGCTCAAGCAGGTCAGCTGGATGCCGCCAATGAACAGGACAACGACGATCACCGTGGTGAGGCCCGACGGAACAAGGTCCGGTCGCACCAGGCGAACGAAGATCGAGGCGACGATCCCGATCAGACTGGCCAGGACCGTGAGAATGGCTAGTGCCGTGATGAGATCCAGCGGGGCGTATGAAAACGAGAAGATCGCTTTTCGTGCCCAACCGAGGTTGCCTCGCCACGAATTCGTACTCGTCCCGAACATTCGCTCAGGGCGGTAATAGTTGACGCCGATCTGTCGGAAGCCAACCCACGCTCGAAGTCCACGCAGGAACCTGTTGTTCTCGGGAAGGGAATTGAGGGCGGTCACCACTCGACGATCAAGGAGCGAAAAGTCGCCTGCATCCAACGGGATCGGGACGTAGGACGACGCCCGGAACAACCGGTAGAACGCCTTGTACGCAACCTGGAGCACGCGCGGGGCCTGACGGGTCGTGCGAACGCCGTAGACCACCTCGAATCCCTCGAGCCACTTGGAATGAAACATCTCGATAAGTTCCGGCGGGTCCTGCAGGTCGCCGTCAAGCAGGATCACGGCATCGCCGGTCGCGATCCGCATCCCGCTCGTGAACGCGTTCTGCGATCCGAAGTTTCGCGAGTGATTGATCACGGTCACATGGCGATCGCGAGCGGCGAGCTCGGCCAAGACCGCGCCGGCATCGTCGGGGCTGGCGTCATTCACGAAGATGATCTCGTAGTCGACATCGATCTTGGTGAACGTGGCGGTGAGACGCTGATGCATGATCGGGACCGCTTGCCCATCGCGATAGCAGGCAATGATCGCGGTCAGTCTGGACCTGCGTTGGCCATGACCCTGACGAGAGATCGCGGTCGCCATAACTCACCTCAATCAAGAGCGATATCCGCCCGAGTACCTATGCCGTCGCAATGGCCCTGATGCGATCCGCGATCTGGTCGCGGGTCAAGCCGTGAAGTCGGTTGAGGAACTTCTCCGAACCGCTCGTGCCGGTTGGTAACGCCGCGACCCCGATGCGAGTGACCATTGTCGAAAGTCCATTCCCGGCGACGACCTCGCTGACGAGAGAGCCCAGGCCGCCCGTTTCGTAGTGCGCCTCGACCGTGAATACATTTCTGAACTCAGCGAGCATCCCGGCGAGTTCCGTGACGGGCGGTGGGGAAATGGTGGCAACTGCCAGGACAGTGCATTCGAGTCCCGAGGCCGCGAGGTCAGCGGCCGCGCCCATCGCCTCAGCGGCGATTGCCCCGACTGTCACGATCGCCGTTGCTCCGCCCCGCCGGAGCACATCAACCCGACCAAGTTCAAATGCACCGTCGAGCCCGGGCAATATGTTGACGTCGTCTTTGCCGAGTCGGTAGTAGACCGGCCCCGGCAGATTCCAGGTAGCGCCCAAGGCGGACGCTGCCTGAGCATGGTCCGCTGGGGCCAGGACGGTCAGACCAGGAAGGACCCGCATAACAGCGAGGTCCTCAAGCGCATGGTGCGTGAAGCCCGCCGAGCCGTACTCGAATCCACCGCCCACAGCGACGATGCGGACTGGAAGTCCGTGCAAGACCGGGCCGTTGCGTATGAACTCATATGGGCGGAGGGCGGCAAACGTCGCGATCGAGTATGTGAACGGAATGAGGCCTGCCTCGGCGAGGCCGGTCGCAACCCCAACCATGTTCTGCTCAGCCACGCCAAGGTTGAAGAAGCGCTTGGGGAATCGTTCTGCAAATGGCTCAACGACCGTATAGCCAAGGTCACCGGTCAGAAGAACGATCCGTTCCTCTGCCTCGGCGAGGGCCACGAGCGCGCGGATGAAGGCGCCTCTCATGTCCTGGCGTCGACTTCAACCAGAGCCGCCTCGTATTCATCGTCGGACATGGGCATGTAGTGCCACCGGATTCGGCTTTCCATGAAGGACACCCCACTGCCGAAGACGGTTCGCGCAACGAGTACGTGCGGCGGGCCAGACTTGTTGTCGAGCTCGCGGATCGTCGCCGCAATCCCGGCCGGATCGTGTCCGTCAACCTCATGGGCATCCCAACCGAATGCTCGCCATCGCTCGGCAAGTGGGGCGAGGTCCAGGACGTCCCTGGTGAAGCCGAGTGCCTGCTGCCCGTTCTGATCGATGATGGCAATGAGATTCGCGAGCCGGTGCTGCTTGGCGAACATCACCGCCTCCCACACGGCCCCTTCGTTGCACTCCGCGTCGCTGAGAAGAACGAACACCCGCCGAGAGGACCCCAGCAGGGCCCCCGCAAGAGCCGCGCCTGCCCCGATGGAGAGCCCGTGCCCGAGGGACCCCGTCGAAAAATCGATGCCTTGAAGCTGGTGCTCGGGATGAACCCCAAGCTTCGACCCGTCAGCGCAATAGGAATCGAGCTGGGTCTCCGTCAGGTGACCGCGAAGGTACAAAGCCGCGTAGAGCGCCAGGGCTGCGTGACCCTTCGAGAGGATGAAGCGATCCCGATCCGGGGACTCGACATCTATGGGATCAAGAACACCTGCGTAGAGCGCGCCGACAATATCGGCGACCGACAGGGCAGAACCGATGTGTCCGACATTTGCCCGCTTCGACTGCTTAAGCACAAGCCGCCGAATCTCCGTGGCAAATTCGCGTGGATCGCGCCGAGGTAATGACCCCTTCCGAGATTGGGGCGAGCCAGCGTCGTGAGCTGGTTCTTCGGTCACAGTCGGCCCGCCGCGACCTCGTCGCGGATCCACGGGATGACCTCGTCGAGCATCGCGTCGAGCGTCGTCGTCGCTTCGTAGCCGAGGACGTCCTTCGCCTTGCGCACGTCGGGCACCCGGAGCTGGACGTCGTGCTCAAAGGGCTTGTCGGAGGTGGACGCGAACGGCTTGCCGTCGGTGTGGATCTTGGACCAGATGGCCTCGGCCAGCTCGAGCACCGTCGTCGATTGGGCGGTCGAGAGGTTGAAGTCGTTGTTGAGCGCGGCCGGCGACTCCATCGCCAAGCGGATCCCGTGGGCGAGATCGCCGCCATAGGTGTAGTGGCGGACCTGCGAGCCGTCGCCGAGGATGTGGAGCGGGTCCTGGCCCTTGAGGACCTTCAGGACGAGGTCCGGCACGACGTGCGACAGAGCGAGCTTCACGTTGCCCGACATGATGTCGGTGTCGCGCTTTGCCCTCCGCTCGCCGATCCCGACGCAGTTGAAGGGACGGACGATCGTGTACGGCAGCCGGAATTGTTCCCACGCTCCCGCGGCAAAATATTCCGACGCCAATTTCTGGAATCCGTATGTGGACATCGGCGGAGGTGAATATTTCTCGGCGCCTTCAGGCGTTGGAAACACCGTCGCGGACTCGTAGACCATC
>JANMCU010000168.1:0-5629 GCA_031361415.1 Chloroflexota bacterium | reverse complement strand
GCCTTCTACCAGACTGCTCCGTACATCTCACCCGACTCCGGTCGATGGGTGATCGGCACGGCCACACCGATCGTACTGGCCGGCGGCGAGCATGCCGGCATCCTCCATTTCGAGATCCCGATCCAGCGGCTCGTCGATCGGCTGGATGTGACGCCGTTCACGGCCACGAGCTACAGCGTGCTGCTTGACCAGTCCGGTCGATTGCTGTCCAGCCCGGATATTGCGGCCGTTCGCGCGGCACAGGGTTTGGCGACAGACGTCGAGACCGCCCCGTTTCCCCGGGCCGGGGACTCCGGATCGGCATCCTGGCGCCAGGCCGTCGCCGCGGTTCTGGCCGGCAGCACCGGCAGTGTCGAGTTCGAGGACCACGGGACCCGCTACCGCCTCGCCTACCAGCCTGCGGCCGGCTCGGACCGGATCGTCGCTGTGATCACCCCCCTCAGCGAGCTGTATGCCGACGTGGACCGCGGTCGGCTGAACCTGCTGGTCACGGTCGGCCCGTTGCTGCTGCTCATGTTGATCGTGGGGGTCTTTGGCGCCCGACGACTCGCCCGCACGAACCGCGAGCTCGAGCGGATCGCGGCTCGCGAGCACGATCTTGCCGAAGCGGCCGATCAGGCCTCCCGCTCGAAGGGCGAGTTCCTGGCGACGATGAGCCACGAGATCCGGACCCCGATGAACGGCGTGATCGGGATGACCAGCCTGCTGCTCGATACCGACATGACGGTCGAGCAGCGCGACCTGGCCGAGACGGTCCGGACATCCGGCGAGTCGCTGCTCCAGATCATCAACGACATCCTCGACTTCTCGAAGAACGAGGCGGGCAAGCTCGAGCTCGAATCGATCGACTTCCAGCCCCGGGCGGTCATCGAAGGCGTCCTCGACCTTCTCGCGGAGCGCGCGCATGCGAAGGGCCTCGAGCTGGTCAGCATCATCGATGCGCGCCTGCCCGCCGTCGTGAGCGGTGATCCGGGCCGTCTGCGCCAGATCCTGACGAACCTGACCGGGAACGCCATCAAGTTCACCGAGCACGGCGAGGTCGTCGTCTCGGTCGGCCCGGCCCTGGACGACGAGACGGCTGATCCCGGCCGCCCCGTGCATCTGCGCTTCGCCGTCACCGACACCGGGATCGGGATCGATGGAAGCGCTCGCACGTCCCTGTTCCAGCCGTTCAGCCAGGCGGACATGTCGACGACTCGCCGGTTCGGCGGCACCGGTCTCGGGCTGTCGATCTCGAAGCAGCTGGTCGACCTCATGGGCGGCCAGATCGACGTCGAGAGCAGCCCAGGGCTCGGGAGCACATTCTGGTTCACGGCCCGGTTCGCGGAAACGTCCGCGGTTGCGCTCGACATGCGTCCGATGGCCAATCTCGCCGGACGCCGCGTCCTGATCGTCGACGACAACGCAACGAACCGACGGATCCTCGCCCATCAGCTCGAGGGCTGGGGCATGATCCCGACGATCGCCACCGACGGTCATGACGCCCTTGCCAGCCTGGAGCGCTCCGTGGCGGCGGCAACGCCCTTCGACGTTGCGGTCCTGGATCTCCAGATGCCCGACCTCGACGGCCTGGATCTGACCCGGATGATCAGAGCGATGCCGGGGCTGGCAGGGCTTCCGATCGTTCTCCTGACCTCGCTCGGCCAGCGCGGACACGCTGCCCTCGCCGAGGAGGCCGGTGTCGCCGGCTACCTGACCAAGCCGGTTCACCAGGCGCACCTCGAGCAGTGCCTGGCATCGGTCATCGGTGGTGCCAGTGACCGGCAGACGCATGCCAGGCCGGCGCCGACCGGGCAGTCGCTGGTGACCCGTCACACGCTCGCCGAAACGAATCGGGCCAGCCGGATCCGCATCCTCCTGGCCGAGGACAACACCGTCAATCAACGGGTTGCGAGCAAGGTGCTCGAGCGGCTCGGATGCGTCGTCGATGTGGCGGCCGACGGCCGACAGGCGGTCGCCGCCCTGGAGTCGGCGACGTACGACCTCGTCCTGATGGATTGTCAGATGCCCGACATGGATGGGTTCGAAGCCACCCGCGCGATCCGCGCGCGAGAGCAATCAGGTCAACGAACGCCGATCGTGGCCATGACGGCCAACGCGATGGCCGGGGATCGGGAACGCTGCATCGCGGCGGGCATGGACGATTACCTCACGAAGCCAGTCCGGCCCGACGAGCTCGCCGCGACCATCGCCGAGTGGCTGTCACCGCTCGTCACGGACCTCGAACGTCCGGGCGCGCCCGCCGGCGACTCGATCGCAGGCGCAGATGCGACTCGCCAGGCGGGCGTGGTTGACGGAGCTCTCGAGATCGACCCCGCTCCTCTGGCCGAGCTGCGTCTGGTCGGTGGCGCCGACGGACCGGCCTTCATCAGCGAGCTGGTCAACGCGTTCATCAGGGAAGGTCGCCTCGAGGTGCAGCAGATCCGGGCAGCAGTGATCGGTGGCACGCCGGCCGTTCTCCACAACGGCGCCCACCGCCTCAAGGGAAGCGCGCTCACTCTCGGTTGCATCGTCCTTGCCGAGACCGCCGGAGCTCTCGAGTCGATCGGCCGTGACGGGACGGTCAGCGGGGCCGACTCGCTGCTTGACCGATTGGATCTCGATTTCGATCGCGCGGTGGCTGCGCTGCAGATCGAGGCCGAGGCCGCGTAGGGCGCTGCTGAGCCGTCGGGGCGCAGGCCGATCTCTCATCCATTCGGCTTAGGGATTGCCTGACGACCGAGCACATCAGACGGGGCACGAGTGTCGATCGGGTGGTGTCCAAGGCGCCCCGAAGGCGGCATCGTTGGGTCGTCAAGGACGGGAATCAGGGAAGGCCCGCCTCTCCGCAGCGATCAGGAAGTCCGGTGCAGAACATGGCGACGGCGGTACTCGGCATCGACGCCGACGCGCCCGACGACGATGGCCAGCCCTTCCTCGAGGTCGCGGGCATCGAGGGAACGCGCCTGCGGGTCACCCAGCATGGACTGACCGTGTTGCCCGGGCCCAGCGCGTCGAATCGCCGCGGATCCGGCCGATTCTGGGACTACGGTCGGATCCGGGACGTCCGGATCGACGACGTGGGGGCCCTCGGGGTCGTGCGGACGCGGATCCGGGCCACGGGCGCCGAGCTGCCGCTCCTCCTGCTGGAGCCCGACCAGATCACGGCTGCCCGGCGGGCCCTCGAGATGGTCTGGAACCTGATGAGCGCCGAGATCGACCAGAGGACTGACGCATGAAGCTCTTCGCAAGCAAGTCGAAGCCCGCGGCCGCGCGCCACGCGAGCGCCACCCACGATGCCGGTGCCACCTCCGTCTGCCTGCAATGCGGCATGATCGCGGGCGACCAGGTGACGTTCTGCCGTCGGTGCGGGCTGCCGGTCGGGGCGGAGCCACGAGCCGACGCGGCCCTGCCCACCTGCCCGGTCTGCTACGTCACGGTCGACGACGACGGACGGATCGCATCGCCCGGGAACCGCGGCGTGCGCGTCGATCTCGTCGCACACATGGCGGACCACGACGCCCATCCCGTCGGCGACGACGAATACCTCGAGTCGCTGCGGGCCGGCGACCTCATCAGGATTGACCGATGGCAGGCGCCGTTCGACGTCGTGCGCCGCTACCTCGTGACCGGCGCCATCGACGGCGGCCGGCGGCGTTCGTACCAGCATTCGGCGGTCGTCATGGCGATGTCGCAGCTCAAGCGCTGGGGTCCGGATGCCGAGATCTTCGGCGATCAGGCGGAGTGGCGAGACGCGCGCGCTGCCGTGACCGCCCTCCTCGAGCGCTACCACCGGACGGCCCTCCGCGTCTGACCCGGGTCTGGCCCGGCCGGCGTCGGGCGGCCCATCGCCCCCACGCGAAAACGCCGCTCGAGCCGCGTCCGTCCTGGTGCCGCGGCGTCGGTCACGCCCGCCGCCTCGCGCGATCGCGAACGTTTGAGCGCACCGGGCACGGTACCCTGAACCCGTGAGCTTGATCGCGACGGAGGGCCTGACCAAGCGCTACCCGGGTGGCATCACGGCGCTCGACGGCCTGACGGTCCAGATCGAGCCCGGAATCGTCGGCCTCGTCGGCTCGAACGGAGCCGGCAAGAGCACGCTGCTCAAGATCCTCCTCGGGCTCCTGGAGCCGACCGCCGGCGTCGCGACGATCTTCGATCTCCCTGTCGCGACCCGCGGGATCGAGATCCGCGAGCTCGTCGGCTATATGCCCGAGCACGACTGCCTGCCGCCCGACATGACGGCGACCGACATCGTCTCGCACCTTGCCCTGATCTCGGGCCTGCCCCGCGCCGCCGCTCGGGAACGGACGGCCGAGGTCCTCCGCCACGTCGGCCTGTACGAGGAGCGCTACCGCGCGATCGGCGGCTACTCGACCGGGATGAAGCAGCGGGTCAAGCTCGCCCAGGCGCTCGTCCATGATCCGCGCCTCCTGCTGCTTGACGAGCCGACGAACGGGCTCGATCCGGCCGGCCGGGACGAGATGCTCGAGCTCATCCGGCGAACCGGCACGGAGTTCGGGATCGCGGTCATCGTCGCGTCGCACCTGCTCGGCGAGATCGAACGGGTGTGCGACCACCTGGTCGCGATCGAGGGTGGCAAGCTCCTCCGGTCGGCGCCGCTCGGCTCGTTCACCGAGCGGACCGGAACGCTGGCGGTCGAGGTCGAGGATGGCCGCGAGGCGCTCGTCGAACGCCTGACCGCGCGTGGCCTGCGGGTCGTCGTCGACGGCGCCGCCGTCCTGGTCGACCTCGTCGACGAGGCACCGTTCGACATCGTGCGCGACACGGTCGTCGAGCTCGACCTTGCGCTCGTCCGGATGGAGCAGCGCCGTCACCGACTCGAGGACCTGTTCCGCGACGAACCGGCCGGAACCCCGCCCGCCGGAACCCCGCCCGCCGAAACCCCGCCGGCGGCCGTCCGATGACCTCACTTCCGCCGGTCTCGCGCGCCGGCAACATCTACGACCTCGGCTATCGCCGTTATGAGGGCCCCCGCCTCGGGCGCGCCCACGCGATGCGCTCGCTCGTCTTCCACAGCTTCCGCACAACGTACGGGATCGGCCGAAGCGGTCGGGCGAAGGCGGCCCCGATCACCTTCGGAGCGATCGCGATCCTGCCCGCGGTGATCATCGTCGGCGGGCTCACGATCGCTGCCCGGTTCGGGTTCGACCGCCAGCTCGACAACGCTGAGCTCATCGGCTTCAACAACTACTACAGCTCGGTGACCGCGATCATCGCCCTGTTCTGCGCCGCCCAGGCACCCGAGCTGTTCGGGCGCGACCAGCGCCACGGCGTGATCGCGCTGTATTTCGCTCGTGCCCTGCGCCGGTCGGACTACGCCCTCGGTCGGCTCGTCGGCTTCGTCCTCGCCGTCCTCCTCGTGCTCCTCCTGCCGATGACGATCCTATTCCTCGGCAAGGTGCTGCTGTCGACCGACATCGGCGGCTCGTTCGGGAAGAACCTGCCGAACGTCCTGCCGGTCATCGCCCAGGGCCTCGTCATCGCGGCCCTGTATGGCGGGCTGTCGATGGCGATCTCGGCCTACACTCCGCGGCGGGCCTACGCGACGGCCGGGATCATCGCCCTGTTCGTGCTGCCGGGGCTCGTCGCAGGGATCGTCATCCACATCGGCTCGAGCTTCGTCGGG
>JANMCU010000167.1:0-6372 GCA_031361415.1 Chloroflexota bacterium | reverse complement strand
TCGGACCGACCACGATGCCGTGATAGTCATTGACCCGCTCGATGACGAGATCGGGGTAGCCGACGATCGCGCCGAACCCCGCCAGCCAGTCGGCTCGGTCCTTGGTCAGCGCCTTGGCTCCCGCGTCGAGGACGATTCTGTCGTCGTGGACCGACACGACCGTCGAAGCGACCGCGACCGCGCAGCCGTCGGCCGGGATCGCCCCGAGAGCCCACTGCTGGCGGTCGCCGTAGACGTAGGTTCCGGCGCGCATCTCGGTCACGGCGCCGGTCGCGGCAGTCAGCATCGTCGGCGTCGAGCCCGCGCTGATCGTCTCGATCGCGAAGCCCGCCGAGCGGAGCGCGTCGGCCGCCGCCCCGAGCGTCCGGACCTCGTCGTTGCCGGCACCGGCCGCGCCGTCGACCCGGTAGCCGTGGCCGCCGTGGCTGAAGACGCCGACCACCGCAAGCCCGGCGTCCCGCGCTGCGCGTGCGACCGCCACGACGGCCTCGGGCGTGGCCAGCCCCGTTCGGTGGTTGCCGGGATCCACCTCGACGAGCACGCTGAGCGGTCGTCCGGTGCCGGCCACAGCGGCCGCGACCTGGCCGGCCCCCTCGATCGAGTCGATCCCGACCCGCAACCCGGGCGCGGCCGCATGGAGGCCGCGCAGTCGAATCGCCTTTGGCGCGCTCGCCCAGACCGGGTACGCCAGGAAGACGTCCTCGATCCCGGCGCCGACGAACACCTCGGCCTCGCCGATCGTCCCGACCGTGATTCCACGAGCGCCGCCCGCGAGCTGCAGCCGGGCGACGGCCACGCTCTTGTGCGTCTTCGCGTGCGGCCGCAGGGTGATCCCACGACGGTCCATCTCGTCCTGGAGGCGCGCGATGTTGGCCGCGACGCGGCCGAGGTCGACGACGACCTGCGGCGTGTCGAGGTCGTCCGGGAGGGCCGGAAAGGTCAGCCCGACGGCGCGATCGGGATCGACTGTCATTCGTTGCTCTCCGGTGCCATCGCGGTTCCGGACGGATCGGATCAGCCCTGGCTCGTGATCGCGTACAGCGCCGCGATCGCCGCGTAGCAGCCGGCCCAGATGCCGCTCGTCCGGAGATCCGGCGATTTCGTTGTGGCTCATCGGGCGGGCCTCGCGACGATCGGCGTGCGCAGCGAGCCCAGCCGTTCGATCCGGAGGACGACCTCGTCGCCGGGCTCGAGGTACCGACCCAGCGTTGCATCCTTGACCTCGAGCAGGCAACCGCTTCCGACCGTTCCCGAACCGAGCAGGTCGCCTGGCCGGAGCCGGGCATCGGCTGACGCTCGGGCCACCATCTGTCCGAACGAGAACTGCGCCTCCGACCAGCGGCCACGCGACGTCTCCACGCCGTTGACCTCGGCCGTCATCGCGAGATCGGGGCCCGTGGCGCCGGCGGTCAGCCCGGCGCCGGTGAGCTCGTCGGGCGTGACGAGCCATGGACCGAACGACCCGGCGAAGTCCTTGCCCTTGGCCGGCCCGAGACGGACGACCGTTTCCTCGCGCTGGAGGTCGCGAGCGGACCAGTCGTTGAAGATCGTGTAGCCGCCGATTGCCTCCTCGCCACGCTCCTCCGCCAGGTCGAGCGCCGGCGTGTCGACGAGCGCGGCCACCTCCACCTCGTAGTCGAGCTCGGACGAAGCCGCCGGCGACCAGACCGGCTCGTCGGGTCCGCGGATCTCGGACACGTTGCTGAAATAGAAGATCGGCAGGCGGTACCACGCCTCCGGCACCTCGCCGCCGCGACGCTCCCACATCATCCGGACGTGGCCCTCGAACGCGTAGAAGTCGCGCAGGCTCGGCGGCCGGAGAACGGGCGGGCCGAACCGGAGATCGGCCGCATCGAGCAGTGCTTCGTCCTCGCCGGAGTCGCCGCGCGGCTCGAAGCCCTCGACCAGCTCGGCGAGCGCCTCGACGCGCAGACCGCGCGCGAGATGGTCGTCGAGGGTCGTCACGGGCTGACGGTGGAGGACCCGGTCGTGGGCAAGGTTCGGGTCGGCCGCGACGGCGCGCCGCCGGGCGATCTCAAGGTCGATCCAGCGACGCGGATCGGCGCCGGCCCCGTCGTCGCCGGGGAGGGCCGCCGCCAGCCGCCACGGCGCTCCGGCCGGCGCATGGACCTCGCGGACGTGGGCCAGCTTCATCGACCGATGGGCGACGGTGGGAGCATCGGCCGAGTGTAGGCCACCACCCGATCGGCGGGCCCGTTGCGTCATTCGGGGGATGACGAGCCCGAACACCGGATGCGAGCCTGACGCCTGATGAGCAGAGAACCTCGGTTGCGCGCGCCCCGTGAACCGGGGGCGGGGGTTCCGGGGACCGCGAGTGACGTCGCCGTCCTCGTGACGCTCGTCCGCCTGATCGCGACCGTGGCGTGTGTGATCGGTGCCCTCGAGGTCGGCGCGGCGATCGCGACCGGCGAGCCACGCGCCGTGATCCTCGGCTCCACGGCCTTCTTCTACGGGCTGTGGGTCGGAAGCCGGGTTGCGAGCCTCGCGGGAGCGAGACGCGAGACGACGATCACGACCATCGCCGTCGCGACCCTCGGGCTCATCGCCGTGGCGGCCGCCCTCCAGCCGTCGCTGGCAACGGCGATGGCGATCGCGTCGCTCCTGCCGGCGGTCATCGTCACCCCGATCGTCTCGAGCCGAGTCGTGCTGCGGCTCCTGGTGATGAGCGGCGCCGTCGGGGCGTGGAGCGTATTGGTGTCGCGGATCGTGCCCGGGAATGCGCTCCCTGAGGATACCCAGGCTGGGCTCGCATTCATCACGCTCGTCGTTGCCTATGCCTTCCTGATCGTCTTCCTGTGGGAGGTCAGCCGGCGCCTGAAGGGCACGGCGGCCGACCTGCGGAGCGTCGTGACGATGTCCGGTGACCTCGCCGAGACGCTCGATCCGCGGCTCGTCGGCGATCGGATCGCCGTCCATATCGCCCGGGCCGTCGGCGCCGACGACTGCGCCCTGAGCTACTGGGACCACGCCACCGACCGGGTGATCACGCTCGGCTACGACCCGCCCGAGCGCCGGGCCAACCTGAACGACAGCTATCACCTCGACGAATTCCCGGCGACGCGCCAGGTCCTCCGCAACCAGCGTCCGATCGTGATCGACGCGACCGATCCCGCCGCGGATCCGTCCGAGGCGCATTACCTGGCCTCGATCGGCCACCAGTCGATGGCAATGGTCCCGCTCGTCGCGGCCGGCCGAAGCGTTGGCCTGATCGAGGTCACCTCGGCCCGCCGGAACGCCTTCGACAGCCGCGCGGTCGAGCTCGCAATGATGCTCGCGGGCGAAGCGGCGATGGCCCTCGAAAACGCCCGCCTGTACGACGAGATCCGCCACCAGGCACTCCACGACGGGCTGACCGGTCTGGCCAATCGGGTCCTCTTCCGCGATCGAGTCGAGCTCGCCGTCGCACGCAGCCGGCGGTCGGGCGGACAGATCGCGGTGCTCTTTCTCGATTTCGACGACTTCAAGGCCCTCAACGACAGGCACGGCCACGCACGCGGCGATGAGGTCCTGGCCGTCGCCGCCAAGCGTGTCAGCGAGGTTCTCCGGCCATCGGACACGGCGGCCCGTCACGGCGGCGACGAGTTTGCCATCCTGATCGAGGACATCGTCGACGAGGCCGATGCCCTGACGGTCGCGACCCGCCTCGCCGACGCGCTCCGACTGCCGATGCCGATCGGCCATGCCGAGGTCCGGATCGCGGCGAGCATCGGGGTCGCGATCGGGATCGCCGGCCGTGAGTCGACCGACGACCTGCTCCGCAACGCGGACGTCGCGATGTACGCAGCCAAGGCGTCATCTCGCGGCGGTGCCGAGATCTTCCGTCCGGCCCTGCGCGAGGGAGCGGCCGAACGTGCCGCCCGGGCGGCACGCCTGCGCGGGATCGAGGCACGCGACGAGCTCCGGCTCGACTACCAGCCGATCGTCGAGCTCGAGTCGAACCGGATCGAGGGGCTCGAGGCCCTCGTCCGCTGGCAGCCACCGGACGGTCCGGTGCTCATGCCGGGCGAGTGGATCGAGATCGCCGAGGAGAGCGGTGACATCGTCCCGATCGGGCGCTGGGTTCTCCGCGAGGCCTGTCGCCAGGCGCGCGACTGGCAGATCCGGCTGGCCCGGCCCGACCTCCGGATGAGCGTCAACCTGTCGGCCCGCCAGTTCCGCGAGCACGACATCGTCGCGACCGTCAGCTCGATCATCGAGGAGACGGGCATTCCGCCCGAGACCCTGATCCTCGAGATCACCGAGAGCGGCCTGATGCTCCGGACCCAGGCGACGATCGCCCGGCTCGAGGCGCTCCGGGCGCTTGGCGTCCACCTCGCGATCGACGACTTCGGCACCGGCTACTCCTCGCTCAGCTACCTCGAGCGGTTCCCCATCGACATCCTGAAGATCGACCGGTCATTCGTCTCGTCGGCCGGCGCGGCGGTCTCGCCGATTGCCCGGGCGATCGTCGAGCTGGGCCGGACGCTCGGGCTGCAGGTGGTCGCCGAAGGGATCGAGCACGTCGCGCAGGCCCGCTGGCTGACCGACATCGGCTGCCGGTTCGGCCAGGGCTATCTGTATGCGCGGCCGATGGGCGCCGCCGCGATCGAAGCGTTGTTGGCCGAAGGCGAGGGCCTGGCTCGTCCGATCGAGCTGGACCGCGACGCAGCCGGGCGCGACCCGGATGCCGGCCCGCGCCTGCGCGTGGTCAGCGGCGACTGAGGCGAGATCGCCACGCCCGGCCGGGCCCTGGGCGTTTGAGCGCGGCACGACCGCGGACTGAGGCGGGGCGGCTCCCTCGCGAGTCGGGGCCTCAGAACGGCTTGAGGACCATCAGCCAGAGGATGATCAACAGGCCGCTGATCCCGATGAGGCTGAGCACGACTGTTGGAGCCTGGGCCGCGATCGCGAGGATCTCCGCATCGCCGAGAGGCACGGGGCCTGGTGCGTCCTTCGGCGTCCCCATGGCCCGCTGGCCGAGGCTCGACCGCAGCCGCTTGAAATAGGGGGTCGCCACGGCATACATCGCCACGATGATCGTCACGAGCACCCCGATCGCCGCCCAGATCCAGAGGCGGCTGAAGTGCCCGCCGTAAATACCGGCCCAGATGCCCCCGACCAGGAGCAGCAGCAGGCCGACATAGACCCCGGTCAGGCTGGCCGACGACAGGTCGAGCAAGGCCATGATCCGCCGGCTGTCGCGCTGCTTGGGCAGCTCGTTGACCATGTACACGGCCACGCCGTGCGAGAGGACGAAGACGAAGGCTCCCACGATGTGGAGCAGCACGATCCACTGGTACATCGAGATCATCCCTCCGTGAGGCCAATCCGCAGGCCGGTCGGCGTGTTCAGGACATCGCCGCTCGCCAGGCGCGCCGGGCGTACCAGGCGGCCAGCGCGAACAGGAACAGGGCGTTCACCGGGTGGAGCGCCGCAACCCACGGGGCCGATGCCTTGAAGCTCGGCAGGAGCGTCTGGACGACGTACAGGCCGATCAATCCGAGCGCCATTCCGATCTCACGGCGTGGTCGCCTGGCCGCGATCGCCGTGACGAGGACGGCCAGCGCCGCGATCCCGATCCAGGTGTAGCCGAACTCGATGTGGGTCGCGAAGTTGCCGGAGCCGCCGAGGTTGGCAAGGGCGGCACCGGCCAGGAACACCTGGATGACGATCGCGACGACGAAGAGCGCGGCGACGGCCGCGTGCAGACGTTCGAGGACCACCGGACACCTCCATCCCTCGCGGACGGGCGCCGTCGGATGACGGTCGACAGCGCCTCCGTTCGCCACCAACCCCGGACTCCCGACCATCATGGTTACAAGGGCGGCCACGTCAAGATGTCGGCACGCGAATGCGAGCTTTCGATCCCGGCTCTTAGAGGTTGCCCCGCCGGGCCTGCTCGATCTCGATTGCCTCGAACAGCGCCTTGAAGTTGCCGACCCCGAAGCCGCGCGAACCGTGCCGCTCGATGATCTCGAAGAAGAAGGTCGGGCGGTCCTGGATCGGGCGGGTGAAGATCTGGAGGAGATAGCCCTCCTCGTCGCGGTCGGCCTCGATCCCGAGCTCCTCGAGCGTGTCGATCGGGACGCCGACGTCGCCGACCCGATCGCCGAGCTGTTCGTAGTAGGCGTGCGGCATCCCGAGGAACTCGACCCCGAGGGCGCGCAGGGCCCGGACCGTCGCGACGATGCCCTCGGTCCGGAGGGCGATGTGCTGGGTCCCCGCGTCGAGGTAGTAGTCGAGGAACTCCTGGATCTGGCTCTTCTTCTTGCCGCTCGCCGGTTCGTTGATCGGGAATTTCACCCGACCGTTGCCGTTGGTCATCACCTTCGACATCAGGGCGCTGTAGTCGGTGTGGATGACCGTGTCGTC
>JANMCU010000153.1:0-6533 GCA_031361415.1 Chloroflexota bacterium | reverse complement strand
CCCGCCAGGCCGGCGCCCGGACGCTCGTCCTGTGCGACACGAACGGCGGCACGCTCACCGATGAGCTCGTCGCGATCGTGACCGACGTCCGCGGCGCCCTCGAGGGCGATGCCGAGGCGGCCGGTGCGCCGGTCGAGTGGGGAATCCACACCCACAACGATGCGGAGCTCGCGGTCGCCAACTCGATGGCCGCGGTTGCCGCCGGCGTCCGTCACGTCCAGGCCACGATCAACGGCTACGGCGAGCGCGCCGGCAACGCGAACATGGTCTCGATCCTGGCCAACCTGGCCCTCAAGACGTCGCATGAGCTGGTCCCGACCGGCGGCGGGACGCTGACCGGCCTGACCGAGCTCAGCCGATCCGTCGCCGAGATCGCCAACATCAGCCCGAACGACTGGCAGCCGTACGTCGGGCGGTCCGCATTCGCCCACAAGGGCGGCGTCCACGGCGCCGCCGTCGCCAAGGTCGAGCGGAGCTATCAGCACATCGAACCGACCGCGGTCGGCAACGTCGGGCGGCTCGTCGTCAGCGAGCTGGGCGGTCGGGCCAACACCCGGATTCGGGCCGAGCAGCTCGGCCACCAGCTCGAAGGGGTCGTCGACGCCAAGGTCCTCAGCGAGCTCGTCAAGCAGCTCGAAAGCGAGGGCCTCGCGTTCGAGGGCGCCGAGGCGTCGTTCGAGCTCCTGATCCGGCGCCACCAGACCGGCTACCTCGCGCCCTTCCGGATCGTCGACTACACCTGTCTCGTCGAGCAGCGCGATGGCCGCGAGATGCTTGCCGAAGCGACGGTCAAGGTCGAGGTCGACGGAGAGATCCTCCACACCGCGGCCGACGGCAACGGCCCGGTCAACGCCCTCGACGCCGCCCTGCGCAAGGCGCTCCGGGCATTCTGGCCGCAGCTTGACGACGTCCACCTGTACGACTACAAGGTGCGCATCCTCGACGGCGACTCGGCGACAGCCGCCCGGACGCGGGTCATCATCGATTCGTCCGACGGGACGCTCGAGTGGTCGACGATGGGCAGCGACACGAACATCATCGCGGCCTCGGCCAAGGCCCTCGCGGACTCGCTCGAGTACGCGATCTGGAAGTCGGGGGCGGAGCTCCGCCGGCGCGACGAACGACACTTCACGACGACGTCGCCACGCCCGGTTTCGCCGGCGACGTCCACCACGGGAGGCAACCGATGAGCGCCGACGACACGACCCGCCAGGCGGCGACCGCGGACCCGACTGACACGCTCCACCTGACCCGCTGGACCGTGACGTCGGGCTCGAATGCGAACAGCCGCGGGGCCGTGGTGATCTCGGCCGGCGATCACCAGTGGCAGGCCTCGGCCGACGGCAACGGTGCGGTCGACGCGCTGTTCCGGGCGGTCGATCGGGCCATCGCCCCCGTGCTGACCGGTCAGCCGCGCCTGCTCTCGTACGACGTCCACGCCGTCGCGGAGGGTCCCGACGCTGCGGGCAAGGTGACGGTCGCGATCGCCCCGCCGTCGGACGCGACGGGGCCGCGTGCCACCGGTCGGTATGTCGGCGAGATCACCTCGACGAACATCATCGCGGCCTCGATCGAGGCATACGTTGACGCGATCAACGAGCTCCTCGCCGAGGAGCACTGGCAGGGCGCGACCGAGAGCGCCGGCAACCGCATGCGGGCACGCGTCTCGGAGCCCGCCGCAAAGGCCCAGCGGGCGGAGCTCGATGAGGAAGCCGGCCGGATCGACACCACCGACTGGTTCAATCACTGAGGTCCGACGCGCGGGCGTGGGCCCCCACGAGGCGCGGGATGCCCCGGGCGCCACGGTCCGCTGCGGCACATTCGAGCGCCGCGTTTCCCCGCGTTCGCTCAAACGACAGCCACGATTGCCCAAGGACGGCGTTCGCGTCAGCGCGAACCGGAATCACGCTCATCTGCCAGCCTGGTCGTCGGTAGAACCAGATTTGGCCCGATTGAGCACTGATGCGGCGCCAAAGGCTCGCGTGGCTGTCAGATGATCCGACCATCGCGAACCGCGCTCGATCGGCGACACTGCGCGGATGACGAGCGGGACGCAGGTCGTTTACCAGGGTGAGCCCGGCGCGTTTTCCGAGGAGGCCGTCATCGGCTTCTTCGGCGAGGATCGCGAGCGGGCCGCCGTGCCGACCTGGCGGGCGGTGTTCGAAGCGGTCGACGACGGCTCGGCGGCGACCGGCGTCATCGCGATCGAGAGCTCGCTCGCGGGCACGATTCGCGAAACGTACGACCTTCTCGGAGAGTTCTACGACCGCGGCATCCGGATCGTCGGTGAGGTCACCGTGCCCGTCCGCCTGGCCCTCCTCGCGTTGCCCGGCCAGAGCCTCGACTGGATCGAGCGGGTCTACAGCCACGCCCAGGCCCTCGTCCAGGCGGACGCGTTCCTGCGGTCGCGCGACTGGCAGGTCATGACGACGTATAACACGGCGGGCGCGGCCCGGATGATCGCCGAGCGCCGCGAGCGCCATGCCGCGGCCGTGGCCTCGCCCCGCGTCGCCGACCTCTACGGGCTCGAGATCCTCGCGACCGACATCCAGGCGGGTGAGGAGAACCGGACCCGATTCGCCGTCCTGTCGCGAAGCGACGACACGCCACCGGCCGGCACCGATCCGACGGCGCCCCGGCGGACGACTCTCGTATTCGCGGTCCGCAACGTGCCGGGCTCCCTTCACCGCTGTCTCGGCGCCTTCGCCGGGCGCGGCGTCAACCTCTCCTCGCTCGAGTCCCGCCCGGCCCGTCGCGCGCGCTGGGAGTACGTGTTCTGGGTCGACGTCGATGCCGCGGTGGACGATCCCGCGTGCGCCGCCGCCCTGGACGATCTGCGCGCGGAGACCGAGATGGTCCGGGTTCTCGGTTCCTACCCCCGCGCCCGGGAGGCCTGACCGCTCAGATCGAGCTGGCGCACGCCCGGCACTTCGATGCGTCGACGGCGTTCGCCTCTTTGCAGAACGGGCAGGTCTTCACGTCTTCCGGCGCCGGTTCCTTGATGAACATCTTCGAGATCTGCCAGACGACGAACGCGATCACGATGAACGCGATGATGGCGTTCACGAAGGCGCCCCAGCGGATCGCGACCTCGGTCGTCGGGTCGCCACCGACCGCCTGCTTCAGGACGAACTTCAGCTGGCCGAAGTCGACGCCGCCAAGGACGACCCCGATCGGGGGCATGATGATGTCGTTGACCAGCGAGTTCACGACGGTCCCGAGAGCACCGCCGATGATCACGCCGATCGCGAGGGCCAGGGCGTTGGTCTTGAGCAGGAACTCCCGAAACTGGCCAGCCATGATTCCCTCCATGAGGTGGGCGTCCGCGGGCCCGATTCTACATTTCGCGCTCGGCGTCGCTATTCGATGACGACCCCGGTCAGGTCCTCCGGGGCCGGCGGGTAGCGTGGGTTCAGCTCGTCGAGGGTGTCGGCGACGATGTCGGCGATCGCGAGGTTGCGGAACCAGTTGCGATTCGCCGGGATGACGTACCAGGGGGCCGCGGCGGTCGAGGTCCGGCGGAGAACCTCCTCGTCGGCGGCCACGTACGAGTCCCAGAGCTTTCGCTCGGCGAGGTCGCCCAGCCGGAACTTCCAGCGCTTGTTCGGGTCGTCGACGCGCGACTGGAAGCGCGCCTTCTGCTCGTCCTGGTCGATCCACAGGAAGAACTTGATGGTGGTCGTCCCGGCCGTCGCGAGAAGCTCCTCGAACGCGTTGATCTGGTCGTAGCGCTTTGACCAGACCTTCTTCGGCACGATGTCGTGGACCCGGACGACGAGAACGTCCTCGTAGTGCGAGCGGTTGAAGATCGCGATCTCGCCCTTGCCCGGCGTCACCTGGTGGACGCGCCAGAGGTAGTCGTGGGCGAGCTCGATCTGGGTCGGCGTCTTGAACGACGTGACTCGGCAGCCCATCGGGTTGAAGGCGCTCATCACATGCCTGACCGAGCCGTCCTTGCCCGCCGCGTCGATGCCCTGGAGGACGATCAGGACCGGGTGCCTCTGCTCCGCCCAGAGACGATCCTGGAGGTCGGTCAGGCGGTCGAGGCCCCTCTGGAGCTCGGCCGCCGACCCCGACCTGGTGCGGCCGTGGGTCTCGCCGGCGTCGAGGTTCGCGAGCCGGACCCTGGCGCCGGGCTTGACCTGCAGAAGCTCCCGCAAGGACGGCGATCGGGAGGGACTCATGGGCTGGACCTCGCGCTGGGCGGTGAACGGGGCACGGATAGAATGTCACGATCGAGCCCGTTCGCAGGAGCGATCCCAGATGACCGCAACGACCGGCGCCAAGCCGCATCCGATCTTCCTCGCTGGCACCTGGGTCGAATCCGACGATCCGCTCATCGTCGCGAACCCGGCCGACCCCGACCATCCGGCCGGGTCGACCTTCCACGCGACGGAGGCCCAGTACGAGCAGGCCGTCGAGGCGGCAGTCAAGGCGTTCGAGGTCACCCGACACCTCCCGGCCTACGAGCGCGGCGCGATCCTGCGCAACATCAGCGCCGGGATCAAGGCGCGGCGCGAGGAGCTCGGCCGGCTGATCGCGCTCGAGGCGGGCAAGCCGATCCGCGATTCGCTCGTCGAGGTCGACCGCGCTGTCATCACGTTCCGGCTTGGCGCGGAAGAGGCCGAGCGGATGGTCGGCGAGACGATCCCGCTCGACCTCGCGCCATCGGGCAAGGGCCGGATGGGCATCACCCGGCGCTTCCCGATCGGCCCGATCGCGGCGATCAGCCCGTTCAACTTCCCCCTCAACCTCGCCGCCCACAAGCTCTCGCCGGCGATCGCGTCGGGCAACCCGATCGTCCTGAAGCCGCCGTCCAAGGACCCGCTCGTCATGCTGACCGTGGCCGAGATCGTCGAGGAGGCCGGCGCCCCGATGGGCTCGGTCAGCATCCTGCCGATGAGCCGCGAGCTCGGCGACCGGATGGTCAGCGACGAGCGCTTCAAGCTCCTCACGTTCACGGGCAGCCCGTCGGTCGGCTGGCGGATGAAGGAGCGCGCCGGCAAGAAGCGGGTGGTCCTCGAGCTCGGTGGCAACGCGGGGGTGATCATCGACAAGAGCGCCGATCTGGACTGGGCCGTCAAGCGCTGCATCGTCGGCGCGTTCGCGTACGCCGGCCAGGTCTGCATCAGCGTCCAGCGGATGTTCATCCATGAGGACATCTGGGACACGTTCATGCCGAAGCTCGTCGAGGGCGCGCGGGCGCTCAAGGTTGGCGATCCGCTCGATCCGCAGACCGACGTCGGGCCAATGGTCGACCAGAAGGCCGCGTCCCGGACCCAGCGCGGGGTCGACGAGGCGCTCGCCGCGGGCGGCAAGGCGCTCCTCGGCGGCACGGCCGACGGCACGTTCTTCCCGCCGACGATCCTCACGGACGTCCCGGCGACCGCGGCGGTCTGCTCGAACGAGGCGTTCGCGCCGCTCGTCGTCGCGTTCAAGTTCCGCGACATGGACGACGCGATCCGGCGGGTCAACGACTCGATGTTCGGGCTCCAGACCGGAGTGTTCACGAACGATCTCGGTGCCGCATGGACGTCGTTCAACGAGCTCGAGGTTGGCGGCGTGATCATCAACGACGTCCCGACCTACCGGACCGACCACATGCCCTATGGCGGGGTCAAGGACTCGGGCCTCGGGCGCGAGGGAATCCGCTGGGCGATCGAGGACATGACCGAGCTCCGGATCATGGTCCTCGCCTGGCCGAGCTGACGGACGAAGGGGATGTCGATGTTCTTCGATGGCGGGTTTGGCGTCTTCTTCCTGCTCTCGGCGGCACTGTCGGTCGGGCTGACCGTCGGGCTCATCGCCCTGATCGTTCTCGGCATCCGCTGGCTCATCCGGAACAGCGAGCAGAAATCGGGCGGGCCGTCCGGCGACGACGACACAGCGCTCGCGCTCCTGCGCCAGCGCTACGCCCGTGGCGAGATCGACGCGACCGAGTTCGAGGAGCGCAAGCGCACGTTGGGAGGCTGATCCCGATCCCGCGGCTCGCCCGCGAAAGTCTATGGCCCAAGACCATCAACTTTAGCGGCATGGAGCATAGACTTTGCTCCATGATCGACATCGGCGACGACGTCATCGCTCTGCGGGAAGCCGGGACTGATTCCGTCGCACTCGAGGTCAAGGCAGCCGAGGGCGGGTTGCCAACCACGCGACGGGGATCTCCGCGTGCTTGACCTGAAGCAGGAGGAGGTCCGGGCTGCGGTGCTGGCATTCGCGGGTGGAAAGGTGACCGCCCTCTACGAGTCCGAGCTGGCCGGGCCGGATCCGTGACTCTCGACGGCCCACCGGTAGGTGCCTACCGTGCACTGGCATGAAGGTCGTCAAGCTCAACGCAAGGAACCGGATCACCGTTCCCGCGGAGGCACGAGCGAGGCTGGGGATCGAGGCCGGCGACATTCTAGACGTCTCGGTCATCGGCGATTCCATCCAATACGTGAAACGCCCGATGCCGGGAGACGACGTCCGCAAGGGGCGTCGCGACTCGTTGGCCCGATAACTTGCGGATCTACTGCCCCCGCGGGGCGTCGAAG
>JANMCU010000119.1:0-6331 GCA_031361415.1 Chloroflexota bacterium | reverse complement strand
CGCCGGAAGGGGGCGGTTCGCCTCGCGCCTGAGGATCAGGGCAAGAAGAGCGATGCCGACGGCAAGTAGCGCGATCGTGAGTGGTGCTGAGTCCATCGTCACGAGGCCTCCCCCGACCAGGCCGACAGCAACGCCGAGTAGCGAGATCCAGACCGCCGGGATCGGCCGTCTCGAGGCAAGCCAGCCCAGGAGGACGATGTCGGCGCCGAGGGGAAGCGACCGACCGAAGAACGCCGATCCTCCGAGAACGACCCCGGCGGCAAATGCCATCAAACGGCCTGCCACGCGGATCTGTTGGGCGCGCTCCGACGTCATCTCGCCTTCGGCGGCGGCGCCCGGATGGCCCGTCGGTCGCACAATCGGGTGTTCGGCGATCGCCGTGATGATCGCCCCGGATGCGAAGAAGGTCGCGAGCACAGCCAACAACGCGGCGAGCTCCAGCCACAGGGTGTCAGACACGAACCCTCCGACGGAGCTGAGCGCGAGGGCCCAAGCGATTGCTGTCACCACGCGACGCGTGAGGAGCGTCCAGCCCGCAATGCGAGCTTCCTCACGGATCCATTGGCCGGTGATAAGGCACATCAGGACGAGCAGCACGTCGTAAATCCGGACCCCGACGATGGCAATCAGGTCGAAGTCGATGAAGTCCACGGTCTATCCGCAGAAGCGGCGGACGACGTCGTAGAGCACCGGCAGGCCCCAGCGCAGGGCGTCGACGCCGACCCGCTCGTCGACGCCGTGGAAGCGTTCCATGAACGGCTCGTCGGGGGCGAGCTGAAGCGGCGAGAAGCCGTATGTCGGGACGCCGAGCGCGGCCATGTGCTTGGCGTCCGTCGCGAACGGGACCATGAACGGCAGCGGGATCCCGGCCGGGTCGTGGTCGACGACCGTCCGTGCCAGGATCGGGTAGAGGTCGCCCTCGACCGGCGCCGCCACCGGTGGGGCGTGAATGACGAGATCGACATCGACATGGGCCGCGAGATCCCCCAGCCGGCCGATGATCGACTCGCGCATGTCGGCCTCGGTCGTCCCGAGCAGGAGCCGGCAGTCGAGCTCGATCGTGGCCTCGCCCGGGATGACGTTGTATTTCACCCCGCCGTGCACGATCGTCGGGCTGATCGTGTCGCGCAGGAGCGCCCGGATCACGCGGGCAGGGACCGGCTCGCAGATCGCGTCGAGCGCTGCCTCGCCCAGCCGCGGGTCCTCGCTCGCGAGCGCCCGCAGCAGCCGGGCCGGCTCGACCTCGACGTGATCGGCGACGCCGGACAGAAAGGTCCGCATGACGTCGGTCGGGCGCGGGCCGCCCTGGGCGGCGAGACGGCCGATGACCGCCGCGGCCCGGATCACCGCGTTGTCGTCGCGTGGCATCGAGCCGTGGCCCCACACCCCGTGGACCGTCAGGCGGTAGACCGCGTACCCCTTCTCCGCGACGCCGATCGGATAGAAGCGGTGGCCCCCGAAGGTGGTCGCGACAGCCCCGGATTCGTTGATCGCCGCCGCGGCCCGGAGCAGTTCCGGCCGTTCCGCGACGATCCAGCCGATCCCGTTGAGGCCGCCGGCCTCCTCGTCGGCCGTGCTTGCGAAGAGGATGTCGCGGGTCAGCCCCGGGATCGGGTCGGAGGCCGGATCGCGGCCGGCGGCGCGCGCCCCCGCGGAGAGCATCCGGACGACGGTCAGCTCCATCGCGAGAAGGTTCTTCATGTCGACCGCGCCCCGGCCCCAGATGTAGCCGCCATCGAGGTCGCCGTCGAACGGGCCGTGGCTCCACAGCTCGGCCGGCGCGGGCACGACGTCGAGATGGCTGAGCAGGAGCAGCGCCTCGCCCCCGGTGCCGTCGCCACGGAGCCGGGCGAACACCGAGCCACGGCCGGGAACCATCTCGAGGATCTCCGGTTCGAGACCGGCGTCGGACAGGGCGCCGGCGATCCAGCGCGCCGCGACCGTCTCGCCATCCGGCGCGTCGGCCGGCACGGGGTTGACCGACGGAATCCGGATCAGCGCGCGGAGCGTCTCGACGAGCTCGCCGCCCGCGCGCTCGATGACATGTCCGTCCAGGCCGGCCGACGGAAGGTCGTTCGGCCCGATCGCCACGGTCAGTCCGTGAAGCCCACGAGGCCTGTGAACCCGGTCAGGACCGCGATGATCCCGAGGACGAACCCGGCAAGGACGATCACGATCACCATGGTCAGCAGGATCCGGGTCCAGCGCCGATCCTCGGCCTCCGCGCTCGCCGGATCGGGATCACGGCCGCCGGGGATGTACGGGGTCGACAGGCCGCGACGCCGTGCGGCGGCACTGCGCTCGGTGTCGTATGCCTGCGGATCGGGCGGGACGTTCACCGCTTCATCATCGCCCGATCGAGCGGTCCGCGCATCGTGAGGAGGTCCGCCAGCGGGCGGTAGCCGAGACGCGCGTTGACGCCCTGCATCGCGTGGTTGCCTTCGTCGTTGCCGGTCTCGAGCGCGGTCAGTCCGTGGTCGATCGCCCAGCCGATCGTCCGACGCTTCAGCGCTCCCGCCAGGCCGCGACGCCGCCAGGCGCGGGCGACCGCCGTCATGTCGTGGAGGCCAACGCTCGGATCGCCCGGCTTGAGCATCAGGGCGGCATATCCGACGACGCCACCGGTCCGCTCGACGGCGACCCCGAACGCGTCCGGCGGGATGCCCGGCCGATCGACGTCGCGGGCCCGGAACTCGGCGAGCTCGCCTGCGGCCATCGGCCGGTCGCCGCCCGGGATGTCCGGGAACGTCTCGAGGGCGACGGCGTGCACACCGGCGACGAGGTCCGGCCGGGCGGCAAGGTCGGTCAGCTCGATACCGTCGGGCGGATTGTCGGCCGGTCGCGCCCGCCCGGCCAGCTCGAGGCGGACCGCCCGCGTCCGTTCGTACTCGAGAAAGCCGCGCCGCGCGAGGAAGGCGATGGCGTCCGGTCGGTCACTCGTCGTCGGGATGTGGAGGTGGGTCCTGCCCGCCGCGGCCGCGCTCCTCGCCACGGCCGCGAGGAGCGCTCCGCCGATGCCCAGCCGGCGCGCGTCGGCCAGGACGTCGACCGTGGCCCAGAATGCTTCGAATTCCGGGGGGTACATGAAGATCCGGCCGACGGTCGCTGCGCCGACGGGATGCCCGTCGAGATCGGCGAGGTATCGGACGACGCCCGGGTAGGTCACCTCCGACCAGCGCATGTCCTCGACCGACGTGCCGTCCTCCGGTGAGGTGGCGCTCACGATCCGGACGATGGCGGCAAGGTCGTCGTCCGATGACGTTGCCGGCCGGACGACCAGGGTCACCCGAACCGTTCCCGGAGCGGAGCGAGGCACTCGCGGGCCACCTCGTCGAGCCCTGCCGGGCCGAGTGATGCCGGCATCCCGAGGATGACGTGGGTCGCGCCTGCCTCGACCAGCCCGACGGACGCATCGACCGCCTCGCGCCGGCTCGCCGCGGTCACACCGGTCCCGACCTGGCCGACGAAGTCGAACGCGGACGGATCGCGTCCTTCGGCTTCGAGCGCCGCGGCGACCTCGGCGTGCCTGTCGGCGAAGTAGGCGATGTTGCCGGCGTGCGTCCCGGGCAGCAGCCACCCGGCGGCGGTTCGCGCCGCGAGCCCGATGCCGCGCGGGCGTTGCCCGCCCAGGTACAGCGGCGGCCCGCCTGGGGTGCGCGGTGCGGGCGCGTTGACCGCACCGGCGAGCGGGTAGAACGGGTCGTCCCGAGTGACGCCGGCGGGTTCGGCTGCAACGGCCGAGAACAGCGCCTGGAGCGTCGCGACGGCCGAGATCAGCCGGTCGATGCGCGGCCCGATCGGTGGCAGTTCGATCGCGAATGGAAGGTGCTCGCCGTCGAACCAGCCGGCCCCGAGGCCGAGGACGAACCGGCCGTCGGTCGCGTGGTCGAGGACCGTGGCCGCCTTGGCGAGGAGCACCGGGTGGCGGAAGGTGTTCGAGAGAACGGCGTGGCCGACGCTCATCCCCGGGACGTGATGGACGAGGGTCGCGAGCAGGGTCAGCGCTTCGAGCGACGGGCCCGGCCGGTCGGCGTCGAGGTTCGTCAGGTGATCGTTGAGCCAGCCGCTGTCGAACCTGCCGCCGGGCTCCGCGGCCAGCTCGCCGGCGCGCGCCCAAGTCGCATCGACCGTGGCCCAGTCGACGTCCTGTGGCGAGGTCTTGAACCCGATCCGGACCGTCATCCGCCCGCGATCACCGTGTCCGGGGCGGCGCCGCCCGCACCATCCGGCTCGCTCGCCCGGCGGAGCGCCGCGGTCATCCGCCGGCCGGTCGTCACCGCGCCCTCCGACGCGGATGAGACGAGCGCCGCGTACTTCGCCATCACGCCGCTGGCGTAGCGTGGCGTCGGCGCCGACCAGCGCCCACGGCGCTGCTCGATCACGTCGGCCGGGACGGTCAGGTCGAGCCGGCCGGCGTCGACGTCGATCACGATCTCGTCGCCCTCCTCGACCAGCCCGATCGGACCGCCGAGGGCAGCTTCGGGGGCGATGTGGCCGATCATCAGCCCGTGCGTGCCGCCCGAGAACCGGCCGTCGGTGATCAAGGCGACCGTGTCGCCGAGGCCCTCGCCGACGAGGGCGCCCGTGACGCTCAACATCTCCTGCATGCCGGGCCCGCCGACCGGACCCTCATAGCGGATGACGACAACGTCGCCCGGAACGATCCGCCGATCGCGGACCGCGGCGTAGCACTCGCCTTCCGAGTCGAACACGCGGGCGGGTCCACGGTGGAGCCGGCGCTCGTGACCGGCCAGCTTGACGACGCAGCCGTCGGGCGCCAGCGAGCCGCGCAGGATCGCCAGCCCGCCGGTCGGCTTGATCGGCCGGTCGAACGGGACCACGACGTCCTGGCCCTTCGTCGCGACCGCGCCCGCGGCGATCTCGGCGGTCGTCCGGCCGTCGACGTTGGGCGCCGTACCGTCGATCTTGCCGCCGGCCAGCAGCTCCCGGAACACGAGACCGAGCCCGCCCGCCTCATACAGGTGGGTGGCGACATAGCGGCCGCCGGGCTGGAGGTCGGCGACGATCGGCGTCCGGTCGGCGATCGCCCCGAACTCGTCGATGTCGAGCGGGATGCCGTACTCGTGGGCGATCGCGAGGAGATGGAGGACCGCGTTCGTCGAGCCGCCGGTCGCGGCCACCGAGGCGATCGCGTTGTCGATCGAGCGGCGGGTCACGAACGTGGACGGCCGGATGTCGTCGCGGACGAGACGCATCACCATCTCGCCGGCAGCGCGGGCCGCGTCGTCCTTGGCGGGGTCCTCGGCCGGGATTCCGTTGAGGCCGCCCGGCGACAGCCCGAGTGTCTCCATGACCATGCTCATCGTGTTGGCCGTGAACTGTCCGGCGCAGGCTCCGGGACCCGGGCAGGAGGCGCTCTCGACCTCGTACAGCTCGTCGAGGCTGATCTTGCCGGCCCGGTAGGCTCCGATCGCCTCGAAGATCGTGACGACCGTCGCGTCGCGCGATCCGTTGCCGCCCATCGTCGCCGAGCGGACGCCGGGATGGATCGTGCCCGAGTAGAGCGCCAGGCCCGGGATGTCGAGCCGGCCGAGCGCCATCGCCGCGCCGGGTCCCGTCTTGTCGCAGCCGAAGATGCAGACGACCCCATCGAACAGGTGGCCGCGCGCGACGAGCTCGATCGAATCGGCGACGACCTCGCGGCTGATCAGCGAGGCCTTCATCCCCTCGGTGCCCATCGAAACGCCGTCGCTGACCGAGATCGTCCCGAACTCCATCGGCGTCCCACCGGCCGCCCGGATGCCGGCCTTGACGGACTCGGCCAGCCGTCGATGGTTGTAGTTGCAGGGCATCGTCTCGATCCAGTTCGTCCCGACGCCGACGATCGGCTTGGCGAGGTCCTCGTCGGTGAAGCCGATTGCCTTGAGCATGCCGCGCGCGGCGGCGCGATCGGGGCCGTCGGTGAGGGCGGCCGAATGGCGCTTGGCCGGATCGGACGGGCGGTCGTACGGGTGCGAAGGGTCGGGCATCGAGCGAGGTCTCCGGTGGCCGTGGCGAGGACGCCCAGTGTAGGCCGCGCGCAAGCCCCCGCCTCAAGTCCGGGTGAACGGATGCGGAAACGCCGGGCGGATGGTTCCCGCCCGGCGTTGACCGTGATCGGTGCCGAGCGGCCGCTCCGCCCGGCGTCAGATTGGGGTCAGCCGCTGACCATGAGATTGATGGCCGTCACGTCTTCCGACACCGGACCTCGGTCCGGGGTAGCGGTACCTTCGTTTCGGTGGTGAACGCGCTGAACGCAGTCGGCTCCGTGACTTCGTGGGTCGTGGCTTCCGCAATGGCTTCTGCGCCGACCGCGCCCGGGCTGCCGTCG
>JANMCU010000104.1:0-12929 GCA_031361415.1 Chloroflexota bacterium | reverse complement strand
AGCGGCGGTAGGTCGATCGACACGCGACGCATCGCCT
This sequence comes from Chloroflexota bacterium, assembly GCA_031361415.1. Taxonomy (GTDB): domain Bacteria; phylum Chloroflexota; class Limnocylindria; order Limnocylindrales; family CSP1-4; genus CF-46. Next base: position 12,892 of record JANMCU010000104.1, on the reverse strand, counting down.
CGTGCAGCGAATCGAGCGCGGCCAGCGCCGTCGGCCCGTCGGGGATGGCACCGGGCTCGTGCTCGACGTATCCCCACGCCGACATCGCCCAGCCACCGCGAAGATGCGGGCCCGCCGGCATCAGCGAGCTCGGCCGGGCGACCGCCGCGCCCTCCGCGACGAGCGCCGAGGCGAGACGGACCTCGCGCTCCAGGTACGGCAGCGGGTCGCGCCGGATTCGGGCCGTGAAGGTCGCCACCCGGACGACGACCGGCGCGGGGAGGAGGTGGACGAGCAAATTGCTGCCGTCCTTGAGCACGCGCGGTTCGTCGGCGCGGATTCCGTGCTCGATTCCGAGCGCGACGGCGGCCTCGACCGGCGTGAGGTGGGGCGTGACGTCGGGCATGACGACCCGCCGACGGTCAGGCGGGCCCGAGCGCGATGCCGAGCTCGTCGAGCGACTCTTGGAGCTCGGCGGCGTCGCGGTAGACGCGGAAGGCCCCGGCCGAGCGCAGCTCGTCCCCGCCATACCCGCCGGTCAACAGCCCGACGCTGAGCATACCCGCCCGACGCGCCGCGAGCAGGTCCCAGACGGCGTCCCCGACGACATAGCAGTCACGGGCGGCAACCCCGGGCCGCTCCTGGCAGGCGAGGAAGAGATCGGGCTCGGGCTTGGCCCACAGGACGTCGCCCCGCTCGATCACGACCATGTCCGGCGGGCTGTCCAACACGTCGAGCGAGGCGTCGATCTCCGGCCGTCGTCCTAACGTCGCGATCCCGTGGGGGACGCCTGCCCGGCGGAGCGCCGCGAGCAGCTCGATCGCCCCGGGCAACGGGCGTCGCTCGGGGAGGATCTCGCGGAACACCTCGCCGTGGCGGCGCTGGAGCGCCTCGGCCTCGTCCGGCTCGAGCTCGCGCCCGATCTCGCGCGCCACCGCCCGCGCGAACAGACCGCCGCTCATCCCGATCCGGCGGTGGATCCGCCAGCCGTCGACCGGGCTGCCGAGATCGAGCAGGGCGCGCTGCCACGCGAAGACATGGGCGTAGACGGTGTCGACGAGGGTTCCGTCCAGGTCGAAGATCAGTGCCTGCATCCGCGAAGGATGGCACGACCGGCCGCCGGGGTTGACGTCGACCGGGCAGCTGCTCGACGATCGACCCATGACCGCCGACGACGATCTCGACGCCCGCGAAGCGGAGCGGGTGCGGCGGCGCGATCGCGAGGCGGACGCGGAGCAGCGCGACCTCATGCGACCCGGGATGGGCAAGGTCTTCAAGCAGATCCAGGACGCACAGCGCAAGGCGGCCGACGAGGTCGCTCCGGCGCGTCGGAACCGCCGGGCGGACCGCCGGCCCTGATCGGCCCATGCGTCGCAGCCTCGCGACACGTCAATCGCCGTGCGCGATGGGTGCGCGCGCGCCATGATGGCGGGCGATGGGCCAGCCGTTCCTTCCCGTCGATTCGGAGCCGGACCTGCCGGCCTTCCAACGCCGGCCCGCGGGGTTCGCGAACGGACCGGGCCACATCGTCGTCTACGGCAACCCGGCCTTCCTGACGATGTTCGGCACTGCGGCCGTCGGGCTGCCGGCGCGCGAGACGATGCTCGACCTCCCGGCGGAGGCGTTCGCCCTGCTCGATGCCGTGCTCAGTGATGGGCGACCGCTCGCCCGCTGGGTCGACCGACTCGACGGGACGTGGCGGCTGACGGCGGTTCCGCGGCGCGATCCCGAGACCGGCGACGTCTACGGCGTCGCGTTCCACCTCCGGGCCCGCTCGGATCTGCCGATCGTCGCTCCGGACTGACCCCGGCCGGTCGCGGCCGGTCGAGCGCGAGTCAGCGGCGGCGCGCCGCATGATCAAGAACGATCGGGCGACCGTCTCCGTCGACGAGTCGCCAGCGAACGCCGAGGCGATCGTCGCGACCGTCGGCCAGCAGCTCGGCGACGTCGTTGGGTGTCGCGTCCGCGTCGAGCTCGGACAGGCGGCGAGCGATGGCCGCTGCCGCCAGCGCGGGCACGTGGCCGACGACATCGCGGCGGACCAGCCCCTCGGCGTCGGGGATGCCGTCCTCGAGGAGTCGATCGATCAGCCGGCGAGCACGGCCGCGTTCGGCAGCCTCGAGGTCCGAGAGCCAGCCGGGCTCGCGGGCTTCGTCCGCGTCTCGTTTGGCCTTCGCACGGGCAGGCCCTGCCCGGGCCTCAGCGGGCGACCTCAGCTGCGGGGCTTCCGTCGTGGGCTTGCGCGGCTCGCCCCGGCGAAATCGACGGGTGGGTGACGTGGTTGCCGAGTCGCGCGGCGGGGCGTCCGGCACGGGCTGGGCACGGCGCCGTTCGATCCGCTCGGTCAGCGGGGAGGCCGCGGGCGCGCTCGCGCGGGCCGTCGCAATCGCCGCCTTCGCGATCGTCAGGCTCGGAAATGGTCCGCGGACCAGCGCCATTCCGAGATCGTCCGTCTGTTCGCCGTCGACGATCACCCACGTCCCCGACTGCGGCTCGATCATGAAGCGCTCGTCGCGCGTCTGCCAGCGACCTCCGCCGAGCCGTTTGAGCGGGGCATCGTCAGGATCGACGGGGGCCTTCGGTGGGCGGGTCATGATCAGACGATACCGCCGCCGACAGGTCAGGATTCGAACGGCAGGAAGCGGCCGGCGGCGTCGCGCGGGGCGACAACGGCGGCGATGATCGCCGCCCGATCGATCGGCCCGAAGAGGTGCGGATAGATCCCGCCCGGGTCATCGGCGCTCCACAAGCTCGAAACCCGGCCGAGGTCGACCGTCAGGATGACGAAGGAGGCCGGATCGGCAAGGTAGTGCCGGTTCGCGGTTGCGACCATCTCGGCCGCGCCGTCGGTGCAGTGGATGAAACCCTCGTGCTCGAGCGACGGCGCGCCGAGCGGTGCCGCCGGATCCGCCGCCTCCCACCAGGCCTGCGGCGTGAGGTGGAAGGTCCGTCGCGGTCCGCTGTCAGCCACCGGCGACGAACGGCAGGTCAGGCGACACCCAGCCACGATCGAGCGCCACCTGGATCACCGTCGGGCGGTCGTTGGCCAGCGCCTGGCGGACGGCCTGCTCGAAGGCGGCGTCGGTCTCGACCCGGATCCCGCGAGCGCCGCACGCGCGAGCGATCGCTGCGAAGTCGATCGACCCGAGGTCCGTCGCGATTGCGCCTTCGGCTCCCCCGCCGCGCCGATCCTGGTGCATCCGGATCGTCCCGTAGCGCTCGTTGTCGAAGACGATCGCGATGACCTTCGCCTTCTCGCGGACCGCCGTCTCGAGCTCGGCCAGTGGCATCGCGAACCCGCCGTCGCCGGCGAACGCGACCACGACTCGGTCGCGGTGGACCAGGCCGGCCGCGATCGCCGCCGGGAGCGCATAGCCCATCGCCCCGGACGTCGGACCGAGAAACGTTCCGGGCCGCCGGAACCGGAAGTGGCGAGCGACCCACAGGCCGAAGTTGCCGGCGTCGGTCGTGATGATCGCGTCGTCCGGGACGAGCCGTCGGACGGCCGCGATCGCGTGGCCGGGATGCACGCCCGGACCGATCCACGACGCCGGATCGGGGGTCGTGGCACCCTCCCAGGCCGCTCGGTCCGCGACGTTGACCGCCTGACGAGCGTCCGCCGACGCGGCGTCGAGGACGGACTCCTGGAGCCGGGCAACAGCCGCGCGCAGGAATGCGCGGGCGTCGGAGCGAATGGTTCGCCGTGCGGGCACGAGTCCGGCCCGTTCGACGAGCGGCTCGACGTCGACGTGGATCCACGCCTGGCCGGCGGTCGGGATCGCGTAGCCGAACGACGAGATCTCCGATAGACGGCACCCGATGACGAGGATCGCATCGGCCTGTTCGAGCCGCTCGCGGACCGTCCGCGGGCTGCCATAGCCCGCCATCCCGAGGTAGAGCGGATGATCGTTCGAGATGACGTCGGCACGCCGCCAGCCGGCGATGACCGGAACGCGAAGGAGCTCGGCAAGGCGGACGAGATCGGTCGACGTGCGGGCCCGCAGGACCCCTCCGCCAGCAAGGATGACGGGGCGCTTCGCGGCAGCCAGCAGGTGAAGGACCGCTCGGACGTCGTCGGGCTCGGGTCGGAGGGGCGCCGGGCGCGACGTGTCGAGCTGCGCCTCGGCGGGCAGCTCTTCGTCGAGAAGGTCCTCGGGCACAGACAGGAATGCAGGGCCGGGTCGACCGGCCAGGGCGGCCCGGACGGCGTCGCCGACCATCCGCGGGACGTCGGTGACCGCGGTCAGCTCGGCAGCATGAACGGCGAGCCCACCGATCGTCGCCGCCTGGTCGATCTCCTGGAACGCTTCGCGACCGAGGAACTCCCGATCGACCTGGCCGACGAGCGCGAACATCGGCGACGAGTCCTGGCGGGCGGTGTGGATCCCGATCGCAAGGTTCGCCGCCCCGACGCCGCGCGTCCCGATCGCCGCCGCCGGACGCCCGGTCAGCTGGCCGTGGGCCTCGGCCATGAACGCCGCCGCGCCCTCGTGGCGCGTGGCGACGACCCGGATCCCGGCGGCCTGAAACCCCTCGAGAAGGCCCAGGAAGCTCTCGCCGGGCACGGTGAAGGCGTAGCGGACGCCCGCGGCTCGAAGGGCGTCGGCGATGAATCGGCCGACCGTCCGCGGGCCCGCCGGTTCGGGCGGCGGCGCGGCCTCGCCGGGGCCCTCGTCGCGAGGGTCCTCAGGGACGTCCCGATCATTGCCGGGATCGGAGCCGGATCCATCGTCGACCGGCGTCGGCTGCTCGGGCTCCGGCGGCGCCTCGGGTGCCGGCTCGGCGGTGGTCGGTTCGTCGGCCAACTCGGGTGCCGGCTCGGCGGTGGTCGGTTCGTTTGCGGCGTCGTCGATCTGGACCGCGGTCAGCTCCGTTCGCTCGTCCACCATCAGCGCACGGCCGGGCTGCCGGCCATGGCGACGACCATGCCGGTCGCAACGACCACGGCGACGATGATCATCAGGATCCGCGCGTAGCGGGAGCCGGGCATCATCGGCGGGCTACCGATAGTTCTCGAACTGGAGCGGAACAGGCAGCTCCTCGAGCTCGCGCAGCCGGCCGATCACCTTCTGGAGCTCGTCGCGACTCTTGCCAGACACCCGGACCGCGTCGCCCTGGATCTGCGGCTTGACCTTCGGGAACTCCTCGCGGATCAGCTTGCTGATCTTCTTCGCGAGCTCGTCGTTCAGCCCCCGCCTGAGCGTGATCGTCTGACGGACCTTGTTGCCACCCGCCGGCTCGACCTTGCCCCAATCGAAGATCTTGAGCGACAGGTTGCGCCGGACCGCCTTCGACTCGATCAGGTCCTTGATCGCCGCCGCCCGATGCTCGTCGTCGGTCACGAGGGTGAGCTCGTCCTTCGTCTGCTCGAGATCGACGGTCACGCCCTTGAAGTCGAACCGCTGGCCGACCTCGCGACGGACCTGGTCGAGTGCGTTGCGCAGCTCCTGCTCGTCGAAGTCGCTGACGACATCGAAGGAAACGTCTCCGGCCATGGGCCTCCCTGCAGTGCGGCGATCGGCGGCGCGTCGATGACGGCGTCACGATCCGGGATGATCGGCCCAGTATGCCCTGATCGATCGATCAGCGGTCGGCGAGCGCCTCGAGCAGCAGCTCCCCGATCCGATAGCTCCGCCCGCCGCCCATGACGAGGACGGCATCGCCGCGGCGGACCTCGCCGGCCAACCATGCCGCGGTCGCCTCGACCGATCCGGGCGCCGCGACCGGGATCGCCGGGTTGCGCTTCGCCACCGCCTCGGCCAGGCCCGCCGCCGACGCGATCGTCGTGTCGGGGTCGCGGCCCGCCCAGATGTCCGCGATCGCGACCGCGTCAGCCTCGGCGAGGACGGCAGCGAACTCGCCGAGGAGCGCTGCCGTACGATGGAAGGTCAACGGCTCGTACACCGCCCACACTCGCCGGCCAGGCGCACGCTGGCGAACGGCGCCGAGGGTCGCTCGGATCGCGGTCGGATGGTGGCCGTAGTCGTCGAACACGACGACGCCGGCCACTTCGCCCTTGCGCTCGAGTCGTCGCCCCACGCCGCCGAACGAGGCCAGCCCGGCGGCGATGGCGGCGGACCCGATCCCGGCGGCGAGCGCGGCACCGGCAACCCCGAGGGCGTTGGCGGCGTTGTGGCGGCCGGCCGTGGACAACCGGACCGGGAGCGGGCCACCTCGTTCGTCGAGACCGTGGATCTCGATCGTCGTCCCATCGGGCTCCTGCGCAACGATCCGGCCGAGCAGACTCCGAGCGGGGCCGGTCAGGGTCGCGTACTGCTCGGCGATCCCTCGACCGAAGCTGGCGGCCCGCACGGCATCGGTGTCGACGATGGCGGTCGCGAGGATCGTCCCCGGCCAGTCCCGCAGGCCGTCCGCAAGCTCGGCCGCCCCGCCGTCGGCAACATTGATCACCGCGATCGACGGCACGACCCGCGAGCCGGCGGGCCCGTCGGCCGACCCGTCGGCGCCCGCCCGGTCGATGTCGCGGGCGGCCGCGCGGAGCCAGCGATCGAACGCGCCGATGACGGCACTCCGGTCGGCGAAGACGTCGGGGTGATCCCACTCGGCCGAGGTCACGATTGCGATCGCCGGCCGGTAGGCATCGAAGTTACCGGCGTATTCGTCCGCCTCCACGACGAACGTCGAACCGGCGCCACGGCGCGCGGTCGCCGGCAGGCCACCGGTGATGGCCCGCGGCAGGAGCGCCCCGACGAACGCGGACGGGTCGCCGCCGGCCGCCTGGAGGACATGGACGAGCCAGCCCGCCGATGTGCTCTTTCCGTGGGTCCCGGCGACACCGATCAGGGTCTTCCCGACCGCGGCATCCGCGATGACCTGCTGCCACGGCTCGATCGGGACGCCCACCCGCCGGGCGGCGACGAGCTCGGGATGATCCGGTTCGATCGCCGTCAGGGCCTTGGTGACGGCCAGTCGGTCCGGCGGCGGCGTGCGAGTCACATGGGCGGCGGCATGCTCCCACGCAAGCGCGATCCCGGCTGCCTCGATCGGCGCCGTGTAGGGCGATGGGCCACCGGGATCGCAGCCATCCGGCTCCCCACCGGCCCATGCGGCATGGAGGACGGCCGCGCTGGCACCGGCTCCGGCGGCACCCACGACGTGAATCCGCTCCCCGGCCCTGATCGGTCGGGCGGTCCGAGCCGGGAGCATGCCGGTACCTGGTCGAGCGAGCCCGGTCACCGGCTCGTGGACACGGACGGCTCAGCGGTCGCGGACGCGACCGGAGCGCCCGAGCCCGCCGCGATCCGCGCGACGAGCATCTCGAGAACGGCGATCGCACTGGCGCGTCGGTTCGCCGACCGGTCGCCCTGCCAGACGAACCGTCGGACATCGACGCCATCCCCGTCGACCACACCGATATAGGTCAAGCCGACGGGCTTTGCCGGCGAACCGCCACTGGGCCCGGCGATCCCCGTCACCGACGCCGCCAGCGTCGAGCTGAACCGCTCCCGGACACCCGTCGCCATCGCGCGCGCGACCTGGGCGCTCACCGCTCCGTGAGCAGCGAGGACCGCCGGATCGACGCCGAGCAGGTCGCGCTTGGCCTCGTCCGCGTACGACACGACGCCGCCCGCGAAATAGCCGCTGGAGCCGGCGATCTCCGTGATGGCCATCGCAACCATGCCGCCGGTGCACGACTCGGCCAGGGCGATCGTCGCGCCGGCCGCGAGGCACGCGGCCTGGAGCCGGCCGGCGAGCTCGACGAGCGGATCGCCGCCCATCGTCAGTTGCGCTGGGTCAGGGTCGGGGCGGCCGGCGGCTTGAACAGCCACGTCTCGGGGATGCCGCGTTTGCCCAACGCGCCGAGCGACTGGCCGTTCAGCGCGAACTGGGTCGCCCCGGACGAGCCACTCCGGACCTCCACCGAGGTCGCGCCAGTGAACGTCAGAACCTGGCCGTCGCGATAGGTCCGTCCCGCCTGACCGACCGTGGGATCGATCTTGCCGTCGACCCAGACCTTGATCCAGGCCGCGCCACCCTTGATCGTGACGACGAGGTTGACGCCCTTGTAGGCGATCGCGACATGACGCGTCTGGGTCGAGGCCTTGGTCGGGTTGTTGGCAGTCACCGTGATCGTCCAGCGGCCGGTCGTGAGCTGGAGCGGGTTCGGCCCTGTGTCCCAAGTTCCATCGCTGCCGACGGTGACGGTGATCGGGGCAGGCCCCGGGCCGCCGCCCGGAGCTGCTGACGGTGGCGTGCTCGGTCCGGGCGCACCGCCGACGGGACCGTCGTAGGAGGCCGCGACGGTGATCGTCGTGGCGTTGACCGCGGTTCCGCGGACGGGGATGGCCCCGTTCTCGAACGTCGTGCCCTCGGCCGGTTGGTCGATCGTGAATGTCGGAGCTTCGATCTGGCTGACCGGCACCGTGATGACCACGAGGGCCGGCGTCTCGGCGTGCTTGCCGGTGTCCGGGTCCGTGGCATCGATCTTGAACTCGTTCCGGCCGCGTCGGAGGTCGACGGTCAGGCTCCACACCCCGGTGGAGTCGGCCGACGCCTGGCGCGATCCGCCCGCCATCTCGACGGTGATGGTCGCGCCGGGGATCGACGTGCCCTCGAATGTGAACGTGGTGGCGCTCTGGTCGAGCTCGAGGGTGGCCTGCAGCGGCGCGGTCACTGCCAGCGTCGGCGGCTTGGCGAAGCGCATGACCTGGCTGCCGAGCCAGATACCGACGCCGACGATCAGGATCGTCAGCAGGCCCGCGACGACGATCCCGGGCGAGAACTGGAGCCCGGGTCGCGGCTGGGCGATCGGCTTGGGAACGTTCAGGATGGCCTTGGTCGGGGCGCTCTCGCCGCCGCGCTCCCGGCGCCATTGCCCGACGACCTCCTCGGGATCCAACCCAAGGTACAGCGCGTAGTTGCGCAGGAAGCCCTTCGTGTAGACGTCACCCGGGAGCTCCTTGTACTCGCCACGCTCGAGGGCGGCCAGGTAGCGGGCCCGGATCTTCGTGTCGCGCTCGGCCCGGTAGAGGTCGACGCCCTTGTGCTCGCGCGCGGCGTACAGGCGCTCCGGCAGGGGCGCCGGGCGGTTCGCGGCCGGGGCGGCCGGAGCAGCGCGACCCCGCGCGCGCTCGCCATCATCGTCCCGGACACGATCGGGGTCCTGCCGACTCGGCTCCGGACGCGGCGGGACGAGGCGAAGCCCTTCATTCCGTGGGTCGATCGCCGCCCGCCGCACGTCGTCCTTCGTCGTCATCGCGTCCCGTCCTCGTCGTCCGCAACCGCGCGCGCGCCGGCGGCCGACCTCGACGCAGAGGATACCTCGTCATGGGTCCCGGTCCAGATTGCGAGCATGGGACGATCGTTCATCCGTCGGCACCATCGCCGTCGTCGATGGTCCGGAGCCAGTTGTCCGGCCCGTAGATCTGGCGCGGCGACGCCGGGTTGCGCGGATCCTGCGGCCCGACGATCCCGTAGCGCTCGAGCTCGTCGATCACCCGGCTGGCGCGCGAGAAACCGAGCTTGAGCTTCGTCTGGAGCATCGAGGTGCTCGCTCGGTTCGAGGTGACGACGAGGTCCGCCGCCGGGATCGTCATCTCGTCGACGCCGTACTTGCGGAGCCAGGCGAACTGGCCGCCATCGCCGCCGTTGCCGTCCTCGGCGTCGCCGAACGCGAGGATGTCCTCGTCGTAGAACGTCCGGCCGCCGGTCTGGGCGAGCCAGTGTTTCGTGATCTCGCCCACCTCGCGATCGCCCACGAACACGCCCTGCATCCGGACCGGCCGCGGCAGGTCGACCGGCTGGTAGAGCATGTCGCCGCGGCCGATCAGGTCCTCGGCACCCGGCGCGTCGAGGACGGTCCGCGAATCGATCATCGACGCCATCGCGAACGCGATCCGCGACGGGACATTGGCCTTGATCAGCCCGGTCACGACGTTGACCGACGGCCGCTGGGTGGCGAGGACGAGATGGATCCCGACCGCCCGCGCCTTCTGGGCGATCTTGACGATCGGGTCCTCGACCTTGCGGCCCTCGCGCATGATCAGGTCCGCGAGCTCGTCGATGATCAGGACGATGTACGGCATCCGCTCGTCGGACGTCTCGTCGCCCGCGACCTCCGGCCGGCCGTTGTACGCGGCGATGTTCCGAACGCTGTGCCCCGCGAGGACCTTGTAGCGCTCCTCCATCTCGCGAACGGCCCAGTTGAGGACGGCCTTGGCCTCGTTCGGCTCGACGATCACGTGCTGGAGCAGGTGCGGCAGGCCGTTGTACGGCGCCAGCTCGACCCGCTTGAGGTCGACCAGGATCAGCCGGACGTCGTCGGGCCGGGCGTGCATCAGGAGCGAGGTGATCAGGGCGTTGATGCACACGCTCTTGCCCGAGCCGGTCGCGCCGGCAACGAGGAGATGGGGCATCTTCGCGAGATCGACCGCGATCGAGTTGCCGGACACGTCGCGACCGAGCGCGAACGTCAGCGGCCCGGTCGCGTCGAGCATCTTGCTCTCCTCGACCAGCGCTCGGAACCCGACGATCTCGCTCTTCGTGTTCGGGATCTCGATCCCGACGACGTCTTTGCCCGGGATCGGGGCCTCGATCCGGATCGAGCTCGCCGAGAGGGCCATCGCGAGGTCGTCGGCCAGTCCCTCGATCCGTGACAGCTTGACGTGGTGCTCGGGCTTGACCTCGTACTGGGTCACGACGGGGCCCGAGTTCGTCCCAACGACCTTGGCCGGGATCGCGAAGCTCAGCAGCTTCGTCTCGATCCGCTGGATGTTCTTCTCGTGGTCGATCGGGATGCCGGTCGATGGGAGCGGGCGTGCGTCGAGCAGCTCGATCGGCGGCAGGGTCCAATCGATCGCCTGGAGCGATTCGAGCGCAGTGGGCGGCTCGGCCACGCCCGTCGCGGCGCGGCCCGCGAGCGCGGTCGCGGAGGCCCCGGCGCGTGCCTGGGGACGAGGCACGCCATCCCCGCTCCCGGTCCACACCGTCTGGCTCATCCGCGCCGGTCCCCCGGGCGGCGCAGGCTCGTCGAGGATGCTCGTGGCGGCTGGACCGCTCACGCGTGTCGGCTCGAGGCGCGACGGGGCAATCGGGGCGGCGGGCGTCGCTCTCGTCGGCGGCGTGCCCATCTTGGCGCCCCAGCCGCGGATGGCCCCGAGGAGCGGGTCCACGAACGTCCGGAACGGCCGCTGAAGCGCGACGATGACCCCGCCGACCAGGACGAAGGCAAGAACGACGAAGACGATGGCGTCGTTGCCGAGGAGGTGGCCGAGGATCGACGTCAGGCTCGTGCCGATCCGTCCGCCGCCCCGAACCGGCAGGAACTCGAGCAGCCCGAGGAAGGCGACGTAGGCCGTGGCGGCCGCCACGAGTCGCCACTGCCAGCCGGACGCGGGCGGGCCACCCCATTCGACGTACGCTCCTCCGCCCATCAGGAGGACGGGCAGCAGCCAGCGGCCGGTCCCGAACAACGGGTTGACGGTTCGCTGGGCCCAGGCCGTGAGACTCCCCTCGCCCGAGGGCAGGAAGACCATGATGAGCGTGATCACGCCGAGGACGAGGAGCGTCAGCCCGAACAGCGATCGGGCCACCTCGGGCGCGACCGGAAAGGCGGGCAGGCCGTAGCCGGATCGCTTCCGGGGCCGAGCCGGCGTGCGGCGAGCGGGCGTCCGGCGTTTCGTCGCCACCCGGCTAGACCTCGACCTCGACCGGGTTGTCCATCGGCCTGCGCTTCGTCTGCTCGTACAGGTAGCGCGACACGCCGTCCTTGATCTGACTCTTGAGCAGTCCGATCTCGCTGATGTGGTCGCCCGGGTTCTTGATCGAGGTGAGGATCCGCTCGATGGCCTCGCCCATCATCGGGTCCTGCTCGTTCTGGTGGACGAAGCCGCGGGTGACGATCTCGGGTCGGCCGACGACGTTGCCGGTCTGCTTGTCGACCGTGACGACGACCATGAACATCCCGTCGTTGGCGAGCGACTTGCGGTCGCGCAGGACGACCTCGCCGACCTCGCCGACCGACAGCCCGTCGACGAAGACATAGCCGGCGGTGACCGGCTGGCCGCGATGGGCGACGCCCTCGGTGTCGATCTCGATCGGCTGGCCGTTCTCGATGATGAATACGTTCTCCGGCGCGACGCCGGTCTCGATCGCCAGCCGGCCGTGCTGGACCTGCATCCGGAACTCGCCGTGCATCGGGATGAAGTACTTCGGCTTCGTCAGCCCGAGCATCAGCTTGAGCTCTTCCTGGCTGGCATGGCCCGACACATGGGCGCGCTTGATCGTGTGGTAGAAGACGTTCGCGCCGGCCTTGAACAGGTTGTCGATCGTCCGGCTCACGTACTCCTCGTTGCCGGGGATCGGGCTGGCGCTGACGATCACCGTGTCGCCCTGCTGGATCTCGACGAAGCGGTGGTCGCGGTTGGCCATCCGGGCCAGGCCGGCCATCGGCTCGCCCTGGGCGCCGGTCGTGCAGATGACGAGCTTGGCGGCGGGGATCTCGTTGAGCTTGTCCTTGGCCACGATCATCGAGGGGTCGTAGGTCAGGTAGCCGAGATCGGTCGCGATCCGGAAGTTCTGCTCCATCGACCGACCGATGACGGTCGTCTTGCGCCCGAACGACGCAGCCGCATCGAGGACCTGTTGGACGCGGGCGATGTTGCTCGCGAACGTCGCGACGATCACCCGGCCGTCGAGCGGCTCCATGATCTCGCGGAAGGCCTCGCCGACGGTCCGCTCGGACGGGGTGTAGCCCGGGTTCTCGGCCCGGGTCGAGTCGGACAGGAGGCAGACGACGCCCTCGGCACCGAGCTTGGCGAGGATCGCGAAGTCGGACAGCTTGCCGTCGACCGGGGTGTGGTCGAACTTGAAGTCGCCGGTATGGACGATGACCCCGGCCGGCGTCCGGAGGGCGATGCCCATCGCGTCCGGGATCGAGTGACCGATCCGGAAG
>JANMCU010000060.1:0-27876 GCA_031361415.1 Chloroflexota bacterium | reverse complement strand
ATTGCAGGGGGTATCGGCCGCGATCTGCGACCAGCCGGCGAACACCGTTGCGGGCGGGACGGCCTTGACCGTCAGGTTGATCCCGAGCGGCTTGAGCTGGCTCGCGACGAGGGTCATGGTGTCGACCCGGTACTGGCGGTCAGCCCGGGCGCAACCGAGGAAGTCGGCCTTGGTGCCGTTCAGCGTCAGGGTGCCGTCGCTGCCCTTGGTGAAGCCCGCGTCGGCCAGGACCTTGGCGGCCTGGGTGAGGTCGGTCTTGTAGCAGGTGATGGACTTGTCGGTGAACCACGCGTCCGGGTAGGCGAAGTTGCACGACGGGGTCACGGCGCCGCCGGTGATCGTCGTGTTGATCGCGTCCTTGTCGACCGCGTAGTGGATGGCCGTCATCATCGCCTTCGCGCCGGCATCGCCGAACTTCTTCGTCAGCGACGCCATGTTCCAGCTGTGCTGCTCGTAGGTCGGGCCGAGGACCTTGTCCACGGACGCCTGGTCGAGCGAGGCCATGGCGGCCACGTTGTTCTGGTTGAACTCGAGCCCGGCGTCGATCTCGTTGTTCGAGAAGCCGGCGATCTCGGTGTCCGTGTCCGCGTAGAACTTCATGGTCACGGAGTCGAAGGGCGCAACCGCCTTCTTGATCGTGGTCCAGAACTTCGCGTTCGGGACGTAGTTGATCTGGGCGTCATGGGCCCACGCGGTCGGGATGTACGGGCCGCTGTAGACGCCATCGGTCAGCTTCGTGTCGATGTACAGCTTCTTCACGACGTCGGCGACCGCCACCGTCTTCAGGTAGTGCGCCGGCAGGAGCGGCTGCCACAGCCCGAGATACGGCTCGTAGACCTTGTTGAAGTGGACGACGCATGTGCTGGTCCCGGCGCCATCGATCGAGCCGATGTCCTCGTAGCCGGTCGTGCCCTGGACGTTGCCGAGGTCGGCCTGGGCCTTGTCGAGCTGCCAATGCCACATGTAGATGACATCGTCGCAGTTGATCGGCTGGCCATCGGACCACTGGGCGCCCGGGATCATGTTGATCGTGACGTCCATCTTGTCGCCGTTGAGGACGATTTCCTTGTTGGCGAGGGTCGGAACGTCGGTGGTCAGCTGCGGGTAGTACTTCAGGTCGTTGGTGTTCTGCCACAGGCCCCAGAAGGCTGGCCCGAAGGCTTCCTGGTCGTTGGCGAACGTGTCGTAGATGTTCGTCCAGATCGAGCTCGGATCGCCCGAGATCCCGATAACGAGGTTGCCGCCCCTGTTGCCGACGGCCTCGGCCTTGTACTTCGTGGCGGTGATGTCAGGGATTCCCGCCGTCGACGGGGCCGGGGACCCCGTGTCGGCAGATCCGGTCGCTGCCGGGGTGGACGGTTGGACCGCGGTCGAGGCGGTCGGGGTGGGCGATGACGCCGGCGAACAGCCAGCGACCAGGATGACGCCCGCAGCGACCACGCTGAACAAGCGATTCCGCATGTAGTTCTCTCCTCCTACTTTCCGTTGAGCGTTCCGGATCCGGATCCGGGCTCCTCGCCGCCTGTGGCGCCTGGAAATCGCGCAGGGCAATCCCCAGGGCGGTGCATGCGGAACGAGTCCTGGCCGGTCTTGAACAGCCTCACTGGACTGGCCGGTACTATGCGATGGGCCCCGAGCGGTGTCAAATCGGGCAGACCCGATCCCGCTCCCGACGTTAGCGCGGTTCGGCGGGCCGAACGGTCGGACGGTTCGACGGCACCTCCTTGTCCGCCGGACGGCCATCACCGTCCGGGTAGATGAGCCTGGGTTGGATTCCCGGACGCGACCGCGAAGAGTCGGGGGAATTGGATCCATCGGTTCCCCGCCGGGCGGAGCTGCTGTAGACCGCGATCAGGGTTGGGCTGCCTGCGTCGGAGGTCTCGACCGAGCTGCCGACCTGGTCGGTCGCGGGGCCATGGCTGAGGCGGAGCGGCGCAACGAGGACGGCCGCCAGGGCGATCGTCATGACCATGCCGCCGAGCGGCGACGCGATCGACACCCGACTCGGGTGGCGGGCGATGAGCCGGGTCCGCAGCCGCGGCCACGAGTCGAGCGACGGTTCGGCCCGGCCAGCCTCGTCGCCGAGGCGGCGCAGAGCGGCGATCGCGAGGACCGTCGAGTCGAGCATCGCCATGCACGCGTCGCAGACCTCGAGGTGGGCAAGGGCGTCCGCCGTCGGCGGGCCGATCTGCCCGTGGTCGACGAAGTCGAGGAGGGCCGCCCGGTGACGACGGCAGGTCCAACGCAGCTCGATCACGAGGCCCGAGCCCCGGTGTCGTCCGGCAGCGGCCGATAGGCGCCGCCGAAGCGCCGGTCGCGCTCGAGGTGATCGCGCAGCCCGCGCAGGGCGTAGTGCAGCCGGGACTTTACCGTCCCGAGCTGGATCCCGAGGACCTGGGCGATCTCCTGCAGGGAAAGGTGATCGAGGTAATAGAGGACGACGACGCTCCGGTGCTTCTCGGGCAAGGCGGCGATCCCCGCCCGGACGATCGAGCGGAGCTCGGCGCGCTCGGCGTCGTCGGCCGGCAACTGCCGGTCATCGGTGACGGACCCCTCGGCCATGGCGTCGATCGGCCGGGCCAGGATCCGCCGTCGCGACAGGCGCGAATAGCACAGGTTCAGCGTGACCCGGTGCAGCCACGGCAGGGGCGAGACGTCGAGGCGGAGGGTCTGCCGATGCTGGAACGCCCGGACGAATGCGTCCTGGAGGATCTCTTCGGCCGCCTGTCGATCGCCGGTCAGGCCGTAGGCCGTCCGGAAGACGGGGCCGCGGTAGCGGACGAAGAACTCCTCGAACGCGTGGAGGTCGTCAGCCTGCACACGACGCAGAAGGTCGGCGTCAGTCGAGGCATTGTCCATCGACGTCGAGGCCCGCGAAGAGTCGCTCGTCGTCCATTCTCCGTGCACGCAGATGGCCCCGCGGGCCTCGCCTACCTGGACAATACGACGACGCGCAGAAAAAGGTTCAGTCCGGGCAGGGCATGTCGGCGCCGGCCATCGGCCGCCAGCGGAGATTCGGCTGGCGGGCGGCCGTCGCCTCGTCGAGCCGGCCGACAGGCGCATCGTGGGGCGCGCTCTTCACGAGCTCCGGGTCGGTCTCGCACTCGCGGGCGATCGCGATCAGGGCGTCGGCAAAGGCGTCGAGGGTCTCGACCGATTCGGTCTCGGTCGGTTCGATCAGCATCCCCTCCTCGACCGTCAGCGGGAAGTAGATCGTCGGCGGGTGGTAGCCGTAGTCGATCAGGCGCTTGGCGATGTCGAGGGTCCGGACGCCCGTCCGCTTCTTGATCCCGGCCGCCGACGCGACGAACTCGTGCTTGCACGCCCGGTCAAACGGGATGTCGTAGGCCTCGCCGACGCGCTTGCGCAGGTAGTTCGCGGCGAGCACGGCGTCGTCGCTCACCTGGCGAAGGCCCGTCCCGCCATGGGCGCGCAGGTAGGCGTAGGCGCGGACGAGCACGCCGGTGTTGCCGACGAAGCTGCGCAGCCGGCCGATCGAGGTCGGCCGCTCGCCGGCCCGCTCGAGCCGGAAGGTCCCGTCATCGGCGCGCAGGACCCGCGGCGACGGGAGGAACGGCAGGAGGGTCTCGCCAACGCCGACCGGGCCGGCTCCCGGGCCGCCGCCACCGTGCGGGGTCGAGAAGGTCTTGTGGACGTTGAAATGCATGACGTCGAAGCCCGCTTCACCGGGCTTGAACCGACCGAGGATCGCATTGAGGTTGGCGCCATCCATGTAGGCCAGGGCACCCGCCGCGTGAACTTCGTCGAGCAGGTCGCCGATCCGCCGCTCGAACAGCCCCAGCGTCGACGGATTGGTGATCATCACCGCCGCCGTCCGCGGCCCGAGCGCCGCCCGGAACGCGTCCACGTCCACCCCGCCGTCCGCCGCCGACGGGATCGTGATCGTCTTGAAGCCGGCCATCGACGCCGTCGCCGGGTTCGTCCCGTGCGAGCTGTCGGGAACGAGGACCTCGTCCCGATCATGGTCGCCGCGGCTCCGGTGGTAGGCCCTGATCATCAGGATCCCGGTGAGCTCGCCCTGGGCGCCGGCCGCCGGTTGGAGGGTCACGGCGGTCATCCCGCTGATCTCGACCAGCCATTGCTCGAGCTCGAACAGGAGCTGGAGGGTGCCCTGGGCGACCTCGTCGGGAGCGAGTGGGTGAAGGGTCGCGAAGCCGGGCAATCGGGCCGCCCATTCGTTGAGCTTGGGGTTGAACTTCATCGTGCACGAGCCGAGCGGATAGAAGCCCGTGTCGATCGCGTAGTTCAACTGCGACAGGTTGACGTAGTGCCGCACGACCTCGGGCTCATTCAGCTCCGGCAGGGCGGGCGGCGTCGATCGACGGGCCTCGGCCGGGATCCGATCGAGGGCATCTTTCGGGGGATGCGGGATCTTGTCGCCACCGCGGCCGGGACGGCCCCGCTCGAAAAGTGTCGGCTGGAGTTGCTCGCCGACGACGGTCATCGGCCTGCCTCCACGGCGACGGTCATGGCCGTCGTCGCGGGCGAGACGGCGGCTGCCGAGCCGGCCAGCTCGGTCGCGAGGGCCGCGGCGAAGAGCGCGATCTCGGCGTCGGTCGTCACCTCCGTCGCGCAGACGAGGAGGGCGTTGGCGAGGCTCGGCTCGTCGGGCACGATGTCGGCCAGGACGAGCCCGCCGAGAACTCCGCGCTCGATCAGGCGCCGATGGACCGCCCGCGCGTCCGGGACCTGGACCGCGAACTCATTGAGATACGGCGCGCGGTGGACCCGCGGCGCGCCGCCGGCGGCGAGCGCCGTCTCGAGCCGGGCCGCCCGGGCCGCTCCCTGGGCCGCGACGTCGCGCAGCCCGTGCGGGCCGATCGTGGCGAGGTAGATGCTCGCGGCGAGCGCAAGGAGGGCCTGGTTCGTGCAGATGTTGCTGGCCGCCTTGTCGCGCCGGATGTCCTGCTCGCGTGCGCGTAGCGTCATCACATACGCGCGCCGGCCCTTCACATCGGTGGTCATCCCGACGAGTCGGCCGGGGATCTGGCGGACGAGGGCATCGGTCGAGGCAAGGATCCCGAGATACGGCCCGCCGTACTGCGGCGCGATCCCGAGCGGCTGGCCCTCCCCCGCCGCGATGTCCGCACCGTAGGCTCCGGGAGGGGCGAGGACCGCGAGCGAGACCGGCTCGATGACGCTCACGAAGAGGGCCCCGGCGGCGTGGGCGAGGCGCCCGATCTCGGGCATCGGCTCGAGCAGGCCGAAGAAGTTCGGCTGGCCCGCGATCACACCCGCGACCGGTCGGTCGGTGTCGGCCAGGAGCCGCTCCAGGGCGGCGAGATCGGTCGTGCCCGCGGCCTCTCCGTCCGCGACGAGCGGGATGTCGTCGAGCTCGAGGCCGGCCCCGAAGTAGGCCGCGAGGGTCTCGCGGTAGTGCGGATGGACGGCCTTCGACACGAGGACCCGGTCGCGCCGGGTCGCCCGGCAGGTCATCAGGCCGGCCTCGGCCGTCGCGGCGGCACCGTCGTAGTGGGAGGCCGACACGACGTCGAGGTCGACGAGCTCGGCGAGGAGCGACTCGTACTCGTAGATGCTCTGGAGGGTGCCCTGGCTGATCTCCGGCTGGTACGGGGTGTAGGCGGTGTACCACTCGCTGCGGAGGAGCAGCTGGTCGACATTGGGCGGGTTCCAGTGGCGGTAGACCCCGGCCCCGAGGAACGACGCGAGACCGGTCCGGTTGCGGCCTGCGAGGCCTTCCAGGCGAGCCGCCAGCTCGAGCTCGGGCTCGGGGCCGGGCAGGTCGAGGGGACTGGCCCGGAGGTTCTCGGGGATGTCGGCGAAGAGAGCGTCGACGTTATCGATCCCGAGCGCCGCCAGCATCCGCTCGCGATCGCCCGCGGTGTGCGGTCCGTAGGGCATCGCCGGTCAGCCGGCCGCGATCAGCGCGTCGTAGGCGGTCGGGTCGAGAAGCTCGTCGACTTCGTCGGGCGCGGCCAGCCGGAGGCGGATCATCCAGCCCTCCTTGTACGGATCGCCGTTGACCAGCTCCGGCGCGCCGGCGAGAGCGTCATTGGCGGCTGTGACCTCCCCGGTGAGCGGTGCGAACAGGTCGCTGACGGCCTTGACCGACTCGACGACGCCGAATGCGGCGAACTGGGCGAGGCTCCGACCGACGTCCGGAAGCTCCACGAAGACGATGTCGCCGAGCTGGCTGGCGGCGTACTCGGTGATCCCGACCGTCGCCTCGTCGCCATCCACGCGGACCCACTCGTGGTCCTTGGTGTAGCGCAGATCCGTGGGCACCATCCGAGCTGTCTCCTCCTTGACGGTCCATCGCGGGCCGCGCATCCGGGCGTTCCTGGGCGCGAGCCGACGGCCTTGGGCGCACGCGTTCCGGCGCCGAGCGACGATCCGGCATCCCCGGTCAGCGCGGCCGCTGGTAGAACGGCAGGGCGACGACCTCGGCGGGAACCCGCTGATCGCGGATCTCGACTTCGACCATCGTACCCGGGGTGGCGTCAGCCGTTGCGACGTAGGCCATCGCGATCGCCTGGCCGAGCGACGGCGACTGGGTGCCGCTGGTGACGATGCCGGTCGGCCGGTCGCCGGCATGGACCGGGTAGCCGTGCCGGGCGATCCCGCGGCCGCGCATGACGAGCCCGACGAGCCGCCGGGCGACGCCGTCGCGGGCGACCTTCTCGAGCGCCGCGCGGCCGATGAAGTCGCCCGGCTTGTCGAGCTTCACGACCCGCCCGAGGTTCGCCTCGAACGGGTTCGTCGCGAGATCGAGCTCGTTGCCGTAGAGGGGCATGCCGGCCTCGAGTCGGAGGGTATCGCGAGCGCCGAGCCCGATCGGGGCGAGACCCGATGGCGTCCCTGCGGCCATCATCGCGTCCCACAGCTCGACCGCCCGATCGCCATCGACGAACACTTCGAAGCCATCCTCGCCGGTGTACCCCGTCCGCGCGACCAGCGCCGGGATCCCGGCGACGGACCCCTCGGCGATCGCGTAGTAGCGGAGCGCGTCGAGGTCGACATCGGTCAGGGGCCGAACGATCTCGATGGAGCGCGGGCCCTGGATCGCCACGAGGGCCATCGCCAGCGAGCGGTCATCGAGGACGGCCTTGAACCCGTTCAACCGTTCGGCCATGGCGTCACTCACGATCCGTGCGTTGCCCGCATTGGCGACGACGAGGAACCGATCGAGCCCCAGCCGGTAGACGATCAGGTCGTCGATGATCCCGCCGTCGGGGGCGACGATCATCGAGTAGTGGGCCCGTCCGTCCGCCAGTGCCGGCGGGTTCGTCACGAGGGCGTGGGCGAGGGCGGCACCGGCCTCGGGACCCTCGACGAACAGCTCGCCCATGTGCGAGAGGTCGAACAGGCCGGCCCGCTCCCGGACGGCCCGGTGCTCCTCGATGATCCCGGCGTACTGGACCGGCATGAGCCAGCCGGCGAAGTCGATCATCCGCGCGCCGAGCGCAACGTGGCGCTCGTCGAGTGGAGTCCGGTGGGTCGTCGGATCGAGGGTCTCGGTCATTGGGCTTCCTCCGGGCTGGCGCGGTTCACGCGCCGCCGAGCGGCGCGCCCGCGGCCGGCCGGAGCGACGGGCCGGCGGCATGGCCTGCCGGTGGCTCGACGATCTCCGCGGCCCGGGCCACCAGCGCTCGCTCCGTCTCGAACGTCAGCAGGTCCGGGGCCTGATCGAAGCGCACCCAGCGGACCTGGTCGAACTCATGGTCGTGACGATCGAGGTCGCCGCCGATCGGCTCCATGAGGAAGTAGTGGACCGTCTTGTGGATCCGCGTCCCGCGCTGGATGAACCAGTACTCGATGGAGTCGAGGACGTCGGTGATCCTGACGTCGAGGCCGGTCTCCTCGCGCACCTCGCGGACGGCCGTCTGCTCGCGCGTCTCGCCGGTGTTGGGGGTGCCCTTCGGCAGCGTCCAGGTGAAGATGTCGGGATCGCGCCGCCGCGCACCGACGACGAGCGACGGGATTCCATCGTCGAAACGGACGACGATGCCTCCGGCCGATGTGGCGGACCCGGTCCTCAGGCGCGCCACGGCGCCGTGGCCGCGCTCGAGCGACGGGTCGAGCCGGCGAGCGCGGAACCAGTCCAGCTCATCGAGACGGTCGGGCGCGGCCGGCCGTCGGTCCGCCGCGGGTGGGCTGGGCGGATCGCTCGCCAGTCGCCGCGGAGACGGGCGAGAACGCTCCCGCCGGGTCGATGGAGGATCGTCAACCGGGACGTCGCGGGTCGGAAGGAGCCGGCGCCGCGGAGGCCCAGCCGCCGCTCGCGGGCCTTTGCCGACGGGCTGACGAACCGCGCGGTCTGGCGGGCCGCGTACCTCGCGGTGATGCTGCGCTCCATGGGCGCCAATGGTACTGCCTCAGGCAGGTGATGCAAGCGGATCCGCGAGCGTGTTCCGGAGTTCGGCGGCCAGTTCCGGTGTCAGGGCGCGCCGCTCCACGGCGATCGCGATCTCGCGCTCGGCCAGCGCCCGGTACACGGCGAGGGCGCCGGGGGCATGGGCCCGGAGCGCTGCCAGATGGCTGATCACAGAGCCACGGTCGCCGCGGGTCATCGGACCGGTCAGGGCGGCCGAGATCCCGAGGCTCCGGGCGTTGCCCAGTGTCTGCTCGATCAGCCGGCCGTAGATCGCCAGGCTGCCCGCCTCGTCGAGGCCGGCGACCCGGCCCAGCTCCGCGATCGCGTCGAGCAGCGCGTCGAAGCCACCTGCGGCGAGCACGGCGGCGGCGTGGTAGGCGGGTTTGGCACCGGGCGCGAGGCGGACGGGCGTGCCACCGATCACCTCGGCCATCCGGGCGAGCAGGTCGAGGAGCTGGTCATCGCCCTCGATCGCGATCGTCGCGCCGTGGAGGGCCGCCACCGCACGCTCGAGATCGGCGAATGCGACGAGCGGATGGAACGATCCGACCTGAGTTCCCGCCGCCATCGCGGACGCGAGGGCCTCGGCCCCGAGCAATCCGCTGGTATGGATCATCGCCTGGCCGCTGTACATGTGGATCGCGCCCGCGACCGCGGGGATCGCATCGTCCGGCACGGCGACGATGATCAGCTCGACCTCCTCGACGAGCGGCGTGGCGTCGCTGAACGCGCGAACCCCGGGGACGAGCCCGCGGAACCGGTCCCGTCGCGCCTCGCTCCGGCTGGCGACGGCGTGGATCCGCCAGCCGGCCCGGTCGAGAGCCACGCCGAGGGCCGTCCCGACCGAGCCGGCCCCGACGATCCCGATGACCGGCGGCTCGCCCGGGCTGCTCTGAACGTGCGGGTGAGCGTGGGGATGGGCGGCATGGTCGTGATCCGGGCCGTGGTCCGGGCCGTGGTCCGGGCCGTGATCGCCATCGACGTCCTGGGAGGCGCGGAGCCCGGCCGATCCGGCCGCCTCCGCCGGTGACGCCGGATCAAGATCGATCCCCGCCGCGTCGATCGCCCGCATCGTCTCCTCGCGCTCCCGCTCGGCCGAGTGGTCCTCGGGCGCGCCCCAGGCCTTCACGGCCGTCCCACCGTGGCCGCGAGCTGACCCGTCGCCGGCTCGCCATCCGACCGGGACCCGGGTTGCGTGTCGGAGTCGCGGTACTCTTCCATTCAGGCGAGTGTACCGACGGAACCCCACGGAGGACGCGTGACGCATACCGATCCATTCGGCGCCCGAGCCGGCCTCGGAGCCGGCCTGCCCGACTTCTACCGGCTGGCCGCGATCGGCGATCGAATCGATCTGGAGCGGGCGCCGGTCACCCTGAAGATCCTGCTCGAGAACGTCCTCCGCCATGCCGGCGGCGGGATCGTCGAGGCGGCCGACGTCGAGACGCTCGCCTCGTGGCGACCGGGCGTCGCGGCCGAGGTGGAAGTGCCGTTCATGCCGGCTCGCGTCCTCCTCCAGGACTTCACGGGCGTGCCGGCCGTCGTCGACCTCGCAGTGATGCGCGACGCGATGGCCGACCTCGGCGGTGACCCGGCCCTCGTCAACCCGCTCGTCCCGGCCGACCTGGTGATCGACCATTCCGTGCAGGTCGACCGGTTCGGCACCAACGCGGCGTTTGCGTTCAACGTCGCACGCGAATACGAGCGGAACGGCGAGCGCTACCAGCTCCTGCGCTGGGCCCAGACGGCTTTCCGCGACCTGCGGGTCGTGCCGCCCGGGACCGGCATCGTCCACCAGGTCAACCTCGAGTTCCTCGCCAGCGTCGTGACCGACGCCCCCGACCCGGCCGGCGGCGGCGGCCGGATCGCCTACCCCGACACGCTCGTCGGGACCGACTCGCACACGACGATGATCAATGCCCTCGGCGTCCTCGGCTACGGCGTCGGCGGGATCGAGGCCGAGGCCGTCCTGCTCGGCCAGCCGCTCTACCAGCCGATGCCGCGGATCGTCGGCGTGCGCCTCCACGGCGCGCTGCCGCAGGGGTCGACTGCGACCGACCTCGTCCTCGTCGTCACCCAGCTGCTCCGCGCCCACGGCGTCGTCGGTGCCTTCGTCGAGTTCGCCGGCGACGGCCTGGCCGGCCTCGCGCTCGCCGATCGAGCGACGATCAGCAACATGAGCCCGGAGTTCGGGGCGACCGCGACGATCTTCCCGATCGACGACGAGACCCTCGCCTACCTTCGCCTGACCGGCCGGTCGACCGACCGGCTCGCCCTCGTCGAGGCCTACGCTCACGCACAGGGCCTCTGGCGCCAGCCCGGCGCCGGCCCCGACTTCGACGAGGTCCTCGAGCTCGACCTTGCATCGGTCGAGCCGTCGGTGGCCGGACCGCGACGGCCCCAGGACCGCGTGCCGCTGACCGCGCTCCGGGACAACTTCCGGACGAACTTCCCGAACGGGCTCGTCGCCCTCGACGAAGCCGCGCTCGAGGCCCGGACGCCGACCGGCGGCGAGGTCGAGGCGGCGTCGGCCGAATCGTTCCCCGCCAGTGACCCGCCGTCGTTCACCGCCGCCGACCCGCGCGACGACGCGCCGTCGACCGCCGAGCCGGCACCGAAGGCGCCCGATCACGATCACGTCTATCGGTCGACGACCGTCGAGCTCGGCGGACAGTCGGTCACGATCAGAACCGGGTCGGTGGCCATTGCCGCGATCACCTCGTGCACGAACACCTCGAACCCGACGGTCATGGTCGGTGCCGGCCTGCTCGCGCGGAACGCCGTCGCCCGCGGTCTCGCGGTCGGGCCGCTGGTCAAGACCTCGCTCGCCCCGGGCTCGAAGGTCGTGACCGCGTACCTGGCCGCGGCCGGGTTGATGGCGCCGCTCGAACAGCTCGGCTTCAACCTCGCGGGCTACGGCTGCACGACCTGCATCGGCAACTCCGGTCCGCTCGACGAGCCGATCGCGAAGGCAATCGAGGACAACGACCTCGTCGTCGCCGCGGTCCTGTCCGGCAACCGCAACTTCGAGGGCCGGATCCATCCGCTCGCCCGGGCCTCGTACCTCGCGTCACCGCCCCTCGTGGTCGCGTTCGCGCTCGCCGGCCGGGTCGACATCGACCTGACCGTGGAGCCGCTCGGCCAGGGCGCGGACGGCAACCCGGTGATGCTCGCTGACATCTGGCCCTCGTCCGACGAGATCCGCCGGGTGATCGGCGAGTCGATCGATCCCGAGCTCTTCCGTCGGACCTACGCGGTCGTCTTCGACGGTGACGAGCGCTGGCAGGCCCTGCCGATCCCGGAAGGCGACCGATACGACTGGGATCCGCGCTCCACCTACATCGCCAAGCCGCCGTTCTTCGACGGCCTCACAGCCGAGCCCGCGCCCATCCGCGACATCGACGGGGCGCGCGTCCTCGCGGTCCTCGGCGACTCGGTCACGACCGATCACATCAGCCCGGCCGGCTCGATCGCGGCCTGGTCGCCCGCCGGTGAGTGGCTCCAGGAGCGCAACGTCGCCCCGCTCGAGTTCAACTCGTATGGCTCGCGGCGCGGTCACCACGAGGTGATGATGCGCGGCACGTTCGGCAACATCCGCCTGCGCAACCAGCTCGTCCCGGGCAAGGAAGGCCCGTGGACCGCGCACCTGCCCGACGGCGAGCAGCAGTTCATCTACGACGCCGCGATGCGCTACCGGGGCGAGGGCACGCCGCTGCTCGTGATCGCCGGCCGCGAGTACGGCTCGGGCTCGTCACGCGACTGGGCGGCCAAGGGCACGATGCTCCTCGGCGTCCGAGCTGTCCTCGCCGAGAGCTACGAGCGGATCCATCGCTCGAACCTCGTCGGGATGGGCGTGCTGCCGCTCCAGTTCCAACCGGGCGAGAGCGCCTCGTCGCTGGGCCTCACCGGCCGCGAGACATACCTGATCCATGGCCTGGCCGAGAACCTCTCCCCGCGGAAGCGGTTGACGGTCGTGGCCAGGGCAGACGCATCCGACGGTGGCGGCGAACGGCGGTTCGAGGCGATCGCCCGCCTCGACGGGCCGATCGATGTCGGCTACTACCAGCAGGGCGGAATCCTGCCGGCCGTCCTGCGCCGGATCGCCCGGGACAGCTAGCGCGTCCCGGGCAACCATCCGAACGGCGCCGGACGTGACGAAGCCCCCGGATGGGTTCCGGGGGCTTCGGGATGTGCTGCGATCAGACCGTCAACGGCCGCCCGCCGTCCCGACGTAGGTCCTCAGCCGACGCGCCACCAACCGCTGGTTGCGTCGACGCTCGAGGAGGCCGGTGAACTCGTGCCACCAGCGGATCATGGGGCTGCCATCCCTTCTCGCAACACCGGGATCGGACATCTGCCGATCCGGTGCCGCCCCTGAGACGCGGGCTCGAGCAAATCCGTTTCACGAGGCCGGGTGGGGCCGCGGCCGACAGGCGGAACGGCCGGTCCGACAGGGGCCGAGCCGGTCGCGACCGCGCCGTACCCACAGGGCCGCCGCCGGGCCGCCGCCGGCCCGCGACCGGCCCAGCCCGCGACGGCCGCGATCGGGCTGGCATTGTTCGTCGTCCTCGACGCCCTCGCGCCCGCGGAGCGAGTCGCCTTCGTCCTCCACGACGTCTTCGCCGTGCCCTTCGACGAGATCGCCCCGATCGCGGGCCGCACTCCGGCGGCGTCGCGACAGCTTGCGAGCCGGGCTCGCCGACGCGTCCAGGGCGCGCCGATCCCCGACGCCGCGGCGGCCGGTGATGGGCGGTCGAGCAGCTTCGCGCGCGTCAGCGCGTCAGAACCCCAACGGAGACCAGTCGACGGGGCTGTCGGCGTGTCGGAGCAGGTACGGGCTGGTCGAGCTCGCGAGACGGTAAGCCAATTTCATCAGACTTCCACTGGGCCGGGTGTGTCATTCTTGGCGGCGTGACTCACGAGAGCAGCGTGCAGGTGTCGCTCGTGCAGCTCAACACCGCACTCGGCGAATCGATGTATCTGCCGTACTCGGTCGCGCTGTTGCAGGCCTACACCGAACGACACGCGCGACGGCCCGAGCGGTACGCCTTCGAACTGCCGATGGTGCATTGCCCGGATGTGCGCCGTGGGGCCGACGCGCTCTCCCGCACGGACATCGTCGGCTTCAGCACGTACGTGTGGAACGCCAACCGCCACCGCGCCATCGCGCGCGAGCTGCGCGCTCGCAACGAGCGCGCACTGATCGTGTTCGGCGGGCCGCACGTACCCGACCATCCGGAGCAGTTCCTCCGCGAGAATCCCTTCGTCGACGTCGTCTGCCACGGCGAGGGCGAGCAGACGTTCATGGAGATCGTCGAGCGGTACCCGCAACGCGACTGGGGCGACGTGCCCGGCGTCAGCTTCCTCGACGCCGCTGGGCGGTGTGTGACGGTGCCGAGACGACCGCGGATCCAGGATCTGTCGACCGTGCCGTCGCCATTTCTCGAAGGCGTCTTCGTCCCGCTGATGGCGGCGCATCCGCAGACCACCTGGAGGACGGTGTGGGAGACGAACCGCGGATGTCCGTTCCAGTGCACGTTCTGCGACTGGGGCTCTGCGACCGCCGCTCGGCTCAACCAGTTCGACCTCTGCCGCATCTTTGACGAGGCGGAGTGGATCGCAGCCAACGGGATCGACTACCTGTTCATCGCCGATGCAAACTTCGGGATCCTGCCGCGTGACATCGAGATCGCTGATGCCATCGTCGCCGCGGCCGGGCGCCATGGAGCACCACGTCAGGTGCTCGTCCAGCAGACCAAGAACGCGACCGAGCGCGCCTACCTGACGATGAAGAAGCTCGCCGACGCCGGCCTCGCGACTGAGCTGAACATCTCGATCCAGACGACCACGCCGGAGGTTCTGACGGCGATCAAGCGCCAGAACATTTCGCTCCAGACGTACGGCGAACTGCAGCGCCGGTTCGTGCGCGACGGCATCCCGACCTTCGTTGATTTCATCGTGGGGCTGCCCGCAGAGACACCGGCCTCGTTCCGGGAAAGCGTTTCGAACATCGTCGCGGGCGGTCAGCACCACCGGGTCCAGTTTCACAACCTTTCGGTCCTGCCCAATGCCGAGATGGGCGACCCTGCGTACCAACGTCGATTCGGCATGAAGATGGTCACGACGCGGATCACCAACAATCACGCTCATGCCGAGCCGCCGGCTGACGGCATCTACGAGACGCAGGAACTCGTCGTGGCGGCAGCGTCATTCACCGAGGCCGACTGGCGCGACATGCGCACCTTCGCCTGGCTGACGCTCACCTATCACATGCACCGCCTGCTGACCGTGGCCACGACGCTCACATGGAAGCTGTCCGGACTCCCCTTCTCACGCGTCATCGACGCCTTGATGCTCGCGGACCCTGAGCGCTATCGCACGCTGGGCGAGATGCGGGGCTTCTGCGAGGACTTCAGCATGCGCATGCAGCAGGGCGGCGACGAATACGTCCACGCCAGGCAGTGGCTCGATCAGTACTGGACCGTCGACGAATACCTGCTCATCAAGCTCTGCCTCGAGGGCCGGCTGGACGACCTGTACGCCGAAGCGTTCGAGGTCCTGGCCCCCCTGCTGCCAGCAGGCACAGACGCCATCGCCCCACGGCTGGCACTCGCTGATGCGCTCCGCCTGAATCAGGCCCGATTGCGCCTGCCAGGGGTCGACGGCAGCATCCTCGTGCGCTGCGACCACGACGTCGACACGTTCTACGAGGATGTCCTCGCCGGCCGAGATCCCGAACTCCATCGCCGCAAGCTCACCTACGAGGTCCAACATGGGCGCTCGGCGGATGTCGACGGCTGGCTGCGCGACCTCATCCGCGACCGCGCCGAGAGCAAGTTCGCCGCCGTGACGTCCGCGCGGGAGGGGTGGGCCTGAACCCGGACGGCCACTACGGGGTCGTGTTCTGTGGCGCGGGACCGGCAACCACCGGCATCCTCGTCTGCGCGTCGGAGCAGGGTCGACTCGATACCTTGCTCGGTCGAGGCACGTGCGTCATCGAACAGAGTTCGGTGATCGGCCCGGGTGCGATCGGGCACTACCCGATTTCGGCAAACACTCGCGGCGCCACGTTCCTGACCTGGCTGGACAACGCCGAGCCTCGCCAAGCGTTCGACGCGGCCCGGAACGCCGGTTCGACCCACGCACTTGCCCGGTTCGCGACGGTCTTTCCGCGCCTGCCGTTGGTCGGCGAGCACTTGGCCAGTCTCGGGGACGCGGTGCGCGCCCGCGTCGAATCGGTCCCGGGTTGCTCGGTGGTCACCGAACACTCGGTACGGGAGGTCACGCTGCTTGACTCGGGCGGGGCAGCCATCACGTTCGAGCCCGTTCACGGCGGAGCAAGGATCACGGTCACGGCCGACCACGCCGTGATCGCGATGGGAGCCAGGCCCCGCGCGGACCTCGGGCAGTTGGCGCTGCTGCCGGGGCTCGACCTGCACCCGCACGAGCACAAGCTGTGTCACGCGAACGCCCTCCTCGACGAGCGCGTCGGGTTGCCGCCGCGTCTGCGTCGGGCCATTGCTCGGACGCGGGAGGTCGTGGTGGTCGGCGGCTCGCACAGCGCGTGGTCGGCGGCGTGGGTGCTGATCCATGATCGAGGTCTACGGGATGACCGTGGCCGTCCGCCAAGGGTGACGGTGCTGCACCGCAGCCACCTTCGGTTCTTCTTCCGGAGCGTGGCGCGTGCGCGTGCGGCCGGCTATGCGTTCGACGAGACCGCCGACGTCTGCCCTCAGACTGGCCTGGTCAATCGCCACGGCGGTTTGCGCGCTGATGCCCACGGACTCGCCTGGGCAGCGACGCACGACGGCCGGGCGGCCGGCCCCGTGCGGGCGATCTCCCTCATCGACGAGGAGGGAGCGCGCGCGACCGCAGCCGAAGCGCTCGACAGAGCGGGCGCCGTCATCGCCGCGGTGGGTTACGAGGCAAACCTCCCAGCAATCACGTGGCCTGACCGCCGTCCCATCCGGCTGGCAACCACGGAGAGTGGACTTCAGGTGACCGAGCAAGCCCGGTTGGT
The DNA here is from genome assembly GCA_031361415.1 of Chloroflexota bacterium. Taxonomy (GTDB): domain Bacteria; phylum Chloroflexota; class Limnocylindria; order Limnocylindrales; family CSP1-4; genus CF-46. Next base: position 11,503 of record JANMCU010000060.1, on the reverse strand, counting down.
GAGCGCGGAGGGAACCGAGCTCCCGCAGCTGCTGGCATTCGGCCTTGGTGCCGGTCAGAAAGCGACGGGAATGCTGGCGGGCGAGCCGTCCTATACGGGCCGGCTTGATGCCGTGCGCCTGTATCAGAACGAGGTCGGCGGCATCGTGCTCGACTCGCTGCTCGGCTCGGCTCGCTCGTAGTCGCGAGGCAGCGAGGCCGGATCGGCCATCGCCGCGTACAAGCGACCGGCTAGCAGGGTCACCATCCCTTCAGCAACGTCACCGTTGCTGCGCAACAAGTCCAGAAACTCGTCAGCGCGGATCGCCAGCACCTCGACCTCACCGTGGGCACGCATCGACGCGGTGCGCGGGGATCGGGTGATCGCTCCGAGTTCCCCGACGGGCTCGCCCGCGACACACGTACGCAGATGACGTTCGTCGATGCCCTGAAGCACGTGCACGTAGCCGGATTTGATCACGTACAGCTCGATGCCGATGTCGCCCTCTCGGGTGAGGTATTCGCCGTCGCCGACCTTCCGCTCGATTGCGATTCGGGCGACCTCGCGGAGTTGTGCATCGTCAAGGGTTTGGAAGACCGACACGTGGCGCAGATGCTCCATGCGTTCACGAAGCCGTCCTTCGGGAAGCGCCAGCAGGTTGGCCAGGAGCCGGAATGCACCGGGGACCCCGGCCGCGACTTGACGGAAGAGCGTGTAGCCGCAGTAGACGTAGGCACCGCGCCCGTAGGGCGCGACCAACAACCCACCCGACTTCGGGGACTCGTCGGCATCGCAGCACGCCAGGAGCGGCTCATAGGCAGGGTCCCACTCGCCGAAGAAGTACATCCCCCGGTCTCGGACCCACCCGTCGAAGTCCTTGGCCACGATGCGGTTCGGGAATCGCAGAAGGTAGTGGTCGGGGTTCAGGAACTGAATCGGCGCATCCTGTTGCGTGACGCGGTCATGCGGTTCGGCGTACGAGAACGGGAAGGGCCCCGCGTCCATGCTCGCGTAGCGGTAGCCCTGGTACTGCACGAGCAGGGTGCCACCCCCATGCACGTAGTCGAGCAGGCGGCCGCTGGACCTCCGGAGCCCGTCGCGGGACATGAACGCGTTCGGGCCGATGGCGATCACGTCGTACCTGCGCAGGTCCGACTGCGAGAGAGCGTCATCGCTGAGCAGCTCGACCGACAATCCGAGTCCGGACAGGACGCGCGGCACGTCGTCACCGACGCCGCTCACGTAGCCGTACGTGTACGAGTCGTGCACAGCCACATCGATCAGGTCCACCACCACGGCGGACGGTTCGGCGACGACTTCGCGGCGCACGTAGGTGTCCTCGTCCGGCACTGAGTCCGGGCCGTTCGGACCTTGCATGACAGCGGTAATCGACGACTCGTACAACCTGTCACCACAGCGCATGCCCAGGGAGATGTTCCGAGAGCCCGCTGCTTCACCTGGCGGTACCGTGACGGACACCTCGACCGTGTCCGAGTCGCCGTCCTTGCGCAGCCGGACCGGGATGCGAGACGGGCTCGCCGTCCACCCCCCAGGTACGGAGACTTCGAGCATCCCCTCGATCGGCGAGACCGCATGGTCATGCCCGACCACGCTGACGAGCAGGTTGATCTGCTGCGACGCGCCTTGTGTGCGCAGGAAGTAGCGGTCGAGAAGCGGGCGGCACGAGATCGGCGGCAGGATCGCGGTCGCGAGCCGACGGTAGCCGCCGGCGAACGCTTCCTCGAAGAGTGCCGGTGCCGAGAGACGCAGCCTTCGGCCGGCAATGCGAACCGAGCAGATCACGCTGATCGGTGGCTCGTCGAACGGTTCTCCGACCGCGCGATCTTCGGGCCAGACATACGAGTACTCGCCGGCGGCGTGTCGAAGCCAGTAAGGGCACGATAGGCCGGCGTCAGCGGGGATCGTGATGTCGAACAGGGCTGCGTGCGCGTCGCCCGCGTCGACACGGTGGACGCCGGCGTCGGCGAACATCACGACGGGCTCGAACTCCACCTCTTCCGGTGGACATGACTCGAACGCCAGGAGCCGGGTCGACAGCCGCATCGACCCGCCGGGGGTCACCGCCGCACGATTGACAGATGCCACGAGCCGGAGGCCGAGGCAACGGGCTGCCGCGACCTCGGCGTCCCGGCGCTTGCGCCCGAGGTATCGAGCCAGGCTCGCGCGTGCGGACTCGTCCGGCACGTGCTCGCTCAGGCGTTCCTCGAGATCGGCCAGGCACGCCACGAGGTCCAGGAGCGCAGGGCCTGCACGCTGCGTCTCGTCCAGGCGGAAGCATTCGGTCGCCAGATCCGCATGACGTTGCGCGACCTCGAGCTCACGTCGCAGGACGCCCGAACCGCCGCCGGGATGGTCGGCCAGGCTGGTGAGGCTGCAGTCGACGCCCGCGAAGATCGGCTCGGACACGTCCGGTCCCGATCCAGGGGCGACATCGTCCAGGCGCAGATAGACGAAATGGTCGCCGGGGACCGGAACGCTGGTCGTTCCTTGGGTCAGGTGCTGGTTGAGCGCGATCGCCCCGATCTCCGCGTACGTCACGTGCGCGATCGGGTCAGCTGTCCCGGCGTTCAGCCGGAGGCATCCAGGCACCTCGAGCTCGGGGCGGCGGACTCCCAGCTGGACCTTCTGGCCGGGTGCCCAGTCGCTTCGCATGCCGACATAGAGCTTGCGGGCTTGCCAGGCTGCAAGACCGACCCGTTCAAATTCGGCGAACCGAGCAGGGTCACCCGCGGCGACGAATGCCTCGTGCACGGCGATCCCGACCGCCGTGTGATGACCATGCCCGTCGGTCTGATCGCCGCGCCAGGCGCTGATCACGATCTGCGGTTGTGCGGCGCGGATCGCCCGGACAATCTCCGCGACGAGGCGGTCCTTGCCCCACTTCTCGAGCGTCTCCGCACCGCTCTTGCTGTAGTCGTAGTCGTAGAACGGACCGAACCACGACTCGCCGCCGTCGATCGTGCGCGCTTGCATGGATTCCCAGGTGCGATACACCCCAAGCTCGGAACCGGCGTACGACGTGACGCGGTTCTGACCGCCTTCGCCGCGCGTGGCCGACCAGCAGACGACGCGCCCGGAGTCCCCGTGCGCGAGCATCGCGATCAGGGCGCTGTCCTCATCGTCAGGATGCGCTCCCACGTACAGGATGTCGGCAGTTCTGCCGAGGCCGTGGACGAGGCGGATGAGGTTCGTGACGCTCGAGTCGAGATCGTCACGCATGGTCGTGTGTCCGAATCACCTGGTGGTCGAACACGTCCAGCGACAGATTCGAGAGTGCGCGCGCGGTCGGCATGCACACGGCGCCGATCACGCGTTCCTGGGGTGCACCGTCGGGGGCCAGGAACGCGTACAACCAGCTCCGGTCGGTGTTCGCGAACGCCTGCGGTCCGAGCGCAGCGGTGTCGCGGAACACGTCCTCGACGGACAGGCCGAGCGCATCCAGTTCGCGATCGGCACGTGCGTTCAGCAAGGTGACGCTCTTTCGCGGGTAGATCACCGGCATTGGCAGTCCGAAGCGCGCGTAGACCGGCGCGAGCTGCGCGAAGTAGGAGATCTCGCTCGGCCCGCCAACGTATGCAGCGGTCGGGAAGAGCGCGTCCTGATAGATCGGGCGCAGCAACACGTTCGGGCTGTACTCCCGCGGCGCGGCAGCGAAGATCGCCCGTGCCGCGCTCCACTCGACTGGCGCGGTCCCGAACGCCATCTGGCAGCCCGGTTCCGAGCCGCGCAGGCGGAACCGGGCGGTCTGGCCGTGGAACAGCCCGAGCCGGTCGTCGCGGAGCGCCACCTGGGGTGGATAGGCGTGCGCCTGGAGCCACTCGGTGGACGTTCGGGCTGCCGTGGCGCTCGGTGCCGGGTATTCCAGCTCGGCGACCAATCGAGGCATCCCGAGCTCGCGCAGCCGGCCGTCACTCGGATCGACCACGACGAGGCCGTCGTCGTCGAACGCCGCCGCCAAGAAACGCCCGAAGCAGTCGGAGAGCCGCTCGCCGGCTCGAAACGTCCTGGCGGCAAGGGCCACGCCCGGCGATGTGCACACCTGGGACAGCAGGTCGAGGGCCGTCTCGACACCCCGGTCAAGCCGGACCAGGCTCAGCGGTTCGGTGCTGCGGGTCCGACCGTGCTCCCAGGTGATCGGCGCGACGGTGCCGTCGGCGGCCACTGCGTGAACATGGTCGACGGCGTCGAGCGAGTGGTCGTCGTTGGCGATCCAGAAGACCGGAACGTGCGGCCGGCTGGTCGTCGCCTCGAGTCGTCGCGCCAATCGAACCGCGGTCGCCGCCTTGTACATGTTGTAGAGGGGCCCTCCGAAGAGCGCCGGCTGCTGCCCGGTGAGCACCGCAACCGCCTCTGGATCCCGCAACCGCTCGATGTTGCGCGATGCGCTGTCGCTGCCACCGAACGCCGCGTGCTGGTCGTGCAGCACGTCGGCCACCGCGCCTCGCGGCAGGTCGCGTGCCGCCGCGGCGGCGCCAGCCCGCTCGAACGAGGACGGGTCGCGGAAGTCGTGCCGGAACAGGGATCCGACGTGCTCGAACCTGTCGACGTAGTCGATGAAGATCGGCGGCGCTGAAGGCACGAGGGCGGTCCTGACAGTCGGTTCCGCCTGGCCGCGCCGCGATCCGGCGATCGCCTGGACATAGAGTTCGACGAAGCCCCGCTCGTTGGGGCCGAACCCATCGATGTGCGTGATCTCGAATCCGCTCGCTCGTACCGCAGCCAGGAACTGCGGGCCGTGCCAGTGGTGCGTGGGCTTCTCCGGAATGCCGGCAGGGCGCAGCTTCCTGACGACGTAATGCGTGTTCTCCTCGCGCAGGGTGTGAACCGTGAGGCCCAGGAGGACGCTGGCCCCGGGGCGCGCAATCCGCGCAATTTCACGTAACGCCTGCAACCCGTCGGCCTGATAGCCCTCCATGTCCTGCAGGACGAACAAGCACAGCACCACGTCTGCGCATCCGTCCGACAGCGGCAGCGCCCGTATGTCACCCAGGACGGCGTTCGTTCGCGGGCGATCGACGTGCCGTGCGTTGAAACGGTCGACTGCCTCTTCGACGACGTCCACGCCGACGTAGGAGAGCCACTCGCCTTCCTTCACGCACCCTGCTGCGAGTTCGGCAATGGAACCATTCCAACACCCGAGATCCACCACGCTGCCGTACGGCGCCAGCCCGGCCAGGAACCCGCTCACGATCTCCGGATGGCCGCACCGAACGGTGTCCAGGGCATCCCACAGCCCGGCCGCCGCGGCGCGGCTGTTGCTGGCCTTAGCGGTCGGCACTCTCCCCGCCGCGAGCGTCGGCATAGACGAAGACAATCGGCTACTCGTCACGATGCGTCTAGAGCGCACAGCCGCGCCTGTTCGCGGTGTGGATGAGGTAACTTCCGGCCATGCGTGTCGCCATGCTAAGCCACGCGGGTCCGGGTGGGAGTTCTCACGTGGCTCGCGACCTGGCTGCTGCCATGGAGCGGCGTGGGCACTCGGTGTCAATGGTGTTTCCGGGGCCCTGGAGGGCGACGCTCGACACGTCGTGGGACCCTTGGAGGTTGGCGCAGCTCGAGCGCCGCCTGGAAGGGCTGGTACGCGACCACGGCGTCGACGTGATCCACTACCACTACGCGTGGCCGTTCGCACGCGTCCTTGATCGGCTCAAACGTCGAATGAAGTCTGCGGCCCCGTTGATCGTGGGAACGCTGCACGGCACGGACGTCACGCATCCCCCCGACGAATCCGCGATCGACGCGCTGCGCAGCACGGACAAGCTCACGACGGTTTCCAACGCGTACGCCGACCTTGCCCGTCAGCGTCTCGGTCTGACGCTCCGACCCACCGTCATCGCGAACTTCGTCGATCCAGCGGACTTTCCGCTCAGCGTCGACTTCACCGATCCCGTGTCGGGCCGGCCCCGGCCTCGGCTCGTGCACGTCTCGAACTTTCGTCCCGTCAAGGCTCCCCACGGCGTCGTCGAGATGTTCGTAGCCGTCCGAGAACGCCGCGACGCCGAGCTGTGGCTGATCGGCGACGGCCCGGAATTGCCGTCCGTCCTCGCGGCCCTGGATCTTTCTGGGCTGCGCCGAGACGTGCGCGTCCTCGGGTACCGCACCGGTGTCGGGCGACTCCTTGCTCAATGCGATGTCCTCGTGATGAGCTCGCTCGAAGAGAGCTTCTGCCTCTCGGCCCTGGAGGCCATGGCGGGCGGACTCGCGGTGGTCGGTCCGGACGTGGGCGGGTTCACCGAACTCACCGGGCACGGGCGCACGGGGATGCTCTACGAACGCGGCGACTTCGTCGCCGCCGCACGCCTGGTCGAAACGCTCCTGAGCGACCATCAACTGCGCCTCGGTCTGCGGCGTGCCGCGACTGAGCACGCGCGTACATTCTCTGTCACTGCGGCCGTGGAGGCGTACCTGGCCGTCTACAGTCGTGCTCTCGCGACGACGGGGTTCGACCGTGCCGCGCCCTGAGCACCACGGTATCGACGTCGTCGCATTCGCCCCACACCCCGATGATGTGGAGCTCTTCTGCGGCGGCACGATGCTTGCAGCAGCAGCGGCCGGGCTCACGACTGCGATCGTCGACCTGACCGATGGCGAGCTGTCGACCAACGGGACCTTGGAGCAGCGCGCTCGCGAGCGCGACGAGGCGAGTGAGCTGATGGGGCTCGCCGCCCGGCGAGCATTGTCGCTGCCGGACGGTGCGCTCGCCGACACCGTACCGCATCGCCTTGCCGTGGTCGCCGCGCTCAGGGAGTTGCGTCCGCGAGTCGTGCTCGCACCGTTCGGGAACGACCGCCATCCCGACCACGAGGCGGCGGCCGAGCTGGTCCGTCGGGCGTGCTTTCTCGCCGGCCTGCGCCGCTACGGCAGTGGTTCGCCACACCGGCCGACGCGGGTCTATCGATACATGCTGCACTCGCCGTTCGAACCGAAGGTGGTCGTCGACGTCGGCGCAGTCTGGCAGGTACGCCGCGAACTGCTCCGGCTGTACAAGAGCCAGGTGTCACTCGGAGCCGACGATGAGCCGACCGCCCTGAATGACGGTCGGTTCGTGACGATGCTGGAGGCACGCGCCGCGTACTACGGTGCTCTGGCCGGCGTGTCGTACGCCGAGGTGTTCGACGCTGACGGTCCGGTGCTCGTGAAGAGCCTCATCGACTGATGGCCACGTTCGACAAGAGTGCCGCGGCATTCCCGGGACGGGATCGCCAGGTCTTTCTGGTGGCGTGCAGCGCTTCGCTGCTACCCGCGGTCGCACTGGAGCGCATGGTCGCGGCGGCTCACGATCAAGCCGAATTCGGTGGGCTGGTGTTCGGCTCGTATGATGAAACGCTCGACCGGTTCCACCGCACCGCGGCCAATCTGCTCGGCACCGGTGCTGCCAATGTCTCCTTCCAGCGCAACACGACCGAAGGTCTTTCGCTCATTGCCGGTGGCTATCCATTCCGGCCCGGCGATGAGGTGATCAGCTACGTCCACGAATACCCGGCCAATCACTACCCGTGGCGAAACCTGACGCGCCGTGGTGTCAGACTCGTGGAGCTTCCGAACGTCACGTATTCCGGCGACTCCGGTGCCAACGGCCGCCCGTACGCTTTCTCGCTGGACGACCTCGAGCAGCGGATCACCCGCCGGACGCGGGTGGTCGCCCTCAGCTCGGTCCAGTTCACCAGCGGGTTCGCGGTGTCCGTCGAGTCCCTGGCCGAGATCTGCCGCGACCACGGAATCGATCTCGTTCTGGACGCAGCGCAGAGTCTCGGCGCCGTGCCGTTGCGGCCCGACGAGCACGGCATCGCTGCCGTCGCCGCAGCCGGATGGAAATGGCTGCTCGGTCCCATCGGCAGCGGCCTGATGTACACGAGTCCGGAGCTCCGGGACAAGCTCGAGCACGTCGCCGTCGGCGCAGAGACGATGATGCAGGGCCTCGACTACCTCAACCACTCGTGGGCACCACACAGGAGCGCCAAACGCTTCGAGTACGCAACGGCCTCCCCTGCCCTCGTCGCCGCTCTCGAAGCGTCGATCGCCGGCATCCACCTGCACTACGGGGTGGAGGCAATTCGAGCGGAGATCCTGCGCCTCCAGGACTTGCTGATCAGCGCGCTCGATCCGGCGCTGTTCATCGTGCCGCAGCGCGCCGCGGTGAACCGGTCGGGAATTCTGGGCGTCGTGCCGCGACGGGTTACGCCCGAGAACCTCGTCCAAGGGCTTCTGGGTCGGGGCTTCGTCACCTCGTCGCGCGGCGGCTACGTGCGTATCGCGCCGCATTTCTTCATCATCGACGAAGAGATCGCGCGCCTGGCCCGAGCGATGAACGAACTCGGTTAGGCTCGAAGAGATGCCTGGCCGTGGTCATCGCCACGGGGATGGCATCACGCGCCCGGCGCTCTCGCGTCGATTCGTGTCCTGCTGTTGCAGCAGCTCCATGCAGGACACCGACGACAACGGGAACTCGACGAGGCCCGATTCAACGCCGTAACGGGCGATCTCGATGACGTCGGCGTGCTCGGGCGGGCTCGGCCGGCCCGAGGCCGCCTTGGCCATGTCGACCCAGTCCTTGAAGTCGAGGTATATCCGCTGCACGAGGACTCCTGATGATCGACAGGAATCCATCCGAGCCCGGATTCCATGCCGACGCAGGCATACTTTCGGGACGGTGGGTGCACGAGAGCGGGGCCGAAGCCCCGCTCTCGTGTGAGGTCACTTTGGTGGGCGATACTGGATTCGAACCAGTGACCCCGCGGATGTGAACCGCGTGCTCTAACCACTGAGCCAATCGCCCGAGAAACCGCGGCGTCGCTCAGGACGCCGGGAATTGCCGCTCGATCATACGCGCAGGCCCGGATAGCGGGCAATCAGCTCCGCGGGCTCGAGTCCGTCGACGACGACCAGCTTCTGGCGCCCGGCTGCACCGGCCACGAGGCGGACGTCCCGACGCGGGACCCCCAGCTCGTCCGACAGCAGGCGAAGGAGCGACTGGTTGGCCGCTCCGCCGACTGCCGGCGCGGCCACGTGCGCGCGAAGCACCCCGTCGACGACGCCGTCGACATGGTCGGATCCCGATCGAGGAGTCAACCGGACGGCGAAACGCACGTCGGTGTCAGTCAGGATTCAAATCAGGCGCCAGAGGACGCTCAGCACGATGAGGACGACGAGAGGCGACAGGTCGAGCATGCCGGTCCGTGGCAGCGCTCGGCGGATCGGGGCGAGCAGCGGCTCGGTCGCGGAGACCACGAAGGCGCCGGCCGATGTCCGGCCCGCCGGGTCGAACCATGAGAAGACGACCCGACCGAGCATGAGCAGCCAGACGACGAGGAACGCGATCTCGAGCAGGTTTGCGAGGATCCCGGTCACGCTCCGAGTCTACCAGCCCTCGCTCGCGCCTCCCCGGGCGAGGTCTCGGGCCGGCTCGCTGGCGCACTACGGATGCGGCCGGTCACCGAAGATCGCCCGGCCAACCCGAACGATCGTGGCCCCCTCCTCGATGGCGATCGGATAGTCGTCGCTCATCCCCATCGAAAGCTCCGGGCCGAGCCCCGCCCAGCGCAGGCGCAATCGCTCGGAGAGCCGGCGCAGCGCAATGAACGTCGGCCGGGCCGCCGCTGGATCGTCGGTTAGGCGGCCGACCGTCATGAGGCCTGTGATGTCGAGCCCCGCGCAGGCGTCGAGTGCGGGCAGGCCGCGCTCGAGGGCCTCCGGATCGAACCCCGACTTCGACGAGTCAGCATCGACGTTGACCTGGAGGAGGATCGGCAGCAGGGCGCGCGGGCGGACCTCTCCGGCCAGGCGATCGAGGCGCTCGGCCAGCTCGAATGTCGCGACCGACTCGATGACGGCGAAGGTCGCGAGCGCGCGCTTCGCCTTGTTCGACTGGAGCGGACCGACGAGGTGCCAGGTCGCGCCCGGCACGGCATCGACCTTTGCCTCCGCCTCCTGGACGCGGTTCTCGCCGAGGACCGTCAGTCCGGCTGCGACGGCCGCGACGAGCCGGTCGGGCGCCACGGTCTTCGAGACGGCAACGAGCGTGACGCCGGCTGGATCGCGCCCGACCCGGGCGCACGCGTCGGCGATCGTCGCGAGGACGCGAGCGCGGGCGGCCGCGAACTCCGTGATCTCAGCCGGAGACGGCGACGTCACCACGATCGTGAGCCGCCACCCTCAGCGGTGATCAGACGATCGCTCTCCGAGGTCCGAGGCCGAGCTCCGCGAGGCCATCGGGCCGAGGATTCCGAGGCCGAGCTCCGCGAGGCCATCGGCCCGAGGATCGATCGCCGTCGCCTACTTGCGCCGCAGGAACGAAGGGATCTCGAGGTCGTCGGCGTCGTAGGCCGACGCGCGCTTGACCGGAACCGGCTCACCGACCGTCCGCTCGACGCGCGGTGCCATGACCGCGGCCGCCGGCCGCTCCTCGCGACCGTCGTTCGATCCGTCGCTCGACTCGAGGCGCTGGCGCTCGAGCTCCTCGAGGAAGTCGCGCTCGCGCGGGGCGCGGATCGAGTGCTGCTCGGCGCTCGGCTGGGCGGACTGGGCGTGTCGGGCGGTATCGCGCTTGCGGTTGCCATCGAACCCGGTCGCGATGACGGTGATCATCACCTCTTCGCCGAGCCGGTCGTTGAAGCTCGTCCCGAAGATGATGTTCGCCTCCGGATCGGCCGCGGCCCGGATCTCCTCGGCCGCCTCGGTGACCTCGAACAGGCTGAGGTTGGAGGAGCCGGTGATGTTGAACAGGATCCCCTGGGCCCCGGTGATGTTGACCTCGAGCAGCGGGCTCGCGATCGCCATCCGGGCGGCTTCGACCGCACGGTTCTCGCCGGTCGCCCGACCGATCCCCATCAGGGCCGAGCCGGCGTCCTTCATGATCGCCCGGACGTCGGCGAAGTCGAGGTTGATCAGGCCCGGCATCGTGATGATGTCGCTGATCCCCTGTACGCCCTGGAGGAGGACGTCGTCGACGACCCGGATCGCGTCGATGATCGAGGTGTTCTTCTGGACGACGTCCTTGAGCCGGTCGTTCGGGATCGTGATCAGGGTGTCGACCTGGGCCTTCAGCTCCTCGGCGGCCTTCTCGGCGATGAGCTTGCGCTTGGCGCCCTCGAAGCTGAACGGCTTGGTGACCACGCCGATGGTCAGCGCGCCGGCATCCTTGGCCAGCTGGGCGACGATCGGAGCCGCACCCGAGCCGGTCCCGCCACCGAGGCCCGCGGTGATGAAGACCATGTCCGAATCGGCGAGGGCCTGGGCGATCTTCTCCGAGTCCTCCTCGGCCGATCGGGCACCGATGGCGCTGTCGCCGCCGGCCCCGAGGCCGCGCGTGATCTTGTCGCCGATCCGGATCTTGTGCGGCGCGTCCGACTGGAGGAGCGCCTGGGCGTCCGTGTTGCAGGCGATGAACTCGACGCCCATCATCTCGGCCCGGATCATCCGGTTGACGGCGTTGCTGCCGCCCCCGCCGACACCGATGACCCGGATGAGCGCGAAGTTCTCGGAATCGGACCGCAACGCCATCGTC
>JANMCU010000053.1:0-8692 GCA_031361415.1 Chloroflexota bacterium | reverse complement strand
CGGAATGCCACCGGGTTCGCCGGCCGCTACAACCCGCTCGCCGGCCAGATCGAGATCGCCTACTACGCGCCGACGTTCGTCGTCCTCCACGAGGCCGCCCACGCCTGGTTCGACGGCTCGCTCCTGGCCGATCGCTGGGCGAGCGAAGGCTTCGCCTCGTGGTATGCGCTGCGCGCGGCGAAGGCCATCGGCGAGAAGAACGTGGTCGGCGACGTCCTCACCCCGGCCCTCGAGAAGTCGCGTGTCCCGCTCAACGCGTGGTCCGCCCCGGGCCAGGATGACGCCACGACCCAGGACGCCGAGTACGCGGCGGCCCTCGCAGTGGCGTCGAAGATCGGTGAGCGGGCGGGACCGGCGGGTCTGACCGCGGTCTGGCAGGCGATCCACGAGGGCCGGGCCGCGTACCAGCCGATCGGATCCGGCGGCAGCCTCGAGACGAGCGCCGATGCTCCCGACTGGCGCGGACTGCTCGACCTGCTCGAGGAGCGGACCACGGCGACATACGACGACCTGTGGCGGACGTGGGTGGTCCGAACCTCGGACGAGACGCTCCTCGACGCCCACGCCGCGAGCCGTGCCCGCTACGCGACGGTGGCCGGTCGGGCAGACCCGTGGCTCCTGCCCCGGGTCGTCCGCGACGCCCTCCGAGCATGGCAGTTCACGCAGGCCGACGAGCTCCTCGACGGCGCGACCACGGCCCTCGACGATCGCGACAACGTGGCCCAGGCGGCGACCGCTGCGGGGCTCACGCCACCGACGACGATGACGACCGACTTCGAGGGCCAGCGCGGGTTTGCCGCGGCGTCGGCCGAATCCGAGGCGGAGCTGGTCGCGATCACGACCTACCGCGACGCCGCTGCGAGCCGACCGGGCGACCCTGACCTGCTGTCCCGGATCGGGCTCTGGAACAGCGACCCGACAGGCGCGCTCGAGAAGGCGGCAACGGCGTTCTCCGCCGGCGACCTGCCCGCCAGCGTCGAAGCGGCGGCCTACGCGAAGGAGATCTGGACGACCGCCGGCGAGATCGGCCGCAACCGGATCCTGTCGGTCGTGGCGTCGGTCGCGGCGATCCTGCTCGCGGCCTGGCTGGTGGTGCGGGCGATCCGCGACCGGAGCGTCCGGCGTCGGCCGATGGCCGTCCGGCAGCGCTGACCATGACGGGGGGTGTGAGCCGCACGCTCGCCGGCCGGCAGATCCTGCTCGTCCTCGCCGCCTCGGTGCTGGCGGTCGCCGGGGCGCTCGCCCCGGATCGCGCGCCGGTCGCCCGGGCCGCCAGCGACGGCCTCGAGGTCACGACCGCCACGACCTACACGGTCGTTCCCGTCGGCCATGTCGTCCGGGTGGCCCTCGTCCTGACCGCCCGGAACAACAAACCGAACGTGACCGCGGGCGGGATCGTCACGAAGTACTTCTATGAAGGTGCCCGGCTGGCGATCCAGTCCGCGGCGAGGAACGTCCGGGCGACCACGGGCGGGTTCCCGCTCATGGCCACGACCAGGGCGGCCGACGGCTACCAGATCCTCGAGGTCCGCTTCCGGGCGTCGCTCTTCTACCACCAGTCGACGACGGTCCAGCTCGCCTTCGACCTGCCCGGCGGCGCGCCGCGCTCCCTGAGCGACATCCGGGTCGGGACCGCGTTCGCGACGTTCGTCGCCTGGGCGTTCGGCGACTCGGGCAGCGTCCGGGTCGTTGTCCCGCCCGGGTTCGACGCCGGGGTGACCGGCTCGGACGTGGTGAAGACGACGAGCAACGGCGCGTCGGTCTTCCGGGCGAGCGCGATCGCCGACGTCGGGAACTGGTACCTCGTCGTCAACGCCGACCGCAGGAGCGCGCTGACCAACGATCGGATCGACCTGACCGGCGGCGAGCACATCGTCGTCCGGGCGTGGCCCGAGGACACGACCTGGCGGAAGCAGGTCAGCGACCTGCTGACCCGGGGTCTGCCGAAGCTTGTCGAGGAGATCGGCCTGCCCTGGCCGTTGGCCGGCGACCTGCCGGTCGTCGAGGTCCATACGCCCCTGCTCGAGGGCTACGCCGGTCAGTACGTCCCGGCAGAGCAACGGATCGAGATCAGCGAGGACCTCGACGACCACACGATCATCCACGAGGCGTCCCACGCCTGGTTCAACGGCGCCCTGTTCGCCGGGCGCTGGATCGGCGAGGGCCTGGCCGACACGTTCGCTGCGCGGACCCTCGATGGCCTGGGGATCGGCGACCGCACGCCCGGCGCCGTCAGCCCGACCCATCCGGCCGCCGTCCGGCTCGTCGATTGGGTCCATCCCGGTCGGATCACCGATGCGCCGACCGAGGCCCGCGAGCAGTACGGCTACGACGCATCGTGGACCGTCGTGAGCGCGATCGTCGCCGATGTCGGGCTCGACGGGATGCAGCGCGTCTTCCGCGCGGCCCAGGCCCACCAGATCGCATACGTCGGCGCGTTGACCCCGGAGACCGTCGGCGGCGCCAACGACTGGCGGCGTTTCCTCGACCTGCTCGACGAGCTCGGCCACTCCGCGCGGTCCGACGAACTCTTCCGGACATGGGTCGTCGACGATGCCCAGGCCGCGACCCTCGACCAGCGAGCAACCGCCCGAGCGGCCTACGCGGACCTCATCGACGTCGGCGGAGGGTGGAAGCCGCCGTTCTACGTCCGCGGACCCATGAGCGACTGGGACTTCGCGACCGCGACGACCCGGATCGCGGAGGCCCGCACGTTCCTGGACCGGAAGCTCGAGATCGAGGCGGGAGCCGGGCTGCTTCAGCTCCCCGTGTCACCCGACCTGCAGAGCGCCTACGAGACCGCGTACGACTCGTTCCACCTCGCCAACCAGCGGGCCGACCAGGAGGACGCCTCGCTCCACGCCCTCGTCACCGCGACCCGGGCGGTCGACGCGCCACGGGCACCGTTCGTCGCGCTCGGCCTGATCGGGACCACGCCAGAGCTCGCGCTGGCCGCCGCCCGGATCGCGTTCACCAACGGCTCGCCCTTTGCCGCGGACCAGGCGGCCGCGGTCACCGCCTTGATCGACGGCGCGGTCGAGGTCGGGCGCGGGCGGCTCGTGGGCGCGATCGTCGTTCTCGTCGCCGCTGTCGTCCTGCTCGTCATCGCGATCCTGCTCCTCCGACGCCGCGGGCGGCGGCGGCGGGAGCGGGCGGCCGGCGGAGCGCCAGCGGTGCTTGCGGCCGCGGCCGGCGCCTCGTTTGCCGGCGGGGCGGGCGAGCCGCCGTACGCTACACTCGCCGACCAGTCGGCTCGCCCGCTCGACCCCGACGGGACGGCCGCCGGATCCGCGCCGCCGGAGCCGGTCCCGGCCAGCGACCCGGCCGGCGCCGATGACGCTACCGAGCCACCGCCCGCCGCCAGGGGAGACGCATCGTGAGGCAGCAGCGCTGATGGGCCTCGTCCGCACCCGACCGTCGCGCGAGATCCTGTCCGGTGATTCGGCCGATGTCTACTTCGCCCGGGCCGAGAGCGTTCTCGAGCGCGAAGGTCTCGACCCGATCGTGACCATGGAGGTCTTCGCCCGCCAGGACGCCGTCCTGTGCGGGATCGACGAGGCGAAGAACCTGATCGGCCATGTGCTCGCGTCCGCCGATCCCACCGAGACCCGGGTCGAAGCCCTCGCCGACGGCGACCGGATCGGGCCGAAGGAGGTCGTCCTCCGGATCCACGCCCGCTACCGCCAGTTCGGGCTGTACGAGACCGCGATCCTCGGGATGATGTCGCAGTCGACCGGCTGGGCGACCGCCGCCCGCGAATGCGTCGACGTCGCGTCGCCCGAGCCGGTCGTCTCGTTCGGTGCCCGTCACGTCCATCCCGACATCACCGACGTCCTCGACTACGCGGCGATCGTCGGCGGGTGCGTCGGCGCGTCGACCCCGGCCGGCGCCCGGCTGGCAGGCCTGAACCCGACCGGCACCATGCCCCATTCGCTCGTCCTCATCTTCGGCGACACGGTCCAGGCGGCCGAGGCGTTCGACCGCGACCTGACCGCGGACGTGCCGCGAATCGTCCTCGTCGACACGTTCAAGGACGAAGCCGAAGAGGCTCTCCGGGTCGCCCACGCCCTCGGCGACCGGCTGTACGGGATCCGCCTGGACACCCCGTCCGAGCGCGGCCGGGTCACCGCCGACCTCGTCAAGGAGGTTCGGGCCCGGCTCGACCAGGAAGGCTACGACCACGTCAAGATCGTCGTCTCGGGCGGCCTGACCCCGGAGCGGATCAGGTACTTCAAGGACCTCGGCGCCTCGGTCGATTCGTACGCGGTCGGGTCGTACATCAGCGGCGCCGCCCCGATCGATTTCACCGGCGACATCAAGGAGATCGATGGCCGGCCGATTGCCAAACGCGGCCGGATCCCCGGGATCACGGCGTCGCCCCGGCTCCAGCCGGTCGACCTCGGCCTGTGGCGCGACGGCGGGGGCTGATCAGGCGGTCGCCGCGCCTCCGCCGAACGTGGTGGCGAGTCCCGCCAGCCACGCCGAGATCGCGACGAGGAGTCCGACCCCGGCGACCCACAGGACCGGGCCTCGGGTGACGATCGCGATGGCCGAGATCACGACGATCGCCGCGAGCGTCGCCACCGCGAGCCAGCCGGTCGAGGACGGCAGGACGCCGCCGCCGAGCGAGAGGGCCGCGACGAGCACGATCCAGGCGAGGACGGGGATCACCCCGATCCCGCCGGTGACGTAGGAGCCGTCGAGCGACAGGCGGCCGACGATCAGGAGCGTCTGCCCGACGGCGATCAGGATCAGCCCCGCGACCGTCGCGACGCTGACGATCGCGACCCACGGCGCCGCGCGGTCGCCGGCCATGCGGGCAACGGCGACCACGACCGGGAGGAGCGCGATCGCCGTCACGACGATCAGCCCGTCGTTGACGGGTCCCCAGAACTGGCCGGCGCCGCCGAAGAAGAGGGCGAGCGCGATGCCCGAGAGGACCAGCGCGACGAGGGCGATCCAGCTCGACACGCCCGCAAGACGATAGAGATCCGCAGTCGCCATCATGACCCTCACCGCTGACGTTCCCCGGTCCAATGGGGCGCATGCTAGGATTGATTGGTTAGTCTGTCAATCAATGAAATCAGGAGGATCGGTGCCCCGGCGATACACGCTCGGAAAGCGCGCCGAGGCGCAGGCGGACACGCGCCGTCGAATCGTGGAGGCGACCCTCCGGCTGTACCGCGAGGTCGGCATCGGCGGCGCGACGGTGCCCGTCGTGGCTCGGGCCGCAGATGTCTCGCCCGCCACCGTGAGGAACCACTTCCCGGGCCCGACGGACCTCGCCGCGGCGGCGGCCGACGCGATCCTGACCGAGCTCGGGATGCCCGACGAATCGATCTTCGCGGGCGCCGGCGCCGCGATCGAGCGGCTCGACCGCCTGCTCGTCGAGGTGGCCGCGTTCTTCGAGCGGTCGAGCGGCTGGTGGGAGGTGCGCGTGGCGGATCGGACGCGCGGCGATGCCTGGGCCGCGCCCGAGGCCCAGTACGACGAGCGGATCCGGGCGCTGATCCGGGCCGCCGTCGGCCCGGTCGGCGAGGATCCCGCGGCGGTCGCCATCGTCGCGGCCGTCCTGGTCCACGTCTACTTCGCCGGCAGGGCGGCCGGGCTGACGTCGGCGGCGGCGGTTGACGTCGAGCGCTCCCTTCTCGTCCCCTGGCTCGAGGCCCGCCCCGGGGTCTCCTGAACGTCGTCAGCGAGGCTCCACCGCGGCGGCGATCCAGGCGGCGAACTCCTCCTCACTCGATTCACCCGCAGCGAGCTCGACGACCATCGCGGTCGCCTCCGCCTCGTTGGCGATGAGACGGAGGCCATTGAGACCGAGGAAGACGTAGGCGGCCATCAGCGCGACCCGTTTGTTGCCGTCGATGAATGGGTGGTTCCGGGCAATCCCGAACGCCAGCGACGCCGCGAGCTGCGGAATCGCCGGCTCGCCGTAGGCCATGGCGTTCCGCGGTCGTGCGATCGCCGACGCAAGAAGTCCGGCATCGCGGAGGCCGGCGCGGCTGCCGTGCTCATCGGTCAGCCGCTCGTGGATCACGCGGACCATTGCCGCGGTGACCCACGTCGGCTCGGTCACCTGGCCAGTTCGCGCAGCGCGGTCCGGTATTGCCGCCGTCCCTCCTCGAACAGTTCGACGGCGCGGGCGAGCGTCGGATCGTAGGGTGAGAGCAGCAGGCCGTCGGGAGTCCTCGTCGCGAAGAGCTGATCGCCTTCGGTCAGCCCAAGCTCATCGAGCAGGGGCGCCGGCAGGACGACGCCTCGCGAGTTGCCGACCCGCCGAATCTTGAGTGAGTCCATTGCGCCTCCTCGTTGGCCGTGGCCACCGACGTTACCACATGGTTCTTGGCGTTCCGTGCCAACATTCGGCTGTGAGCGAGCAGCACGAAGACGCGCCCGACTCCCCGTCAGACGATCGCGAGACCGCCTACGAGCTCCTCCAGCGCGGCCAGGACCTGCTGACCCAGCGCCATTTCGCCCAGGCCGCGGTCGTCCTCGAGCGGGCCGATCGCGAGGAGCCGGGCAAGGCGAGCATCCTCGAGGCGCTCGGCCGGGCGTACTACAACTCCGGTCAGCACGAGCGGTCGCGGGCGACCTTCGACCAGCTCCTGGAGATCGACCCGTCCGCCCACTACGCCCATTTCGCGCTCGGTCAGAGCCTGAAGCAGCTCGGCCGGCGCGACGCGGCCCGGACGCATCTCCGTCTCGCGGTCGCGCTCAGCCCGACGACGACGATCTACGCTGCCGCCCTTGCCCGGCTCGGGTCGAGGCCCGACTGATTCAGCGCTGCATCCGCGCGACCCAGAGCAACCCGACGATCGACTTGGCGTCGGCGATCTCGCCGGAATCCACGGCGGCAAGGGCGTCCGCCAACGAGCGTCGCTCGAGCCGGAGATGCTCGTCCTCGTCCGGACCGAGCCGCTCGTCGGGGTGGGCGGCGGTCAGGTCGGTCGCGAGGTACAGGTGCATCAGCTCGGTCGCGAACCCGGGTGCCGTCCAGAACGAGGTCAGCTTCTGCCAGCTCGCGGCGCGGTAGCCGGTCTCCTCCTCGAGTTCGCGCCGAGCCGCGAGATCGGGGTCCTCGATCACGCCGGTTGCCTCGTCGACGACATCGAGAGTCCCGGCCGGGATCTCGAGGAGGACCCGCGCCGCGGGCGTCCGCCACTGGCGGACGAGCAGGATGGCGCCGTGCGGATCGATCGCCACGATCGCGACCGCGCCCGGGTGGCCCGCGATGTCTCGCTCCGACCGGCTGCCATCGGACCGCTCGATCGTGTCGACCCGGAACTCGAGATAGCGACCGCGATGCAGGACGCGTGAGCCGACGACCCGTTCGATGAGATCGTCGTCGGTCGTCCCGCTGCCCGGGACGTCATCGGGCGCGGCCACCGGATCCGGTGCCGCGCCCGTCGACTGGCTGGAGATCGGACCGGCCGGGCCGGTCCGATCGGTTGGCTCGGTCAGGCCGCCACCGTCTCGCGATCCGAGGTCAGGCTCAGGCCCGACTCGGCATCGAAGAGGTGGAGCTTGGACAGCGGCAGGATCAGGTTCAGGACGTCGCCCGGCTTGACCCGGTGGTCCGACCCGACGATCGCGACGATGTCCTTGCCGGCCGCCGTGACGTGCAGGAGCTCCTCGTTGCCGAGGTACTCGACGACGTCGGCCTTGCCCGGCAGGGTCACCGTGTCGCCCTCGACCGGGTCGAGATCGAGATGCTCCGGCCGGAAGCCGGCAACGAGCTTGCGGCCGCTCGTCGCGCCGACCGAGCTGGCCAGGCGATGGGGCAGGGCCGCGGTCCAGCCGTCGCCACCGACGAGCTTCGGCGTGCCGCCCGCCGAATCGAACGTGACGTCGATGAAGTTCATCGACGGGCTGCCGATGAACCCGGCGACGAACCGGTTGGCCGGCTGGTCGTACAGGGTCTGGGGCGGCCCGACCTGCTGGATGACGCCGTCGCTCATGACGGCGATCCGGGTGCCCATCGTCATCGCCTCGACCTGATCGTGGGTGACGTACACGAACGTCGTCCCCATCCGCTGGTGGAGGCGGGCGATCTCTGCCCGGGTCTGGACGCCGAGCTACGCAACGAGGTTCGAGAGCGGCTCGTCCATGAGGCACACGGCGCGCTCCCGGACGATCGCCCGGCCCAGCGCGACACGCTGGCGCTGGCCGCCGGACAGCTCCTTGGGCTTGCGGTCGAGGAGCTTCTCGAGGCTCAGGATGCCGGCCGCCTCGTTGACCCGCTTCTCGATGTCGGCCTTCGGCAGCTTGCGCAGCTTCAGCCCGAACGCCATGTTGTCGCGGACGGTCATGTGGGGGTAGAGCGCGTAGCTCTGGAAGACCATCGCGATGTCGCGATCCTTGGGCGGGACGTCGTTGACGACCCGGTCGCCGATCTTGAGGTCGCCCGAGGTGATCTCCTCGAGCCCGGCGATCATCCGGAGGCTCGTCGTCTTGCCGCAGCCCGAGGGCCCGACCAGGACCATGAACTCGCCGTCGTTGATCGCGAGGTTCATGTCCTTGACGACGTGGACGTCGCCATAACTCTTGTTGATGTGCTCGAAGGTCACCGTGGACATGCGCTCACCTCACTCCACCGGGGCATCGCGGGTCCTTGCATCCAGCCGCCATTCGGCGTCGTGGACGGACCCCGTACGAGGAGCCGGCTCGAGTGCCGGGATCGTACCACCGG
>JANMCU010000017.1:0-2470 GCA_031361415.1 Chloroflexota bacterium | reverse complement strand
GGGGACGAAGATCAACGTCGTCGACACCCCGGGCCACGCGGACTTCGGCGGCGAAGTCGAGCGCATCCTCCGGATGGTCGATGGCGTGCTGCTCCTCGTCGATGCATTCGACGGTCCGATGCCGCAGACGCGCTTCGTGCTCCGCAAGGCACTCGCGTTAGGCAGGACGCCGATCGTCGTCATCAACAAGATCGACCGGCCGGGCGCCGAGCCGATGCGCGTCCACGATGAGGTGCTCGACCTCTTCATCGAACTCGAGGCGACTCCCGAGCAGCTCGACGCGGCAGTCGTCTACGCGTCGGCCCGCGAAGGCGTCGCGACGATGGACATGGAGGTCAAGCCGACCGACCTGTCGCCGCTCTTCGACATCATCATCGAGAAGGTCCCGAAGCCGCCGCACGATGCCGAGGGGACGTTCCAGATGCTCGTCTCGACCATCGACTATTCGCCGTACGTCGGACGGCTGGCCGTCGGGCGGATCGAGCGCGGCACGATCAAGGTCGGCGAGACCGTCGCGCTGCTCCCGATGGACGAGTCGCGCGCGGCCGAGCGTGCGCGCGTCACGAAGCTCATCGCCTTCGAAGGGCTCGAGCGGACCGAGGTGCAGGAAGCGTCGGCCGGTGAAATCGTCTCGATGGCCGGACTGGAGGGCGTCGAGATCGGGCTGACGATCACCGACGTCGAGCACCAGGAGCGGCTCGAGGGGATCGCGGTCGAGGAGCCGACGATCAGCGTCGACTTCATCGTCAACAACTCGCCGTTCGCCGGGAAGGCAGGAAAGTTCGTCACCTCGCGACAGATCCGCGAACGGCTGATGCGGGAGCTCGAGCGCAACGTCGCGCTGCGGGTCGAGGACACCGACAGCACCGACACGTGGAGCGTGTCGGGGCGCGGCGAGTTGCACCTGACGATCCTGATGGAGACGATGCGCCGCGAGGGCTACGAGTTTCAGGTGTCTCGGCCGCGCGTCATAACGCGGCGTGGCCCGAAAGGCGAGCGCCTCGAGCCGTACGAGGAGCTGGCGATCGACGTGCCCGAAGAGCACCTCGGCGCAGTGATCGAGAAGCTCGGTCCGCGCCGCGCCGAGATGATTGAAATGAAGAACCCGGGGCAGGGGCTCGTTCGGATGCTGTATCGCATCCCGGCGCGCGGGCTATTCGGCTACCGCTCGGAGTTTTTGACTGATACGCGGGGAACCGGATTGATTCATCATCGTTTTCTCGAGTACGGCCCGTGGGCGGGACCGCTGGCCGGTCGCTCGCGCGGGACGCTGGTCTCGATGGAAGGCGGGAACATCGTCGCGTTTGCGCTGGCGAATCTCGCCGAGCGCGCGACGTTGTTCGTTGCGCCGGGTGACCCGGTGTACGAGGGGATGATCGTTGGGGAGAACTCGCGGCCGGGTGACATGGACGTCAATCCAACGCGCGAGAAGAAGCTCACCAACATGCGTTCGAAGTCGACCGACGATAACATTCAGCTCGAGCCGCCGCGGGAGTTGACGCTGGAAGGTGCGCTCGAGTATATCGAGGACGATGAACTGATCGAGATCACCCCAGCGGCGATTCGTCTGCGCAAATCGACGCTGAGCGCGACCGATCGGAAGCGCGTGTCTCGCGACCAGAAGAAGGACCGCGAGCGCGCGTCGGTCTGATTCGCGTCGCGGCGCGCCACAGTGGCGCGTCGAATAATTTCAGCACCACTTTCCGGAGAGCACGAGACATGTGGGGAGAAGTCGGCGCGTCGGAGTTGATCGGCGCGACTGCGGTGCACGCGATGGGCGGGATGTTCGCGGCGCCACGTCGTCCAGCAGAAGGCTCGGACGACGAGGAGGATGAGGTCGAGGACGACGGCCTCGAGGAAATCGACGCCGACGAGCTGGACGCCGATCTCGACGAAGATCTCGATGACGACGACGATGATGACGATCTCGACGACGACGAGGATGAATTCGACGACGACGACGAGGACGATTTCGACGACGATCTCGACGAGGATGAAGACGACCTCGATGACGACGACGACGAAGAAGACGAGGACTGAACTTCGGTAAAACGTCGGCGGTGGAGCGGGTGCGCAGTCAGTCGGTCGCGCCCCTTGTAATCATCGACCGCCTCGCTATAATTCCAGTCCCCCGCGGTGCGGGGGACGTTGTGCAATTGAACGACGCTGATTGAAAATCGAGTGATGCATCGTGCGAGGCTCTTGTTGATCCGCTGCCAATTCGTGGGTAGCGGGGAGAGAACAACACACGATTGTTTAAATGATTCCGGACACTGGCTTCAGGCCAAGTGTCTGATGACAGTGTTCGGGGAGCTATTTCGAACTATCCATTGGAGAGTTTGATCCTGGCTCAGGACGAACGCTGGCGGCGTGCTTAACACATGCAAGTCGAGGGCGTGGAGCAATCCACGACCGGCGAACGGGTGCGTAACACGTGAGCGACCTTCCGTCTTCAGGGGGATAGCCGGCC
>JANMCU010000258.1:0-17242 GCA_031361415.1 Chloroflexota bacterium | reverse complement strand
GAATGGGGCAGGGCGATCGTGGTGAGGTTGCCCTCGGCCTTGGCCGCGTCGATCAGCGACTGGGGCACGTTGGGGATCGTCGCGCCGGGCGCGCTCGACGCGCCACCGGTGCTGCTGCAGGCGCCGACGATGATGGCCGCGACGGCCAGCACCATGGGGCGCCGGAGTCCTCGAGTCATGATCTTGTTCTCCTCCTGAATGGACACGGGCCCCACCGGTCGGTGGCGACTGGCCCGATCGCGCGCGGTTCGTGACGGCGGCCGGTTTCGAAACGCGTGGACGGGCCGGCTGGCCCATCGGGCGCATTTGACCGCCCGGCGGCACGCTGCGTCAAGAGTGTGATCGATTCATCACTGGTCGGTGTGCGATCTGTGCATCGGCAACCAATCGCTCCGGCGGGGTGCTCATGGAGCGTCGCTGAATCGCGACGGCGGACGGGGATGGACCGTCCGCCGTCCAGGGGTCGGGCCCGGTGCCGCGTCGCGACGCCCGGGCCGAACTCAGCCGATCAGGGCATCCACGCCTGCCACACGGCGGGATTCGCGTCGATCCACTGCTTGGCCGCATCCTCCGGCGTCATGTTCTTGTTCGTGATCGCATCGGCGACCGAGTTCTGGTCCTTGTTGCCCCACTTGAAGTTCTTGATGAACGTTGCCGCGTCGCCGCCGCTGGTGAGCCACGCGGTCCGGACGATCTTGTTCAGGACGTACGGCGGGTAGTCGCAGGCAACCTTCTTGAGGTCCGCGTCGCAACCAGCCACGTAGGGGGGCAGGTGGATCTGGACGAGCTTGATCTCGTTCAGCAGCCACTGCGGGTCATAGAAGTAGCCGATGAGTGGCGTCTTGTTCTTGTCGGCCTGCTGGAAGGCCGTGATCGTGGCCGCCTCGCTGCCCGAGAAAACGTCCTTGAAGTTGAGGTGCAGGTTCGTGATCAGGGCCTCGTCGTACTGGACGAATGTCGGATCGCTGCCGAGGAACTGGCCCTTGTCGCCCGACTCCGACGTCTTGAACAGGCTGGCGTACTTGTTGAGGTTGTTCCAGTCGGCCATGTCGGGGTATTGGTCGATCATCCAGCCCGGCACGTACCAGCCGATGATTCCGGTCACGCCATTCGGACCGGCGTCCTGGGCGAGCTTGTCCGTGGTGATGTACTTCTTCTCGAGGTCCGGGTGGCCCCAGTTCTCGAGGATCACGTCGACTTCGCCCGTCTGGAAGCCCTGCCACGCGACCTCTTCGGCCAGCGTGCTCGTTGTGACCTTGTAGCCCATCTGCTGGAGCAGGCACTGGGCGACCGCGACATTCGCGGCCGCGCCGACCCACTGGTTGATCATCATCTTGACCGTGCCCTTGGTGCCGTCGCCCTTGCAGGTCGCGGCCGCGGCGGCGGCGCTGGCCGGCGCGCTGCTCGTACCCGGCGCCGTGCTCGCCGGAGCCGTGCTCGGGGCGGCGCTCGTTGGCACCGGCGTGGCGCCGGACGATTTGGCGCAGCCCATCACGATCAGGCTGATCACGGCGACACCGGCCAACCAGCGACCCCAACGATTTCGGTGCATGACTCTTCGCTCCTCCTCTGACCGGCTCAGCCGGCCCTTGCCCTGGGCATCGCCGTCCGAGGACGTTGCCCCGCTCCCTGGGTGATTCGATCCAGCATGATCCCCAACAGGACGATCGCGGCCCCCGCGACGAGGCCCTTCCCGAACTGCTGGCCTTGCGAGAACCCGGTGATGACATCAAAGCCTAGCGCGCCGGCCCCGACGAGTCCGCCGATCACGACCATCGAGAGGACCATGACGATCCCCTGGTTGGCGGCGAGAAGCAGTGCGTAGCGGGACATCGGAAGCTGGACCTTCCAGAGGAGCTGCCGACGGGTCGCCCCGGACGCGATCGCGGCCTCGATCACCGTCGCCGGGACGGCGCGGATGCCGACCTCGACGAGGCGGATGACCGGCGGCGCGGCATAGATGATGGCGGCGACGATCGCGGTGAAGCGGGTCGGGTTGAACAAGGCCAGGGCCGGGATCAGGTAGACGAACGCCGGCATCGTCTGGGCCGTATCGAGGACCGGCCGGAGGACGGCCCGCAGGCGGTCGTGGCGTGCCGTCTGAACCCCGATTGCGACCCCGACGATGAGCGTGAGCAACGTTCCGACGAGGACCGTCGTGAGGGTCTCCATCGAGTGCTCCCACAGCCCGGACAGGGCAATCAGGCCGAGGCAGATCGCGGCGATGATCGCGGGCCGCCGGCCCGACACCGTCCACGCGATCAGGCTGACGATCGCGATCAACAGCCACCACGGCGACGCCTTCAGGAAGGCCTCCAGAGGGTTGATGATCGCGTAGGTCAGGACGTCCTTCGTCGGCAGGGTGATCCCCTGGAACGTATCGGTCAGCCAGCGCGAGAAGTCGTTGACCGGGCCGCGGAACGAGAAGGCGAACGTGTCCGGAAACGCCGTGGCGTCGACGAAGAATGGCGCCGCGAGGCCCACCCCGAGGATCGCGACGGGGACGCCGATCGCGACCCACCGACCGCCGCGGACGCGCCGGCTGTGGGAGCGCGGGTCGAGCGACTCGCCCGCGGCGAACGTGAGCCGATCCAGGATGATCGCGAGGATGACGATCGCGATGCCGGAATCGAACGCCGACCCGACGTCGTGCTTGTTCAGGCCCTGGATCAGGCTGAGCCCGAGGCCGGGTGCGCCGATGAGCCCGGCGATCACGATCATCGACAGCCCGAGCATGATCGTCTGGTTGATCGCGAGACCGATCGACCGTCGAGCCAGCGGGATCTGGACCTTGCGCAGGACCTGGGCCTCGGTCGCACCAAGCGATCGGGCGGCCTCCACGCTGGCACCCGACACACCGCGGATCCCGAGTGCGCTGATCCGGATCGCCGCCGGCATCGCGAAGATCAGCGTGGCGATCGTGGACGGCGTCGCGCCGATCAGGAAGAGCAGGGTGATCACCGGCAGGTAGGCCAGCGTCGGCAGGACCTGCATGACGTCGAGGATCGGTGACAGGATCGCCGAGACCCGGTCGTTGCGACCCGCCCAGATCCCGAGCGGCAGCCCGATGGCGAGGGCGATGACGACGGCGGCCAGCATCATCCCGAGCGTCAGCATGCTCTCGTCCCACAGGCCCAGGACGCCCAAAGACGCGAAGCCGAGGATGCCGAGGAGGCCCAGCCGGATACCACCGAACGCGACGCCGAGCGCCCCGGCCAGCCCGACCACGCCGGGCCAGCCGAGCGACTCGATGATCGTGTTGAACAGGTCGATCAGGGCCGACACGCCGACGCGGACCGGTTCGAGGACGGACCGGTTGTCGGCAACGGCGTCGCGCACGCCGTTCAGGTCGCGGAAGAGCTGTGCGTCGTCGTTATGGGGGAGCGTCCATTGCCCGCGGAACAGGATCCAGGCGATCGCCGCCGCGACGCCGAGCACGACCGTCAGCGCGCGGCGCGCCCCCCGTTCATCGAGCCGGGCCGCGAGAGGGAAGCCGACCGCCGTCATGGGTTGCGGTCGCCCGCCGATCGGTCGGCGAGGTTCTCGACGAGGAACTCCGCCGTCTCCTGGGTGGGGTCGTTGACGGGTTCGACTCGGACCGGCGGTCGACGGTATGGAACGGACTCGGCTTCGCCTGCCGATGCGGAACCGGGCGACGCCGGCTCGCCGGCCACGGCCTCGAGGATCTGCGACCGGTCGACAACGCCGACGAGCCTGCCGTCGTCGACGACCCGGATCGGCTTGTCGGTCGCGGCGGCGGCATGGACCACGGTCCGGATGACGGCAGTCGAGGGAAAGACGGGACCGTCGACCGGATCGCGGGCGGTCACAGCGCGCATCACCCAGCGGAGAGTCAGGACGTGCGACTTGGGGATGTCGCGGACGAAGTCCTCGACGTACTCGTCGGCCGGCCGAGCCACGAGCTCTTCCGGCCGTCCGATCTGGACGACCTTGCCGGCCCGCATGATCATCACGTGGTCGCCGAGCTTGAGGGCCTCGGCGAGGTCGTGGGTGATGAACACCATCGTCTTCTTCAGATCGTGGTGGAGGCGGATCACCTCGTTCTGCATGTCCCGCCGGATCAACGGGTCGAGCGCGCTGAACGGCTCGTCGAGGAGCATGACCTCGGGATCGCCGGCTAGGGCCCGGGCCAGCCCGACCCGCTGCTGCTGGCCGCCCGACAGCTGGTCGGGGAATCGGTCGGCCATCCCGTCGAGGCCGACCAGCGCGAGCATCTCCTCTGCCCGGGCGAGTCGGGTCGCCTTGGGCTCGCCACGCAGCTCGAGCCCGAATGCGATGTTGTCGAGGACGCGCCGGTGGGGGAGCAGCCCGAAGTTCTGGAAGACCATCGAGAAGCGCTTGCGGCGCAGCTCGCGGAGGCGTTCCTGGCTCGCCTTGCGGATGTCCTCGCCGTCGAGATCGATTGCGCCGAAGGTCGGTTCGATCAGCCGGGTCAGGCAGCGCACGAGGGTCGACTTGCCGCTGCCGGACAGGCCCATGACGACGAAGACCTCGCCGGGCCGGACATCGAACGAGACGTCATTGACCGCGATCATGCCGCCGTGCTTCCGGACGGTCGCGTCGATCGACTCGGCCGGCGGGATCGTCGCGGAATCGCGAGCCAGCCGGGCCTCCGCGGGCCCGAAGACCTTCCAGAGGTTCCGGACGGCGATCGTGATCTGGCTCGACGGACCGCCGACACGCGCGGGCGCGCCGGGCGATTGCGGGACGGGCTCGACAACGGTGGTCACGCAGCCTCCTCTGGTGCGGGCCGACGACGGTGACGCGTGCGCGGACGTTACACCCGTACGAGGCACCGGAACAGCCCGCGGCGTCGATCGCGCGGCGCGCGGATCGGACCTTCGGGCGTCCGCAGCGGGGCGGTACCATGGGCGCCCCCGGGTCCCGAGCGGCGGTGCCGTCGGCTCCGGTCCGCGCCGGACGGTCAGCCGGACGCGCAGGAAGCGCAGGGCGGAGAGGCGAGCATGAGTTCAGTCCCGACGCACGCACGTGTCGTCATCATCGGTGCCGGCATCGTCGGCAGCAGCATGGCCTGGCATCTCGCGCGGCTCGGCTGGCGCGACATCGTCCTCGTCGAGAAGGGCATGCTCCCGAACCCGGGTGGCTCGACCGGCCACGCCTCGAACTTCATCTTCCTGACCGACCACAGCAAGGAGATGGCGGCGTTCACGATGGACAGCGCCCGCCAGTATCGCGAGCTGGGCGTCTACGACGAGACCGGCGGCATCGAGGTCGCACGGACGCCGGAGCGGATGTCCGAGCTGACGCGGCGGATGGCGTCATCGACCGCCTGGGGTGTCGAGGGCAGCCGCCTCCTGACCCCGGCGGAGGTCAAGGAGATGGTCCCGTTCATCGAGGAGAGCGTCATCCTCGGCGGGTTCTACACGCCGGGCGTCGGGATCGTCGATTCCCTCCAGGCGGGCACGCTGATGCGCCAGAAGGCGCAGGACCTCGGTGCCCTGACGATCGCGGCCAGCGTCGAGGTCACCGGCGTCGACGTCGAGGCCGGCCGGGTCCGGCGCGTCCACACCGACGCCGGCACGATCGAGGCCGAGGTCGTCGTCGTTGCCTGCGGCGTGTGGAGCCCGCGGATCGCCCGGATGGCCGGTGCATCGATCCCGCTCACGCCGGCGGTCCACCAGATGATGGACATCGGACCCGTCCCGATGTTCGAGCACACGACCCGGGAGGTCGGCTACCCGATCGTCCGCGACATGGACACGAACATGTACGAGCGGCAGCACGGGACCGGCTTCGAGATCGGCTCGTACGCCCACCGGGCGATCCTCATGGACGCCGACGACATCCCGTCGATCGCGGCCTCCGCGCTGTCGCCGACGATGCTGCCGTTCACGAAGGAGGACTTCGACCCGCAGCTCGAGGACTCGCTCGAGCTCTTCCCGGCGATCGTCGGCGACGAGTCGGTTGGCGTGAAGCTCGCGATCAATGGCCTCCTGTCGCTCACGCCCGACGGCAACCCGATCATCGGCGAGACGCCCGAGGTCAAGGGCCTCTGGTCGGTGGCCGCCGTCTGGATCAAGGAGGCGCCGGGCATCGCCAGGACCGTGGCGGAATGGATGACGAGCAACGAGCCGGAGATCGATCCGCACGGCTCGGACATCGCCCGCTTCTACGACCATCACAAGACGGCCCAGCACATCGCGGCCCGGTCGACCGAGGGCTACAACAAGACCTACGGGATCGTCCACCCGATGGAGCAGTGGGCCTCGAACCGTCCGATCCGCCTGTCTCCGGCATACGACCGCCATGTCGAGCTCGGCGCCGAGTTCTTCGAGGCCGCCGGCTGGGAACGCCCGTTCTGGTACGGAACGAACGAGTCCCTGCTCGGCGAGTACGGCGACCGGGTCATGCCGCGCGCGGCCGAGTGGGAAGCACGCTGGTGGTCGCCGATCATCAACGCCGAGCATCTCGCGATGCGCGACCGGGCCGGCCTCGTCGACCTTTCGGCCTTCGCGATCTTCGACATCACGGGCCAGGGCGCGCTTGCCGCCCTCGAGCGACTGTGCGTGAACAAGGTCGACGTGCCGGTCGGACGGACCGTCTACACCCCGCTCCTCAACCCCGCCGGCGGGATCCTTGCCGACCTCACGATCATGCGCCTCGGCGACGACCGCTTCCGAGTCGTGACCGGTGGCGGGATGGGCATGCGCGATCGGAAGATCTTCCAGGACGCGATGCCCGCCGACGGCACGGCCCAGCTCCACGACATCACGAACGCGTTCACGACGTTCGGCCTGTGGGGGCCGCGGGCGCGCGACGTCCTCGATTCGGCGGCCGACGGCAGCGCAGACATCAGCCACAAGGGCTTCCCGTTCCTGTCCTCGAAGACGGTCGATATCGACGGGGTCCGGACGCTCGCCTCGCGGATCAGCTACGTCGGCGAGCTCGGCTGGGAGATCTATGTCCCGATCGAGCAGGGCCTCCGTGTCTGGGACGCGCTCTGGCGGGCCGGCCGGTCGGCAGGCCTGGTCGCCGTCGGGATCGGCACGTACGCTGTGACGTCCCGGCTCGAAAAGGGCTATCGCGCCCACGGGGCCGAGCTCGAGCTCGACTTCGACCTCGTCGAGGCGGGCATGGCCCGCCCGACCCTCAAGGACGCCGACTTCGTCGGGCGGACCGCCTACGAGCGACAGCGGGCCGCCGATCCCGCGGCGATCCTGTGCACGCTGACGGTCGACGATCCGACCTCGTCGTCGGGCGTCAAGCGCTACATGCTCGGCCGCGAACCGATCCTGACCCTCGACGGGCAGCGGATCGTCGACGCGAAGGGGCGCGGTTCGTACGTGACGAGCGCGGGCTCGGGTCCATCGGTCGGGAAGCACCTGCTGATGACCTACCTGCCTCCGGAGCACGCGACCGAGGGCACCAAGCTCCTCGTCGAGTACTTCGGCGAGCGCTACCCGGTGACGGTCGCGGTGGCCGGCGCGACCCCGCTGTTCGATCCCGAGAACGCCCGGATCCGATCGTGACGGCGGCGCGCAAAACGGCAGCCCCTGGCCGGTGAACATCCTCGTCTGCGTCAAGCGCGTGCCGGCGACCGGTGGGCGGATCGTGCTCACCCCCGACGGCTCCGACATCGACGTCCGGTTCCTCGGCTTCACGGTCAGTCCGCACGAGGAATGCGCGGTCGAGGAAGCGGTCCGGATCGTCGAAGCCCACGGCGGCTCCAGCGCGGTCCTGACGCTCGGCCCGGCCGCAGCTGAGGATCAGCTCCGCGACGCGATGGCCATCGGGATCGAGCGGGCGATCCTGCTCGAGACCGACGGGCGCGATTGGGACCCCGTTGCGACCGCCGCCGCGATCGTGGAGGCGATCAGGGCCCAGGAGGCCGCGGCGGGGCGCTTCGACCTGATCCTGTTCGGCAACGAATCCGCCGACAGCGGCGGCTTCCAGGTCGGCATCCGGGTCGCTGCTGCGCTGGGCCGGCCGTGCGTCACCGGCGTGAAGGCTCTCCAGCCCGCCGATGACCGGATCGTCGCGCGGCGCGAGGCGCCTGGCGGCGGCTGGGAGTCCTTCGATGTTCCGTTGCCCGCTGTCGTCTCGGTCAAGGAAGGGATCAACCTGCCGCGCTATCCATCGATCCCCGGCCGGCTCCGGGCGAAGAAGAAGGTGATCGAGCGCGTCGTGCCGGCCTGGCAAGCCGGCGGCCTCGAGAAGATCGTCCTCCGCCTGCCAAAGCAGGAGGTCACCGCCGCCGAGGTCATCGGCCGCGGTCCGGACGCCGCCCCGGCCGTCGTCGACCTGCTCGACCGGATCGGGATGCTCGACCGATGAGCGGGCCGGTTCTCGCCCTCGTGGCGATCACCGCGGGCGCGCCCGAGCGGGCATCGCTCGAGGCGCTCAGCGTCGCTCGCCGGCTGGCCGCCGACATCGGCGCGCCGCTCGAGGTCCTCCTCGTCGCCGGGGCGGCGGACGCCCGATCGGCGGCCGGGTCGCTCGCTGGGTTCGGAGCGACGACCGCCTTTGTCGTCGAGCACGAGTCGCTCACCCTCGATCACCCCGATGGCTGGGCGGCGGCGGCGGCCCGGGTCATCGACGCCCGAGGTCCGTCTGCCGTATTCGGCGCCGGGACCGAGCGCGGCAACGACCTGCTCGCCCGGGTCGCCGCGCGGATGGGCCTGCCGCTGGCCACTAACGTGGTCTCGGTCGAGTCGGGCGATCGCCTGCGCCTCGTCCGCCAGCGCTGGGCGGGCAGCCTCCTCGAGGAGTGCTGGCTCGATGCGCCGATCCGGCTGCTCAGCGTGGCCCAGAACGCCGTTGGCGTGGCCGAGCCCGACGGCGGCCCGGCGCCGGCCGTCGAGTCTATCGCGGCCCAGCTCGACCCCGCCGACCTCGCCGTCCACGTCACGAGTCGCGAGGCGCCCGAGCGCGGCCGGATCTCGCTCGCGGAGGCGAAGGTCGTGATCGGCGGCGGTCGTGGCGTCGGCAGCGGCCCGGGCTTCGCCGACCTCGAGGAGCTTGCCGGCCTGCTTGGCGGGGCCGTCGGCGGCTCCCGCGTCGTCACGAGCGCCGGCTGGCGGCCGCACGCCGACCAGATCGGTCAGACCGGCCTCCGGATCGCTCCCGACATCTACATCGCGTGCGGGATCAGCGGCGCCATCCAGCACATCGTCGGCTGCAAGGCCGCCAAGCTCATCCTCGCGATCAACACCGATGAGGAGGCGCCGATCATGAGCGTGGCCGACTACGCCGTCATCGGGGACCTCCATGCGGTCGTTCCGGCGATCTCGGCCGAGATCCGGCGGCGATCGCGCACGGGCGTCTGACCGGCGACCGCCGCGGGCCGATGTCGGCGTTCCGGCTCGTCCTCGCCGCCGTCGCCGTCGCGGTTGCCGCGACCGCCTGCGCCGTGGCCCCCGACCTGAGTTCGGCCCCGTCGTCGGCGCCGTCTCTGACTCCGCCGCCGTCCCTCGCTTCGAGCGCGCCGCTGATCGAAGTCCAGCCGTCCGAGCCGCCGACACAGGCGCCGACCCCGACCATCGACCCGGCGCTGGCGCGCGACACGATCGTCAGATGCGACGCGGACGGCATCAGGTTCCCGAGCGAGCTGCTCCTCCAGCCGGCGCATGCCGAGCTCGGCGGCGATGCCGCCGCTGCGGAGCTCCGGTCGGTGATCGCCGGCTCCGCCCCGGAGAACGGGCTGCCGCTGCACGGCTGGACCCGGATCGACGCCTCGCCGACGCGCGTCCTGTTCGTCGCCCGGACGGCGACCGGCTGGAGCCAGGTCGCGCTCGTGCTCGGCCCGACCGGCTGGACGTCCGATGTCGAGGGCCAGTGCGCGCTGCGGCCGGTCCTGACCGCCGGGATCGGGCCTGCCGCGTGGTGGATCGACCCGCATGCCGCCGCCCTGCCGGACGACGCCACGACCGTGCATGCGCTTCTGACCGAGGAGTCGTGTGCCAGCGGCAAGTCGCCGGAGGGCCGGATCGTGGGCCCCATCGTCGCCGAGGACCCGAGCCGGGTGATCGTCACGTTCGGCGTGCGGCCGCGGCCGGGCGGCCAGGACTGCCAGGGCAACCCCCCGTTCGCCTTCCCGTTCACCCTTCCGTCACCGCTCGCCGGCCGGACCCTGCTCGATGGCGGGGTGTTTCCTCCGCGGGACGCACGGATCGCGGCCCCCTGACCTGCGCAGAGCTGAGCCTCAGCCGCCGCGATCGAGCCGGTGGTGGGCCACGAACGCCGCCGCCTGCGCCCGACGCTCGAGGTTCAGCTTCGCGAGGATCGAGCTGACGTAGTTCTTGACGGTCTTGTCGGACAGGAAGATCTCGGCCGCGATCGCCTTGTTCGTCATGCCTTCCGCGACGAGCATCAGGATCTTGCGCTCCTGGGGCGTGAGCCCGGCGAGCTCGTCGTGGATCTCGCCGCTCGCGATCTGGCGAACCCGGGCGAGGACCCGTTCGGTGACGGCCGGGTCGAGGAGCGACTCGCCGCGCCCGACGGCTTCGAGCCCGGCCACGAGATCCCGGGCGCGGATCTGCTTGAGGAGGTAGCCCGCGGCCCCCGCGACGATCGCCGAGAGGACCGCCTCGTCGTCGGGGAACGAGGTGAGCATCACGACCCGCGTGTCGGGCAGGTCCGCGCGGATCTCGCGGCACGCTTCGACGCCGGAGCCGTCCGGCAGTCGGACATCCATGATCACGATGTCCGGCTGGTGGAGGTGCGCCTGGGCGATGGCTTCCTCGACGGTCCCGGCTTGCGCGACGACCTGGAAGTTGGGTCGCCGATCGAGCATCGCGACGAGACCCTGGCGAACGACCTCGTGATCGTCGACGACGAGCAGCCGGAAGGGCCGGCCGGCCGAGCCGCGGGCGGGAGTCGGGGTTTCCTCGGTCATCGTTGGTGCTCGGGACCCTCCGCGATCATTCTCGATCGTGGCAAGTCCACGATCACCTTCGTGCCGGCTCCGGGCGCGCTCCGGATCTCGATCCGCCCGCCGATCGACGCCGCTCGTGCACGCATGTTTGCCAGACCATGATGCCCCCCGCCGGGCACGAGCGCCGGATCGAAGCCGGCGCCATCGTCGGCGATCACGAGCCTGCTGCCGTCGGCGCTCGCAATCAGCTCCATCGCGATCAGCCGGGCATGCCCGTGGCGCACCGCATTGCTCAGCCCCTCGCGCACGAGGTGGAGCAGCTCGGCCCCGCCCTTCGGGTCCAGGCCGGGGTCGGCGGCCGGGTCGAGCTCGGCCGTCACGTCGACCAGGCCACCGTGGCGGATCTCCTCCGCCAGGGCGGCGAGCCCGGCCACGACCTGGGTCCCATCGTCGGCCTCCGGACGCAGCCCGTAGATGAAGTTGCGAATGTCCCGGATCGCGAGATTGATCGATTCGATCGCGTCGTCGAGGCGGGCGACGGCCTCGTCGGGTGACTCGATCATGATGTCCGGCACATCCTCGAGGGACAGGCCGACCGCGTACAGCGACTGGATGATGCCGTCGTGCAGATCGCGCCCGATCCGGTCGCGCTCCTCGGCCACCGCGAGCCGGCCGGCCTGGGCGTGGAGGCGGGCGTTGTCGATGGCGATTCCGGCGTGCCGAGCGAACAGCTCGACGAGGCGCAGGTCAGCCGCCGAGAACTCGGCGGAACCGCGCTTGTCGGTCAGGTAGAGGTTTCCGACCGAGATGCCGTGAGCCATGACGGGGACGCCGAGGAACGACGTCATTGGCGGGTGGTTCGGCGGGAAGCCAGATGAGTCGGCGTGGTCGGCGATCGACGGGATCCGGAACGAGCGCGCCTCGCGGATGATCAGGCCGAGGAGGCCTCGACCGGTCGGCAGGGCTCCGATCGAGCGTCGGACGTGTGGGTCGAGGCCAGCCGTGATGAACCGCTCGATCCGGCCGTCGATTCCGACGATGCCGAGGGCGGCGTAGCGCGCGTCCACCAGGCCGCGCACCCGGTCGACGATCAGCTGGAGGACCTCCTCGATCCCGAGCACGCTCGAGATCGCACGGGCGGCCTCGTCGACCGCCGCGAGCGCCGTGGCGTCCGGGGCGAACCCGGCGACCTCGCCGGACGCAGGCCCACGGAGCGCCGACGGCTGGAGGACATCCGACATGCGACGAGCGTATCCCGCGCAAACGTTCGTGACCACCGGCCCCGAGCGGTGGGCCACACGGCAGGTGTCCCGATCGCGGGTCGGCGACGAGGCTTGGTCAATGAACCAGCAATCGGCCGAGGTGGTCGTCCCCGCGCTCGCTCCCACAGCGACTCGGGGCCCGATCGTGTTCGGGACGGAGTTCGGCGCCGTGTCATCGGCCGCGGAACGGGTCGCGATCCAATATGCACGAGAGGCGCACGTCCCGCTGTTGATCGTGCACGGGATCGATCCGGGCCGACTCCGCCTCCCGGGCGGGCGTTTCGCCCAGCGCGTCGACCAGGCCAGGGCCTCGCGCCAGTTCGATGCCTCGGCCCTCGCGGTGCGCGTCCGCGCGGCCGGTGTGGAGCCCCAGGTCCTGATCTGGGACGGCGACCCGGCCACCTGTGTCGTCGATGCCGCCCGAGCCGAGGGCGCGTCGCGAATCGTCGTCGGGTCGCATGGCCGGGGACGCCTCGGCCGCGCCCTTGTCGGCAGTGTGTCGGCGGCCATCGCCGAGCAGGCCGACTGCCCGGTCGACATCGTACGGGGCGACGAATCAACCCAGGAGATCGTCACGTTCAACCCGGTCGCCCGACGGATCTGACGCCGAGGGTCACAGATCCGACCCGAGCTCCGCGGCGACGTCCGCGCTGCTAGGATCGGCCGCCATGACGGACCGAGCGTGGGACTACGTGATCGTCGGCGGCGGAAGTGCCGGAAGCGTCCTGGCCAATCGACTGAGCGCCGATCCGTCGACCCGCGTCCTCGTCATCGAAGCCGGGCGGCGCGACTGGCGGCTCGACGCATTCATCCACATGCCGGCTGCCCTGACGTTCCCGATCGGCAGCCGCTTCTATGACTGGCGCTACGAGTCCGAGCCGGAGCCGTTCATGGGCGGCCGGCGGATCTTCCACGCGCGGGGCAAGGTGCTCGGCGGCTCGAGCTCGATCAACGGGATGATCTTCCAGCGCGGCAACCCGCTCGACTACGAGCGCTGGGCCGCGGATCCCGGGATGGCGAGCTGGGACTACGCCCACTGCCTGCCGTATTTCAAGCGGATGGAGGATTGCACCGCAGCGGCCGCCGACGATCCGTGGCGCGGTCATGGCGGTCCGCTCGGCCTCGAGCGCGGCCCGGCCAAGAGCCCGCTGTTCCAGGCCTGGTTCGCGGCCGCCCAGGAGGCGGGCTACCCGCTCACGACCGACGTCAACGGGTATCGGCAGGAAGGGGTCGCGCCGTTCGATCGGAACATCCGGCACGGCCGCCGGATCAGTGCAGCCCGAGCCTACATTCACCCGGTCCTTCGTCAGCGGCGGAACCTCAAGGTCCGGACCAGCACGCTCGTGACCGGCATCCATTTCGCGGGGACCCGAGCGGTCGGGGTCGAGATTGAGCGCCAGGGCGGCGGCACCGAGACCATCCGCGCCGGCGAGGTCATCCTGTGCGGCGGTGCGTTCAACACGCCACAGCTCCTGCAGCTATCCGGGGTCGGGAACGCGGCCGAGCTCGGCGCGCTCGGGATCCCGGTCGTCGCCGATCTGCCCGGCGTGGGTGAGCACCTCCAGGACCATCTCGAGGTCTACATCCAGCACGGCTCGAGCCAGCCGGTGTCGGAGCAGCCGTCGGCGACGGAGCTGTGGCGCCGTCCGTTCATCGGCGCGCAGTGGCTGTTCCTGCGGAGCGGCCCCGGGGCGACCAACCACTTCGAGGCGGGCGGCTTCGTCCGTTCGAACGACGACGTCGCGTACCCGAACCTGATGTTCCATTTCCTGCCGCTCGCGATCCGCTACGACGGGACGCCCGCGCCGAGCCGGCACGGCTACCAGGTCCATGTCGGCCCGATGTATTCCGATGCGCGAGGCAGCGTGAAGGTCACCTCGACCGACCCACACGTCCATCCGGCGCTCCGCTTCAACTACCTCTCGACCGCCCAGGATCGGCGGGAGTGGGTCGAGGCCGTCCGGACGGCTCGGCGGATCCTGGCCCAGCCGGCGTTCGCCCCGTATTCGACCGGCGAGCTGTCACCGGGCGGCGGGGTCGAGACGGACGAGGAGATCCTCGCCTGGGTCGGCCGTGACGCAGAGACGGCGCTCCACCCATCCTGCACAGCGCGGATGGGGATCGACCCTCACTCGGCCACCGATCCGCACACCTTGCGCGTCCACGGTCTGGACGGCCTGCGCGTCGTCGACGCGAGCGTCATGCCGTACGTCACCAACGGCAACATCTATGCGCCGGTGATGATGCTGGCCGAGAAGGCCGCCGACCTGATTGCGGGGAACGCCCCGCTGCCGCCGGAGCCGACGCCGTTCTACCGTCACGGGCTCTCGCCGCTCGACGACCCGTGGCGGGCCTGACGTCCAGCGGAGTCCCGCGGTACACGATTCTCTCAGTTGACAGCCTGGTGAGCCGTAGGCGAGTCGGGCGACCCGATCGTGCTCATCCGACGGCCGTAGCGGCGGATGAGCCGGATTCAGGCCCGAAGGCGCCCGAGCGCCGCCCGAAGGTCATGGTGGCTGCCAAATGAGCGAACCGGCCGACGTCGAGCGATCCGGCTCCGGCCGACCGCTGCGTCTGGAGGGTCTCGGAGGAGACAGGGTTGGCGAATGCGAGCCGGGACGGTTCGGCGGCTCCTCGGCGAGCGATCCGCGGCCACCGTCATCGGGCTGCACGCTGCATTCGCGATCCTGGCAGTCGCGGTGTCCGTGGCGGCGTGTGTCGCGGAGCCGGCTGCACCGGGCCCCGGGGGACCAGCCCCGACGTCCTGACGAGCTGTTCGACGGTCTCGACGTCTGGTCGCTCCTCGTCGCCTCTCGACCCTTCGACCCCGGCACCGTCCAACCTGATCGGTCGGTCAGCCGGCGCCCTCGCGCAGCGTCCGGGCGATCCGGGCTGCGGCCGTCGCGACCTGCTGACCGAGGGCCGCCTCG
This sequence comes from Chloroflexota bacterium, assembly GCA_031361415.1. Taxonomy (GTDB): domain Bacteria; phylum Chloroflexota; class Limnocylindria; order Limnocylindrales; family CSP1-4; genus CF-46. The sequence goes on along the minus strand of JANMCU010000258.1, from coordinate 2,195 downwards.
CGACCGGCAGCCGGGAAGCGGTACGACGGCCCGTGGATATGCACCGCGGCCACGACCTCGCCGCTGGCGTCGGCGATCGCGGCCGCCACCGAGGCGATCCCGTCGGCGTACTCGCCATTGGTCCAGGCTCGGCCTTCGAGCTGAATCCGCTGGAGCCGCGGTCGGAGCTCGGCCGGGTCGGTCATCGTCGCCTCGGTGAAGCGCTCGAGCGGACCGCGCAGGTAGGCATCGATCCGCGTCCGCGGCCAGAGCGACAGGACCGCGAGACCCGACGACACGGCGTGCATCGCGATCCGGGCGCCGGTCCAGTCGCGGACGCCGACCGGCTGGTCACTGTCGACCTGCTCGACGTAGTGCATCGCGTCGCCTTCGGCAATCGACAGGCCGGCCGTCTCGCCGGTCGCGGCGGCGAGCTGGGCGAGGTGCGGTCGGGCAATGGCGACCACGCTACGGGTTCCGAGGAGGCCCGTTGCAAGGCTCTCGATCCGCGGTCCGAGCCGGTAGCGGGTATCGCCCGGGATCTGCTCGACGGCACCCTCGCGGGCGAGCGAGACGAGCATCCTGGCGGCGGTCGACTTCGGCAGGGAGACGCGATCGGCGACCTCGGTCACCCCGATGGGGCCATCGGTCAACGCTCCGAGCACCGCGAAGGCTCGTTCGATCGACTGGACTCTGGACATGCGCTTCCCTGTCGGCTAGATTCCGGTTCCGCGTTCCATCATACGGCACCGTTCCACGATGTGGAACCCGCAACGTGAGATGATGGCGGTCCTCAGTCGGCGGGCGGTGCCGGCGGTCAGGGAGCACCAGGCGTGGCCGACTACGAAGAGATCGACCTCTCGGCGCTGAGCGACGACGAGCTCGTCGAGCAGATGCACAACGACCTGTACGACGGGATGCGCGACGAGATCATCGAGGGCACGAACCTCCTCCTCGGCCGCGGCTTCAGCGCGACGAAGGTCCTCGACGACGCGCTTGTCGCCGGGATGAAGATCGTCGGCATCGACTTCCGCGATGGCATCCTGTTCGTCCCAGAGGTTCTGCTCGCCGCCAACGCGATGAAGGCCGGCATGGAGATCCTGCGGCCCCTGCTGGCGGAAACCGGTGCCGAGCCGGTCGGCAAGGTCGTGATCGGAACCGTCAAGGGCGACATCCACGACATCGGCAAGAACCTCGTCGGGATGATGCTCGAGGGGGCCGGCTTCGAAGTCGTCGATCTCGGGATCAACACCGACGCCGAGAAGTTCATCGCCGCGCTCGAGCTGCACAAGCCCGACATCCTCGGGATGAGCGCCCTCCTGACGACGACGATGCCGTACATGAAGGTCGTGATCCAGACCCTCAAGGACCGCGGGATGCGCGACGACTACATCGTGCTGGTCGGCGGCGCGCCGCTCAACGAGGAGTTCGGGCTGGCCGTCGGCGCCGACGCGTACTGCCGCGATGCCGGGGTCGCCGCCGAGACGGCCCGCCGCCTGATCGACGAGCGACGTGCCGCCGCCTGACGCCCGGCCTTCGGCGCCGGCCCCCGCCGAAACCCGAGCCGCGGTCCGACACACGGACCAAGCGACGCTCGAGGCTCGGGCGAGGCGCCCCAACTGGCCCGCCAGCCTCCCGGTGGTCCGCCCGGCGGACCAGGCAGGGTCCGATCGGCTGTCGGGACCCGTTCGAGCCGTTGCCGGACGTCGCTTGGTCCACGGCGCGGACCAGCACCAGCCGCGCGCGCTCGTGATCGGCTGCGGCGCCCTTGCTCGCGAGCTGCTCGAGGTGACTGCCCGGATCCCGGGTCTCGAGGTCGCCTGCCTGCCGCCGGACCTCCACAACCGGCCGGGCGGCATTCCCGGCGCGGTCCGGCGGAGGATCGCCGCGGCTCGCGCCGACGGCTTCGAGCGGATCTTCATCGCGTATGCCGATTGCGGCACGGGCGGCCTGCTCGAGCCGGTCCTCGCCCAGGCCGGCGTGGAGCGACTTCCGGGCGCCCACTGCTACGAGGTCTTCGCCGGCTCCGCGGAGTTCGCAGCGCTGGCCGACGCCGAGCCGGGCACGTTCTGGCTGACGGACTTCCTCGCCCGGAACTTCGAGCGGCTCGTGATCCGCGGTCTCGGGATCGACCGCCATCCGGAGCTCCAGGCGACATACTTCGCGCACTACACCCGGGTCGTGTACCTGTCCCAGTCCGACGACCCGGACCTGCT
>JANMCU010000219.1:0-9244 GCA_031361415.1 Chloroflexota bacterium | reverse complement strand
CCTGAGGTGGCGGATGCGGGCCGGGTCATCGCCGGATCGGCCAGGGGAATCCGGCTGCGAGCACCTGGGGCGGGGACCCGGCCGCTCGCCGATCGGGTCAAGCAGACCCTGTTCGCGATCCTCGAGCCGGAGCTCCGCGGGGCGCGCGTCCTCGACCTGTTTGCCGGCAGTGGTGCGGGCGGGATCGAGGCACTGTCGCGGGGCGCTGCGAGCGCGATCTTCGTCGAGAAGGATCAGGGTGCGGCCGCCGTCATCGACGCGAACCTGCGAGCCACGGCCCTCGCCGGCCCCGCGGCGGCGGTCGTCCGTTGGGATGTCGTGCGGTGGCTCGGCGAGCCGAACCTCGATGTCATGTTCGATCTCGTCCTCGTCGACCCGCCGTACGCCGAGACGGAGCTGTTGACACGGGTCCTGGAGCGCCTCGGCGCCGAGGGCGCGCCGCTGGCGGACGGTGCCCGCGTCGTCGCCAAGCACTTCTGGCGCGACCGGCCGGCCGATCGGATCGGTAGACTGGCCCACGAGCGGGATCGGCGCTTTGGCGAGACCGCGTTGACGTTCTACCGCCGGACGGGCAGCGCGCCGCCGGCCAGCGAGGAGAGCGGATGACGGTCGCGGTCTATCCCGGCTCGTTCGACCCGATCACGAACGGCCATCTCGACGTCATCGGCCGCGCGGCCGCCGTATTCGACCATGTGGTCGTCGCGGTTCTCGCAAATCCGCGCAAACAGCCGCTCCTGGCGGCCGATGAGCGGGTCGATGTCATCCGGGCGGCGCTGGCCGCTCCAGCCGGCCCGGCTTCGACATTCGATCCGGATCGCGTCTCGGTCGAGTCATTCGACGGCCTGACGGTCGACCTGTGCACCCGGCTCGGCGCCCGGTTCATCGTCCGCGGCCTCCGGGCGATCAGCGACTTCGAGACCGAGATGCTCCTCGCCCACAACAACCGGCGCCTCGCACCGGGCGTTGACTCGGTCTTCTTCATGACCTCGATCGAGCACAGCTATGTCGCGTCGTCCCTGGTCAAGGAAATCTCGACGTTCGGCGGCGACGTATCTGCGATGATCCCGCCGGCCGCGCTGGCGGCCCTCCGGCGCGCGAACGGCGCCCGCTGAGCATCGTGGGGGTGGGGATGGACGCGAGCCCGACAGTCATCGAAACCCGTGGCCTGGTCAAGCGGTTTCACGAGGCCAACGCGGTCGACGGAATCGATCTCGCGGTTCCGGGCGGCGGCGTGTACGGCTTCCTTGGCCCGAACGGGGCAGGGAAGACGACGACGATCCGGATCCACGTCGGGCTGCTCTGGCCGACCCGCGGCACGGCCCGGATCTTCGGTGAGGCGATCGAGCCCGGAGCGCCGGTCCTCGACCGGGTCGGCTCCCTGATCGAGCGTCCGGCGCTGTATCCGTACCTCTCTGCGTTCGAGAACGTCCGCGTCTTCGGAACCGCCCACGGCCTCGGGCCGGAGGTGCTCAATCAGCGGATCGGCGAGTCACTCGACCGGGTCGGGCTGGCCGCGGTCGCTCGGCGCAAGGCTGGTGGGTTCTCGACCGGGATGCGCCAGCGGCTGGCCCTGGCCACCGCGCTGATCGGCCGACCCGACCTCGTGATCCTCGACGAGCCGACGAACGGGCTCGACCCGAACGGCGTCGTCGACGTGCGCGAGCTGATCGCCCGGCTGGCGGCCGACGGAACGACCGTCTTCCTGTCGAGCCACGTGCTGCCCGAGGTCGAACAGCTGTGCGACCGGGTCGCCATCCTGCGCGAGGGACGGATCGTCGCCGAGGGCCCGACCGGCGACCTGCTCGGTGCCGGCGAGCAGCTGTTCATCCGCTTCGACACGCCGGCCGAGGCGACCTCCGCTCAGGCCGTCCTTGGCTCGATCGCGACGCTGGCCGAAGCCGGCCCCGGCCATGCCGGGGCCGGCCTGCTCGTCGACGCGCCCAGCGCGGAGGCGTCGCGGATCAACCGGAGCCTTGGTGCGGCGGGCCTGTATCCGGCCGAGCTCACGCCCCGGCGCGAGTCCCTCGAGGCGGTCTTCCGCGAGCTCACCGCCGACCACCACGACGCCGCCGAGCCGGGCGGGCCGCCGCCCGCGCCTCCTGAGGTGCGCCCAGGTGGGTCGAACGACGAGGTCGTGACGACGACGGCCACGGCCGCCGGCACGGGCGGAACCGAACGATGAGGGCGCTCTTGCACGCCGACTGGCTGCGCCTCCGTCGCCGGAAGGATTTCTGGATCATCGCGATCGCCGTGCTCGTCGTCGGCGCGGTCGGTTTCCTGTCCGCCTATCACAACGATGCGACCGACCCGACGTGGCTCGACCGGACGCCCGCCGAGATCCGCGATGAGATCAAGTCCTTTACCGATTTCGGGGGGATGACCCAGGCCGAGATGGATTCGCAGATCCAGCAGATGGTCGACGACAGCATCGCCCAGCAGGCCCAGGAGCGTGCCAACTGGGAGGCACAGCAGGCGATCGCGCTCCAGAAGTACGACCTCGCCCAGACCCCGTTCACCCTGCTCGGCTCCGGGATTGTTCCGATGCTCGCCCTCGTCCTCATGGCCAGCCTTGCCGTCGGTGACGAATTCCGGTTCGGGACCATCCGGACGTCGCTCCTCGCCGCCGGCAAGCGGCGACGCTTCCTGTTCGCGCGCGTCGTCAGCCTGACCGCGATGACCATTGCCCTGTTCGGGGCGATGGTCGTGCTCGCCGTCGTCCTCGGCATCGGGCTGCGCATCGTAGGCGCCGAGGTCAACCCGTCGACGATCCCGATCGATGCGGGCGCGGGCCTTGCCTGGCTCGGGGCGCAGATCCTCGCGACGATGGTTGTGATCTCGCTCGGGCTCGCCCTGACCGTTCTGTTGCGATCGGGCGCCCTGCCCCTGCTCCTGATCATCATCGCGGCCCTCGTGGAGCTGTTTGTCGCCGCGCTGCCCATCTTCGCGGCCACGGAGTGCCCCTTTGCCGCCCCGACGAGCGGCACCGACGCGAGCTCGGCGGCGACATGCTGGTCGGTCCTGGCGGGCGTACCGCAGGCGTTCCTGGCCCGAAGCATCCAGACGATCTCGGCCCGGCTGGGGACCGACACGCACGCCCTGGCGTTCGCCGGGGTCCCGGTCCCGACCGGCCCGATCGATCTGCCGCCTTTGGCGATCGCGGGGATCATCGCCGCCTGGGGCCTGCTCTTCCTGTTCATCGCCGACCGGCGCTTCCGGACGATGGACGTCGTGGAGTAGCTGGGCGCGACCCGCGACGGGGGCCCTCGCTGCCGCCACGCCGTGCGATAATCCGGCGCAACGCCAGGCGCCGAGCGGCGCCACCGGGCGGTCACGATCGACGCCACGGAGGGCACTCCGATCGACATCATCTTCCTCGTCGAGCGCCTCGAGTCGATCATCGCCAACGGCCGCCACCTGCCCCTGACGAACAATGTCGTCGTGGACCAGGCCGCCGCCCTCGGGTTGATCGACGAGTTGCGGGTGGCCGTGCCCGAAGAGGTCCGGGCCGCGAAACGGATCAACTCCGAGGGCGAGCGGATCATCGAGAAGGCCCAGGAAGAGGCCGAGCGGATCGTTGCCAAGGCCCAGGAGCAGGCGGCGTTCCTGATCGACGAGCGCGGCCTGACCCAGCAGGCGGAGGCCGAGAGCCGGCGGATCGTCGGCGAGGCCGACGCCGATGCCGAGGACGTCAGGCGCGGTGCCGACGAGTACGCGGTGAGCGTCCTGGTCGGGCTCGAGGGCGATGTCGTCAAGACTCTCCAGAGCATCAAGAAGGGGATCGAGCTCCTCGACTCGCGCCGAGCCGACCTGCGAGCCGGCGACCAGGACGGGCTCGGATCCGACAATGGACTCGACGACGAGGCCTTCGACGACATCCCTGACGATGAGGGCCAGCCGCAGCCCGTCCGGCGATGACCGGCGGCGATTCCCGGTCCGGTCAGCCCGCGGCAGATGCGCCCCTCATCTGGAACGTCGCGGGCCTGCTCGGCGACTCGGCCGGCGCGGTTCGCGACTATGCGATCCACGGCGTCGAGATCGACGGCGCCGAGGACTTCACCCTCGCCAGCCCGGTCGAGGGGCGCGTCCGACTCGGCCGGACGAATCGCGGCCTGCTCGTCGCTGCCGATTTCACGACGACCCTGGCGACCCAATGCGCCCGCTGCCTGCGGGACGTCACGGTCCCGCTCGCATTCGAGATCGAAGACGAGGCGCTGCCGGCCATCGACATCCACTCGGGTCGTGCCATCGCGATCAGCTCGGAGGACGATGAGGCCGGCGTCATCCGTCTGACCGACCATCACGAGCTCGACCTCGAGCAGCCGATCCGCGAGGCGATCCTGCTCGCCCTGCCGATCGCCCCGCTCGATCGGGACGACTGCCCGGGCCTGTGCATCGTGTGCGGCCTGCCGCTCGACGAAGGTGATCACGACCACCCCGACGACGACATCGATCCGCGGCTCGAGGCGCTCCGCGGGTTCGTCGCGGACTGAGCCCAGCCGCGCCGCCAGTGCAAACTTGTCTCACCATGCATCCGGGGACTACAACGGCAGGATGGGCGCCTGATCCGCATGGACGACGGCCGACGGCGCCCAGGTCCACGCACGGATCGGATCGCCGCAGCGGACGATGGGCATCGGGCGAGCGCAAACCCTGCGGAAGAGTCCGTAGGCGACTGTTGAGCCAGGAATCCAGGCGCCGGAGCGCGCTTCCGGTGCGGGGCGGGCCCGGGGGCCCTGGCCAGCGCGCCGAACCCGTCCGCCGGCGCGTGGCCCGAGCGCCGCCCTCTCTCGCGTCCGGGCCGAGCTCGTCGCGGCGGCGGACGGCCGATGGGAGTAGGAAGAAGGATCGATCTCGGCCGGTTGGATCGCCGCCACCCAGGCAGAACAATCCGTGCGCCGGACGGGGCAAACGGCGGCTGGTGGGTCCGGTGTCCGCTGATCTGTGCGTCCGGCGCTCGAAACGACCGCTGAACGCCCGGAATCGTGGCCACGCCGTTCGTCGCTTCGTCGTTTGGCGCGCCCGACGCACGGGCGACGCCGCGGGGAACACGGCGTTCCGCCGTTCGCGTCGGGACGGCGCTTCCGGTACACTCGGCCATCGGCCCTGCCAGTCCGGCTTGGCGTCTCGGCGCGTCCAATACCCCGGCCGCCCGAACTGCATCGACATCGAAGGAGACCACGGACCGTGGGAGTTCCCAAGCGACGCGTCTCGCATGCCCGCCAGGGCGAGCGCCGCGCGCACCTCGCACTGAGCGTGCCCGAGCTCGTGGAGTGCGATCACTGCCACGAGATGAAGCTGCCGCATCACGTCTGCCCGAACTGCGGCTGGTACCAGGGCCGCCAGGCCGTCGAGCTCAAGCAGACGGCGACCGACACCGCCTCCTGAGGTGGTCGCTGCGCACGACCGCCCGTTTCCGTCATCCGCCGGCGCCGCCCCCGACGACGGGCGCGGAGTGACGATCGCGGTCGACGCGATGGGCGGTGACCATGGTCCCGAAGAGGTCGTCCCCGGCGCGCTCGACCACGCCCGCGCGAACCCCCGGGATCGGCTGATCCTGGTCGGCGATGAGGCGACGGTCCAACGGATCGCCGGCAAGCTGCCCGCCAACGTCTCGATCGTCCATGCGTCCGAGGTCGTCGGGATGGACGAGCACCCGGCGTTGGCGCTCCGCGAGAAGAAGGACTCCTCGATCCTCGTCGCGATGGATCTCGTCAAGCGCGGCGAGGCCGACGCCGTCGTGACGGCCGGTCATTCAGGGGCCGGGATGGGCGCGGCGGTCCTCCGTCTCGGCCGGCTGCGCGGGGTCGACCGGCCGGCCCTGGCCGTCCCGCTCACGACCGAAGCCGGGACCCTCCTCCTCCTCGACATCGGGGCGAACACCGATTCGAGCGCGGAGAACCTGGCCCAGTACGCGCGGATGGGCTCGATCTTCAGCGAGCGCGTGCTCGGCATCGCGAACCCGCGGGTCGCGCTCCTGTCGATCGGCGAGGAGAAGGGCAAGGGCGACCTCCGGATCCAGCAGGCGACCGAGCTCCTCGACCAGACCGACCTGAACTTCGTCGGCAACGTCGAGGGCAAGGACCTGACCCGATATCAGGCCGATGTCGTCGTGTGCGACGCCGTCCTCGGCAACGTCGTCATCAAGTTCTTCGAGGGTCTCTCGACCTACATCTTCGACATGCTTCGGCGCGAGTTCCGGGGCTCGCTCCGGGGCAGGATCGCGGGCCTCCTGATGCGACCCGGCATCGCCCGGATCCGTGCCGTCTTCGACTATGAGCGGGTCGGCGGCTCGCCCCTCCTCGGCGTCAAGGGCACGGTGATCATCACCCACGGCCGGGCGAAGCGGCGGATGATCGGCTTCGGCGTCGGGGTCGCCGCGACCATGGCCCGGACCCGGGTGCCGGAGCTGATCGCCGAGGCACTCCGTCCAACAACCGGATCGGACGATTCCGACGGCGGTCCGGTCGAGCGCTCCGGCGCCGCCGATTCGCCGGCTTCCGGCACGCCGGCGGCGGTCGAGTCCGCCTCGTGAGCGGCCCCGAGCTGTCCGTCGGGCGCGGTGTGATCGCCGAGATGGTCAGCCTCGCCGCACTCGAGATCCCGGGCGTTGCACGCGTCGCTCGCGGCGGTCCCGCCTGGCGGGCAGCCCTTGCCGGCCCACCCGTCGTCACTCGACTGTCGGACCACGGGGTCCGGGTCCGGGTGTGGATCGTCGCTCGACCGGGGCAGCAGCTCGTGACCCTGGCCGAGGACGTCCGGACGGCGGTCGGCGCGGCGGTCGAGCGCCTGCTCGGTCTGCACCTGGAGTCGGTCACCGTGACGGTCGATGGCGTCGGAGGGTAAAGGGAGCTCGGACGTCCTCGGGCCAATGGCCTCGCGGAGCTCGGCCTTGGACCTCGGAGAAACCTGCGATGGGTGAACGCACCACCTCCAGCCCCTCGGACAATGTTCGTTCTCTTCGGGCGGGACGACGTCTCGCGCTCGCGGCGGTGTTCGAGGCGGAGTTCGGCCAGCGGACCGCCGATGCGGTGCTCGAACGGCACCTCGCCGAGACCGACGGGGACGAGCGGGCGGCGGCGCTGGCCCGTGACCTGGTCGCCAACGTCATGGTCCATCGCGACACGATCGACGCCCGAATCGTGGCCGTGGCGCCCCAGTATCCGGTCAGTGGACTGGCCCGGATGGACCGCGCCCTGCTCCGTTGCGCGATCGGTGAAGTGCTACACTCGCCGACGCCACCCAGGGTCGCGATTGCCGAATGGGTCGAGCTCGCCCGCACCTACAGTGGAGACCCGATGCGGCGCCTGATGAATGGCGTTCTCGGGACGATCGCCAGCACGGTCGACGGGTAGTCGGCTTCCAGCTCCGAGGAGGGAGTTCCCAGTGTCCACCACGTACGAGCGACTGAAGAAGCTCGTGGTCGAGCAGCTTGGCGTCGAAGAAGACGAGGTCAAGCCCGAAGCGTCGTTCGTCGACGACCTGAACGCAGATTCCCTCGACCTCGTCGAGCTGATCATGAGCCTCGAGGAAGAGTTCGGAACCGAGATCTCGGACGAGGACGCGGAGAAGATCCGGACGGTCCAGGACGCGGTCGATTACATCGACGAGCGGTCGACCTAGGAACGGCCGCCGACCCGGGAGCCGTGCGACCCGCCGCCGCTCTTGCGGAACGGCTGGGCCTCCCCGTCGGCGATTCGGACCTCGTCGAGCAGGCCCTCGTCCACACGAGCTGGCTCCACGAGCATCCGGAGGCGGCCAGCGGCCATAACGAGCGACTCGAGTTCCTGGGTGATGCCGTCGTCAACCTGGCGTTCTCGGAGGCCCTCTTCGCCGCCCATCCAACCGACGACGAGGGGATGCTCAGCGCCCGCCGAGCGTCGATCGTGTCGACCGTCGGGCTGGCGAGGCTGGCCAACCGGATCGACCTCGGGCCGTCCCTGTCACTTGGTGAGGGCGAGGCCCAGCGTGGCGGCCGGCGTCGCCCGTCGATCCTTGCGTCGGCCTTCGAGGCGCTCGCCGGTGCCCTCTACCTGGACGTCGGCTACGACCTGACCCGCGATTGGCTCCTCGCCGTCGCCGCGCCCGAGATCAGCCTCGACGCGCCGCTCTCGAGCCTGAAGAGCCCGAAGAGCCGGCTCCAGGAGTTCACCCAGCGACGAACCGGATCGCGGCCGGAGTACCGCGTCCTCGACGCGTCCGGGCCCGATCACGAGAAGCTCTTCCAGATCGAGGTCCTCGTCGATGGGCGGGCACTCGGCGTCGGCGTCGGGCCGTCGCGGCGGGTCGCCGAGACGGCGGCCGCCCAGCGCGCAATCGAGACCCTCCGCGGCGACGCGGTCGACCGCACGACCCGCGGACCGAGTGTCGGGCGACGGGATGCTGAGGGCCTCACGACCGGCGATCCTGCTCCAGAGCCCGCTTGATGAGCGCACCGGCCCGACTGCTCGCGCTGCGGATGCAGGGCTTCAAGTCGTTCGCCGAGCGGACGATCGTCGAATTCGGGCCCGGCATCAGCGCGATCGTCGGGCCGAACGGCTCCGGCAAGAGCAATCTTGCCGACGCACTCCGCTGGACCCTCGGCGAGCAGGGCCGGGCCCTCCGCAGCCGCAAGTCGGAGGACGTCATCTTCGCCGGGTCGGAGAAGCGGTCCGCCCTCGGCATGGCCGACGTGACGCTCGTCCTCGACAACGCCGACGGCCTGCTCCCGGTCGACTTCTCGGTCCTCGAGCTCGGCCGGCGGCTGTACCGGAGCGGCGAGAACGACTACCTCCTGAACAAGCAGCGGATCCGCCTGCGCGACCTCGTCGACCTGCTCGACGGCGCCCATCTCGCCGACAACGCGTTCCTGTTCATCGGCCAGGGGATGGTCGACCAGGCCCTCGCGCTTCGGCCCGAGGAGCGCCGGCCGCTGTTCGAGGAGGTCGCCGGAGTCCGCCGCCACGAGCGCCGGCGACGCAAGGCCGAGGAGCAGCTGGCGGAGTCGGAGACCAACCTCGCCCGGGTCGAGGACATCCTCGCCGAGCTTCGCCCGCAGGCCCGCCGGCTGGCCGCCAAGGCCGAGCAGCAGACCACGCGCGTGTCGGCCGGCGAGGAGCTGGCGACCGCCCTTCTGACAGCCGCGCATGTCCGCTGGCACGAGGCGGCGATGATCGCTGCCACGACGACCGGCCGGGTCGAGCGGGAACGGGCCGAGGCCGACCGGGCGATGACGGACCTGCAGGCGGCCGAGGAGGCGGCGGCCGCG
>JANMCU010000210.1:0-2887 GCA_031361415.1 Chloroflexota bacterium | reverse complement strand
AGGACCCGGTTGCGCCGGAGCCGATCGATCGCCCGATTGCGGGCGGTCGTCGTGATCCAGGCTCCCGGGTTGTCCGGCACGCCGCGCGTCGGCCATGTCTCGAGGGCCGTGATGAACGCCTCCTGAAGGGCTTCTTCGGCGAGATCGAAGTCGCCGAGGACGCGGATCAGGGTGGCCACCGCCCGCCCCTGTTCCTCGCGGAACAGGCGGTCGACGACGGCGTGCGGATCCTCGGAGCGAACGGACAACGGCGGATCGAGCAGAGCGGAGATGGCTGCGATCGTCGGCCGTCAGCCGCCGGCACGCGCCTCGCTCGCGGCGGCCTCCGCCATGGCGTACTCCGCCGGAAGCTCCCAGATCGGCCGGACTTCGATCGAACCCTCCTTCGCCGCCGGGATCTTCGCGGCGGCCTCGATCGCCTCGTCGAGATCCCGCGCCTCGATCAGGTAGAAGCCGCCGAGCGCCTCCTTGGTCTCCGCAAACGGCCCGTCGGTCGTGACCGTCTCGCCGTCGACGACCCGGACGGTCGTTGCCGTCGAGGTCGGGGTCAGGGCCTCGCCGGCCAGGAAGAGGCCACGCGCCTTGACGTCCGCGCTGAACGCGGCGTAGGCGGCGTGCGACGCGGCCGCGACATCGTCGGGCGGCGCCTCCTGGAGTTCCTGGCCGTAGATCAGGAGCAGGTAGCGCATGGGTGATCTCCTGTCGGGGCGGGGACGGGCTCGGCGACCCCATCGCTGGAACGACGAACGGCGAGGGCGTGGATCGACATCATCGCCCGGCCGCGGCGATCGGCTCGCGCACATTCCGGCCGTGCGCCTCGGGTAGCTCCGGCTCGGCGGCCGCGCGCGCCGCCTCCCGCGCCTCTGCCATCGCACCCTCGATCAGCGGGCGAAGGGCCTTCAATCCCTCGTTGATGCTCACGTCGAGCATCGGCAGAAGCTGCTCGGCGATCGCCCGGTCCTTCGCCGACTTCGGCCGCGCCACCCGCATCTCGACCCGGGTCCGGCCGTCGCCCAGATCGAGCAGAACGAAGCTGTTGACGAGCTTCGGGACGCCGGGCGCTGGGAGCTGGGTGCGGACCGTGACGTAGTCGACCGGCCGCCAGTCGAGGACCTCCTCGATGATCGTATCCTTGCCGTGCATGCAGTGGTTCACCGTGCCCGCTCCGCGCCGGCCGGTCGTCCCATCCACCTGCTCGATCCCGGTCGCGCCGTATTGCCACTGGATCCGCCGAGCGGGTGAGGTGATCCAGTCCCAGACGAGCGCCTGCGGAGCGTCGTACTCGGCCGCGTAGGTCTTCGCAGAGTCCTTCGGCTCGACGACGATCCGTGCCCGCTCGAGCTCGGTTGTCCAGGCGGCGTGGAGGTCGCGGACCCACATCCGGATCTCGCCGACGCCCTCGAATGGCTCGCGGTGCTCCACGAAGCCCGCAGCGACCGGGTCGTCGATGCCCATCGCGGTCACGCAGGCGTCCGTGTAGACGGCATACGCGTCGATCCCCGTCGCGTCGTCGATATGGTTCTTCAGGAGGCGGTGGACGACGATGATGTCGCTCCCGACGAGCTCCTCCCACGACGCGACGCGCTGACGGACGATCCGGCCGTGATGGGCGACGACCTTGAGATCGAGGTGAGGCACGAGGATGCAGGCGTTGCATTCGCAGCTCGACGCCCGGCCGACGTCGCGGAGGCGTCGCCGGAACGCGAAGTAGCAACGCTCGACCGTGTCCTGCAGCTGCGGGCCGTCGATCGTGTCGGTGATCGCGTAGACGAACGCCGCATCGCCCTCGAGCTTTGCCAGCCGGAACGTCGGGCGGAAGGCCGCGACGACCGTGGTCATCAGATCGGCCAGGATGTCCTGGGCGTGATCGAGCTCGGCGCCGGCGAGGAAACCGGTGTAGCCGCTGATGTCGGCGATGACGAGGCAGGCGGGCTCTGGCTGGCTGAGCATTCGGGCGATGTCCCCTGCAGACCGTCATCATCGGCCGTCCGGCGACCGCTGTCACGAGCGATCGTCGAGATGGATCGCCGTCCATGCCCGATGCCGCAAGCGTCACGGGCGCTCGGGCTGCGCGGGGAGATTCTTGTGCGACAGTCGCCCGAGGACTCGTAAGTCTGGTTCCAGGCTCGATTCGAAGGGTGACCCGCACCCTCCCAAGCGTGAGATCGTCCACCGCTGCGCCTTCGACCGCCAAATAGGCGTCGTGCCAGTCGTCCGGCGACTCCACGGCCATCAATGTGGGCTCCGTCGCGAGCCGCGCCGGCCGATCGAGGACCGAGCGCCTTCTTGCGATGGGCGGCTAGCATCGCACCATGCCGACGCGCAAGGAGATCCTCGAGATCGGTGGCCGCGAGGTGGCGATCTCGAACCCTGACAAGGTCTACTTCCCCGAGCCGGGCTACACGAAGATGGACGTCGTCTCGTACTACCTCGCGATCGCCGATGGGGCACTCCGCGGCGCCGGCGGCCGGCCGATGGCCCTCAAGCGGTTCGTCGACGGGATCACGAAGGAGCCGTTCTTCCAGAAGCGCGCGCCCGACAACACTCCAGACTGGATCCGGACCGCCGAGCTGACATTCCCGTCGGGGCGGACGGCCGACGAGATCGTCCTCGACGAGGCGGCCGGCCTCGCCTGGGTCGTGAACCTCGGCTGCATCGATCTCAATCCGCATCCAGTCCGGGCCGGGGACCTCGATCACCCCGATGAGCTGCGGGTCGACCTCGACCCGGTGCCCGGGATCGAGTGGCAGCAGATCCGGCAGGTCGCGCTCGTGTGCAGGGATGCGCTCGAGGCGGTCGGGCTCGTCGGCTGGCCGAAGACGTCGGGCTCGCGCGGGATCCACATCAACGTCCGGATCGAGCCGCGCTGGACGTACGCCGAGGTCCG
>JANMCU010000191.1:0-5657 GCA_031361415.1 Chloroflexota bacterium | reverse complement strand
GGCGGGCGCTGGGGAGCGACCGGGGCGGGGGCTCGGCGGGGGGGCCCGGAGCATTGGTCGCGCCGGGGGAGGGGCTCGACGTCGCGCGGCCAACCGACGCGGCGGGCGAGGCCGCGACGGACGCCCCGGACGATCCAGCCGACGCCGCGCCTGGCGCGGCCGTTGAAGGACTCGAGGAACAGCCAACCAGGCAGATGAGCAATGCGACAGAGGCGAGCACGACGGTTGACGGGCGCGACATGACGGTCTCCTCAAACGAAAATGCGGTGGACGGACGAGCTCGGTGCGATTCGGCGATCACTTGAACTCGATGTCGTAGATCCCGTCGAGCAGGGCGGCCTCGAACAGCAGGCCGCTGCCGTCGTACCCGCGCGCTCGGGCCGCGGACTCCGTCGGCGCGTCGTACCCACCCGCCGCGACCCGAATCACGACCAGCTCCCCATGGACATCGACGAGAATCAGGTCGGTCGCCAGGTCGCCACGGATCTCGATCGTCGGATCGTGGCTGGCCGGGTCCGGCAACAGGCGGCAGCGATCCGGATCGCTCGCCGGGTCCATGCTGGCGGACCCCGGGATCTGGACAACCCGTCCCTTGTACGAGCCGAAGAACAGGGTTGACGGCACGGCCCCGGGATCCTGGAGGGAGCCGAGGTCAGTGGCACTCAGGTCGGGCTTGTCCAGGACCGCAGCCGCGAGGGCAGCGGCGTCCGGATGGGGACCGGCGGTCCCGCAATCCACCGCGAAGGGTCGAATGATTCTGAGGTCCGTGACGCACCCCATCTTCCAGGGCAGGACGATCGACCGGGCGCTCGGGGATAGGGGGACCCCGTCGGCCGGCGAGCACCAATCGGTCGCTTCACCGGGGTCGACCTTCTTTCCAAAGGCACGCAGGCGGAAGGCGACCTGCGGCGCGAATGTGGTGCTGGTGTACGCAACGCCCGACGTGAGCTGCGTGCTTGCTTTGAGCGGCTGGAGCGTCCCATCGAACGCCGACCGCCGCGCCTCGGATCCCAGGATCACACCCGACCCGGCGTCGAGCGCCGCCCATCCGTCCTCACCGCCTTCATGGCTCGGAAAGCTGACCCACCAGATCGCGGTCGGGGCCGACACCGGCTCCGGTCCCCAGGGCCGACAGCCGCTCGGTGGATCGACGCATTCGACGAGCCCGTACGTCGGGCCGTAAATGCCGACACCCTTCGGTGCGACCAATCCGGCATTCGCAAGCTCGGTCATCACGGCGTCACGCCCGACCGTTCCGCCGGTCGGCGCAGCCGCCGGCCGATAGATCAACCCCTGCCTGCCCAGCTCGTCGAGGAACCGCACGTCCGGGACATCGATCCAGTCCGCCTCTGGGTATGCGGTGGCGAGACCAGAGTTGTCATCGACCGATAAGGTTGCGGTCTCGAAGGCATGGCAGTGATCCACGCAGTCGAGGAAGGTCCCGTGGACGGTCACCTGCCAGGCCCCGAGCCGATCGAATTCGAGACGCGTGATCGTCGGCGGGACGAGACCCTGTTGGCCGGGCAACCCGGCTCGGTCGATCCATGCCTGGACACGCTCTTCGACCGCACCCGTGGCGAGCTTCGGGTGCAGGTCGGCCGGGATGACCACCACGGGCAGCGGCCCGCCGGACGGCGCCGCCGCGGGTTGTATCGACGGTCCGTCCGACACGATCGTCGGGTGATGGCCGCCGACCGACAATGCGGCGCCGATCGCGGCCATCAGGAGGAGCAGCGCCGCCAGAAGGATGACGACGGTTGGAGACGGTTTCTGCCACGCGAGGAAGCCGCGCCTGGTACGTCCGGCCAGACCATCGGTCATCACTGCGGCGACTTCGGCCGCCGGGCGCGCTCGCCGGACGATCTCGTCGTTCCGCGTGGCCAGGAAGCCGGCGAGGGCGCGATCGAGATCGGGATCGGTCAGTCGTGTCATCGATCGCCTCCTTCGAGCGAGACGCGGAGCCGTTCGCGGGCCACGCGCAGTCGCGATCGAACCGTTTCGAACGGGATCCCGAGAAGGTCGGCGGTCTCCTCGACGGTGTAGCCCACATGGAGATGCAGGACGACCACCGCGCGATGGGCGGGGCCGAGGCCGTCGAACGCGAGTCGCAGGGCGGCTCGCTCGGGAAAGCCCGTCGCGATCCGGTCGATCAGCTGGAGCGCGGGATCGGAGATCTCCCTGACCGACGGCGGGCGAACGAGGCGACCGATCCACGCCAGCCGCCAGCGCTGCTCGCGGGCGGCTTCGCGCACGACGATTCGATCCAGCCATGGCCGGAGGCTTGCGTCGTCGCGGAGCGCACGGCGCGACCGCCAGGCCCGTTCGAGCGCCGTCTGGACGATGTCCTCGGCCGACTGAGCGTCGCCGCAGACCATCCCGGCAAGTCCGACCAGTCGCGGGTAGTGCGCAGCCACAAAGGTCGCGAGAGCGCCTTCCTGACCTGCCGTCCTCGGGAGCCAGGTTCGATCCGACTGGACCTCCTCGAGGGAACCGGCGATCTCATCCCTGGGAGCGTGTGACACATCGTCATCCTGATGGGGAACCTGACGCTGCTACAGACCGCCGAGAGAACCGGAACGGGTCATTCGCGCGTTGACGATCGCGATCCGCGGCGGTTTGGCGGCCGCTCCCGGATCGACGGGGCCCCCGGCCCGTAATGATGCGCGCGCCGACACCTCGCGTCGGCTGGTTCCCGGTCCGGTCGAATCACGTTCGAGCGCGGCTTCGAATTCGGCGGGTGATCACCGATGAAAGCGAGGCAGGTCTCGACCCGGCCGACGCCTCCCGGATGACGGGCTGTCATGCGGAGAGAGCGGGGGGCGATCCAGACTGCCTCGTGGATCGTCCACGGGACCGGCACAGCATGTCGGGCGGATCGGCCCCCGAGGATGGGCCGATGGACCCATCGGCGGAACGCGCTCGGAGAGAGAAAGTACGGCCAGAGATCAGGCCCGCTGAGCATCCCGGCCGTGTGGCTGGCGGAAGCGGCGATCAAAGTTGGAGGGACGACATGTCCGCCTATCGCAAGTACGCGACCGCACTCGGCGTGATCGCCGCGCTCATCCTCTTCTGGATGGAGAACCCGTGGTGGAATCCGGAGGCCTTCAGCAAGGACCTGCGCAGCGTCACGACCGTGGCGTTCTGGGTCCTGTTCATCGCCGTCATCGCCCTGATGTTCGGTGATCGCAAGAACACGGATGCGACCGAAGTCCAGGTCGAAGGCCCCGCGTTCACCCGATATCTCTTCTCGAACCGCGCGGCCGGCCTGTTCTGGCTGCCGATCCGGCTCTTCCTCGGCTTCTCGTGGATCGAGGCGAGCTGGCACAAGCTGACCGGTGGCGGCTGGATCACCGACGGTGGCTCGGCGCTCGCCGGCTACTGGACCAACGCGGTGAAGGTCGATCCGGTCACGGCCAAGGGCGCGATCTCGTTCGAGTGGTATCGAGGCTTCATCAGCACCCTGCTCGACGCCCATGCACAGACGTGGTTCGCCTGGCTCGTCGCCTTCGGTGAGATGGCCGTCGGGATCGGCCTTGTGGTCGGCGCCCTCGTCGGTGTCGCCGCCTTCTTCGGGGCGCTGATGAACATGTCCTTCCTGCTCGCCGGCTCCGCGTCGACGAACCCGGTCCTGTTCACGATGGCCATCGGCCTGATGCTCGCCTGGAAGGTCGCCGGCTACATCGGCCTCGACCGCTATCTCCTCCCGATGCTCGGAACGCCGTGGCGCGCCAAGGTCGATACGGGACGACCGGTGGGTGCCGTTCCGACCCCGCGACCGATCTGACCCCCGCTCGACAAGCACCAGAGACCCGGGCCCCCGGCCCGGGTCTTCGGATTCCGGGTCAGGGCCGCGTGGCGGCGATTGCGAGTGGATCGAGCCGCGCGACCGGATCGGGAGTCGGCCCGATGGTGAACCCGGCACCGACGAGCAGGCCGCGGGCGACCGCGATCCGGAGGACGTGATCGAGCGGTTCGACAACGTCGCGCTCGGCGACGCCGACTGCTGCCCGAATCGGGCGGTCGGGCGGGGCGGCCGCGACGTGCGCGGCGAGCAGACGGCGGGCGACACCGTGCCGTCGCTGGGCAGGAGCGACGCCGAACGCCAGGAGGTCCTCCCCGCCCGCGCTCACTGGACCGGACGCGGCGAGCGCCACGACGATGCCACCGTCCGCGACGGCCGCGCTGATCCGGGCTCCGTCACGCAGGGCGGCCGCGATGAGCGCGTGGGCTTCGCCGGCTCGGGCCGGTGCGATCACCCCCGACGCGAGGGTGAGCCGTGCCCAGGCCGTGGCGTCGAGGTCCGCGACGATCGCCGGGCTGGACGACCCGACCGCCCCGACGGCGGCCTCGCCGGCCCCCGACCGGGTGGACCGTGGATCCCACCAGCCGCGATCGACGGCGACGCGAAGGAGCGCGGGGACCACCGCATCGCGAACTGCGGCCGTGGTCGCACGCGACGTTCGTTCTGCCGCGTCCTGCGTCCGTGACATCGGGTCCCCCGCGTTCGGCGGATCGGTGAACGTCGTCGGCAAGGCTGCTGTCCCGTAGCGGGCGGCCTCCGCGGCCCACTGATCCCGCCACGCCGCAGGCAGGCGGTCGGGGACCTCACGATGAGCGGCCGCCAGCCAGACCAGCGACCACGATCGCGGCACGACCGCATAGACCCCGTAGCCGCCACCGCCGGTCGACAGCCATCGACCGCCCGCCACGCGGTGGGCGACCTCATCGACCAGGCGGGCCGCCTCGCCCATCGCGGTCGTCGTGTTGCGGAGGTGGGCGAGCGGGTCCCAGGCATGGCTGTCGGCGCCGTGCTGAGAGACGACGAGGTCCGGCCCGAACGCGGCCGCGAGCTCCGGCACGAGCGATCGAACCGCTTCGAGCCAGGCGGTTTCGCCCGTCTCGGGCTCGAGCGGGACGTTGACGACGGTCCCGGCCGCTGGTCCCTCGCCGAGATCGTCGGCGAAGCCGGTTCCCGGGAAGAGGGACCGGCCGCTCTCGTGGAACGACAGGGTCAGCACGCCCGGATCGGCGGCGTGAATCGCCTCGACGCCGTCGCCGTGGTGGACGTCGAGATCGACGTAGAGGACCCGCAGCCCGTCGCGCCGGGCACGGGCGATCGCGAGCGCCGGGTCGTCGTACACGCAGAAGCCGGACGCTCGGCCCGGCATCGCGTGGTGCAGGCCGCCCCCGGGATGGAACGCGTGCTCGACGTCACCGCGGAGGATCGCCTCGACCGCGCGCAGGGAGCCGCCGGCCACGGCAGCCGCCGCGTCGTGCATTCCGTGGAACGGCGGATCGTCGCCGCCGACGCCGATCCCCGCCTCGGGCTCCATCCACCCGTGATCGAACTCGGAGAATCGCTTGACCACATCGAGGTAGTGCCGAGTGTGGCCCATCAGGAGCTCGTCGTCCGACGCGGGCTCGGGGGCGAGACCTGGCTCGGCGCCGATCGCCCGGAGCAGGTCGATCCCCGGCCCGAACCGGCGCGGCGTGAGCGGATGGGCCGGCCCGAAGTCGTAGTCAAGAGAGCGCGGGCCGAACACGAGCAGCGGCTGGTCGGGCATGAGTGGCACGATACCGGCCATGGAACGCGTCTACACCGCGCCGCTCCTCGACAAGCTCGGCATCCGGCCGGGCATGCGCGTCGCGGTCGTCGG
>JANMCU010000181.1:0-3563 GCA_031361415.1 Chloroflexota bacterium | reverse complement strand
CGCGGCCCCGCTCGACACGCTGGCCGATCGCGTCCATGTCGGCGACATCGATCCGAGCCCGGTGTCCGGCCGCCAGGAGCTGCTCGAGAACATCGTCAACCGGGCGATCTGGTCCGTCGATGCCGCCGAGAGGGCCGAGGTCGGCGCGACCCGCTGACGATCGAACGTCTCTCGCCCGACGACGCACGCGCACGAGGCCACCGATGAGCCACGTCCTCGGGCTCGACGTCTCGACGACCGCGACGAAGGCGATCCTCGTCGACGGGAGCGGCGCCGTCGTCGGGATCGGCGTCGCGGAGTACCCGTTCGACGTCCCCCAGCCGCTCTGGAGCGAGCAGGATCCCGCGCTCTGGTGGACCGGGACCGTCGCGGCCATCCGGTCGGTCCTCGCCTCGACGGGCATCCCCGGAAGCGCCGTCGACGCGATCGGGCTGGCCGGCCAGATGCACGGCGCGGTCCTGCTGGACGCCGCGGACCGCGTGCTCCGGCCGGCGATCCTGTGGAATGACCAGCGCACCGCCGCGGAGTGCGACGCGATCCGGGCCGCGGTCGGACCCGAGCGGCTCATCGCGATCACCGGCAACGACGCGCTGACCGGCTTCACGGCCCCGAAGCTCGTCTGGGTGCGCGACCACGAGCCGGAGGTCTGGCGGCGGATCGCCCACGTCCTGCTGCCGAAGGACTACGTGCGGCTCCGGCTCAGCGGCGAGCACGCCATCGACAAGGCGGATGGATCCGGCACGATCCTGTTCGATCTCGCCGCGCGCAATTGGTCACCGCTCGTCCTGGCGGCGCTCGGGATCGACCCGGACTGGCTGCCCTCGACGTTCGAGGGCCCTGAGCCGACCGGCGGCCTGACAGCCGGGGCGGCGGCGGAGACCGGTCTGCGGGCGGGGACGCCGATCGTGGCCGGCGGCGGCGACCAGGCAGCGAACGCGGTCGGGGTCGGGGTCGTCGATCCCGGGACCGTGGCGCTCTCGCTCGGGACGTCCGGGGTGATCTTCGCCGCGACCGACCGCCCGATCTTCGAGCCGGCAGGGCGGGTCCACGCGTTCTGCCACGCCGTGCCCGAGCGCTGGCACCTGATGTCGGTGATGCTGTCGGCGGCGGGCAGCCTCCGCTGGTTCCGCGACACGCTCGCACCCGACGTGCCCTTCGGCGATCTTGTCGAGGCAGCGGCGGACGTCCCGGCGGGCAGCGACGGACTGTTCTTCCTGCCGTACCTCACCGGCGAACGAAGCCCCCACCCGGATCCACTGGCCCGGGCGGGCTTCATCGGCCTGACCGTTCGTCACGACCGGCACCACCTCACGCGCGCAGTCCTCGAGGGCGTCGCGTTCGGGCTGCGTGACGGGCTCGACCTGATGATCGGCGCGGGGATGGCGCCACCACGCGAGATCCGGGCGTCCGGCGGCGGGACCGGCAGCCCGCTCTGGCGCCAGATCCTCGCCGACGTCCTTGGCGCCGAGATCGCGACGGTCGCCACGATCGAGGGGGCGGCGTTCGGCGCGGCGGTCCTCGCTGCCGTCGGGGCCGATTGGTTCGCGGACATCGCGACCGCCACATCTGCCTGGGTCACGGCCACGGTGACCGCCGCGCCCGGACCGGACGCGCCGGCCTACGCGGACCGCCACGCGATCTATCGCGGGCTCTATCCCGCCTTGGCGCCGACGTTCCACGCCCGATGACCTCGGCCGGTCACTGCGCTACCTGATCGCCCTGCTGGGACCGGTGAGCACTGGCTGCTCGCTGCGTCGCTCGGCGGATGACAGCAGAGCGGAGCCGGCACAGTTTCGGGGCAGCGGACGACGAACGGAGCACGGTCCGCTCGAATCATCGACCGAGCCGGCGCCCGAGCGACGTAACGAGCACCGGGCGCTCGGTGGGCAGGCGCCGGCCCGGAAGGTCGGACGAGGCCCGGTGGCCCCGCACGGAGCCGGAGGGCGCGCGCCCCGCTGGCCCGAAACCCTCAGCCGCGAAGCTCGAGCGCCTCGAGCTCCTTGGCGGTCACGTCGGCCGGCTTCTTGCCGAGGATGATCATCCCGAGGATGTCGTCGGTCGACACGTCGCTCTTGTTCACGGTGTCGACGATCTGGCCGTGGTACATGACGCTGACGCGGTCGGCGAGGTCGTACACGTCGTGGATGTCGTGGCTGATCAGGAAGATCCCGATCCCGTCGGCCTTCAGCTGACGGACGAGGTTCCGGACCTGGGCGGTCTCGGCCGGGCCGAGGGCCGCGGTCGGCTCGTCCATGATCAGGATCTTCGCGTTGAAATAGACGGCGCGTGCGATCGCGACTGCCTGGCGCTGGCCGCCGGACAGCGACTTGACCGGCATCGTGAAGCGCTGGAAGTTCGGGTTCAGCCGGCCCATGACCTTCCGGGTAGCGTCCTCCATCCGATCGTCATCGAGGTTCCCGAGCCGCGTCGTGAGCTCCCTGCCGAGGAACAGGTTGGCCGGCGCGTCGAGGTTGTCGGCCAGGGCGAGCGTCTGATAGATCGTCTCGATGCCCTGGGCCTTGGCGTCGCGCGGGTTGGTGATGACGACCGGCGTGCCATTGATCAGGATCTCTCCTGAATCGGCCCGGTGGGCTCCCGACAGGACCCGCGTGAGGGTCGACTTGCCCGCCCCGTTGCCGCCGACCAGGCCGACGACCTCGCCCGGCCGGAGATCGATCGACACGTCCCGGACGGCGTGGACGCCGCCGAACGCGACGTTGATGTTGCGCAGCTCGACGAGCGGCGTCGTGGTGGCCTCGGTCATGGGTCGTGCCTCCGCGGTCATGACGCGCGCCGCCGGTTCCAGGAGTCGATGCCGACGACCGCCACCAGGACGACCGCCGCGACCATGTTGACCTGCGGTGAATTGAAGCCCAGGAAGCCGAGTCCGTACTGGAGCGACTGCATCACGAGCGCGCCGAGGATGGCGCCCGGGATCGTCCCGACCCCGCCGGCGAACGAGGTCCCGCCGATGACCGCGGCTGCGATGACGTACAGCTCGTAGCCGGTGCCGAGGTCGAGCGTGCCGCCGTTCAGGCGAGCCGACGCGATGGCCGCACTGATCGCCGCCAGGAGGCCCATGAGGATGAACGTCCGCATGATCGTCCAACGGGTGTTGATGCCGGCCAGCTCCGCGGCGTCCGGGTTGCCGCCGTAGGCGAAGATGTCGCGCCCGAAGCGCCGGCGCGTCGCCAGGAAGGTCATGAAGATCGTGACTCCGACGACGATGACCAGCGGAAACGGGATGCCTGCTTCGATCTGGAGACCTCCGGGCGGCTCGACGATTCCGTGGGCGACGGCGTACTGAGTCGCGAGCCCGGCGGGCCAGTGGTAGCTGTTCGCGACGAACACGGAGCCGAGAACCACGACCACCGCAACGACGGCGATCAGCGTCTCGGCCCAGAGCGGTCGCAACGGGAAGCCGAACTTGTGGCGCTGACGGCGCGTGTTGACGAGCAGGTACACGGCGGCAACGCAGATCGCGATCCCGAAGATCCAGCTGAGGGTCCCGCCGAGCGACCCAGCCGGGCCGCCGCCCAGGAGCACGAACGTCGGGTCGTCCG
>JANMCU010000029.1:0-5187 GCA_031361415.1 Chloroflexota bacterium | reverse complement strand
CATACCGAACCGCCCGGAGGATCTCGCCCTCGCCGTCGCGGACGCCCGCGAGGTACTCGTGAATGCTGCCTGCGGCCCGCCGACCAGCTGCGACGGCGTCGATGATGGTCTTCGGTCCCGAAACGACATCGCCCCCGGCGAAGATCCCGGCTCGACCAGTGGCCATCGTGCGGTTGTCCGCGACGACGCCTGCCCAGCTGCTGACCTCGATCCCGCTGCCCTCCGGGAGGATCGACGGATCGGGCTCCTCGCCGATCGCGACGAGGCTCGTGCGTCCCGGCAGCTCGATCGACGCCAGCTCGACCGACGCCTCGTCGGTCGAAGCCGGATCCGGTGTCTTCGTGCAGCGCAGGCCGACGACGGACCCGTCCCGGCCCACGACCTCACTGACCGTCAGACCGGTCCGGATCATGATCCCCTCGCGCTCGGCCGCCTCGATCTCCTCGACCTGAGCCGGCATGTCCGCCCGCGTCCTGCGGTAGGCGATCGTCACGGAGGCCGCTCCCGAGCGCAGCGCCGAGCGAGCGGCGTCCATGGCGGTGCTTCCGCCGCCGATCACGACGACCTCGCCACTGAGCGCCGGCTCCTCACCGAGATTGACGCGCTTGAGGAACAAGGTCGCGGGAACCACCCCGGTCAGGTCGTCGCCGGGGACGCCGAGCCGCCGGCTCTTCGAGGCGCCCGTGGCCAGGAAGACGGCGCGGTAGCCCTCGCGCTCGAGGTCGCCGAGGGTGAAATCACGACCCATGACCGCGTTCAGTCGGAGCTCGACGCCGAGTCCGGTGATCCGGGCAATCTCGGCCTGCAGCACCTCCCGAGGGAGCCGGTACGCCGGGATCCCGATGGCCATCATGCCACCCGGGACAGGCATGGCCTCGAGGACCGTGACGCCATATCCGAGACGGGCGAGGTACCAGGCGGCAGACATGCCGGCCGGTCCACCGCCGACGATCGCGACGCGCTCGGGTCGTTTCGTGGTCGGCTGAGCGACCGGCGGCAGGGTTCCGTGCTCGGCGGCGAAACGCTTGATCGTTCGGATGGAGATCGGCTCGTCGAGCACACCGCGCCGACATGCGGATTCGCACGGTGCCGTGCAGATCCAGCCGCAGACAGACGGAAATGGGTTGACCTCGGCGGCGACCGCGTAGGCATCGTCGTATCGACCCTGGGCCACGAGCCCGACGTACCGTCCGGCGTCGGTCCCGGCCGGGCAGGCCGCCTGGCACGGCGCGGCATGGACCGCGTCGTCGTCGCGACTGGTCCGCTCCACGGGCCAGCCGAAGGGCCGTCCGACACGCTCGTTCGTCGCGCTCCACGCCGACGGGTGGGCAGGCTTCAGCGACTCGAGGGTCACCGACGAGAGGGGAACCCAGCCGCCGCCCGCCGGGAGCGGTCGATGGACCGGCCCCTGTCGCGGCGCCAGATCCGTCAGGCCGGTCTGCCTGGCGAGGGTCATCACGCTCACCGGACATTGGTTGATGCAGATCGAGCAGCCGATGCACTCACCGACCTGGACGGGATGCTCCATCGTCCACGGCAGCGGTCGGGCGAAGCCTTGACCCGTCTCGATCCCGGGTTGCTCCGGCCGGCTCATGTCGAGCGCCTCGACCGGGCAGACGTCCATGCAGATGCCGCAATTGATGCAGCCGCCGTGATCGATGTCAATCCGATAGCCCATGAGTCCGCCTCCGTCAAGCTCGATCTGCGGAGCATCAGCCACGCGAACACGTGGCGCCACCCGCGCGTGGCACTTCGAACGCGTCCATTCGGGCCGGGTAAAGGGGCCGTTCGGCAGGGGGGATCCGTCGTCCCAGGTCGGGCCTCGCATGCCAGGTCGTGCTCGCGGGCGCCCCTTTCGGCCATGACATACTCTTCCCGCTCGTGACGATCAACGGGCGGCCGGTCCAGTACAAGGGCGACGACCTCGATCCCGAGAAGGGTCCCGGGCTCGGCTGTTTCCGGTTCCAGCTCGTCATCCTCGGCATCTTCATTGTCCTGACGCCACTGAGCGTCGTCTGGCAGTGGCCCGACGCAGTGAGCACGGCGCTCCTGTTCGCTGTCCTGATCCTGCTCCTCGTGACCGGCCAGACGATCATCTTCCTGCTGCGCCTCGTGGCGGCCGATCGGCGCGGGCGGCGCCGTCCGCTCGGAAGCGCGACGAGGACGGTCGGCGAGCTCGAGGACGCGGCGACGGCGCCGTCCGCTGGGCCCGCCGAGACAGCCACTGGCCGGTCGGTCGCGACCCCTCCGGCCATCATGCCGTCGGACGAACCCGGTGCGACCGACCTGCCTCCGTCCGACGAAGGGGCCGTGCGACAATAGGCGACCCCGGGTGCCCCGGGCGAAGCTGGACCGATCCGGCGCCCAGGATCGGTGGACTGGAGGACCGCAGGACCGTGCCCGTTCTGGCGACCTACTTCTCCGTCCGCCGCGGTCGGGACGCCTTCTTCAAGTTCTACATGCGGACCCTGTTCGCCCGCCAGGTGCGTGAGTACGAGGCGAAGTACGGCATCCGGTTCCTCGGCTGGTACAACGTCGCCCACGGCTGGGACTTCGACAACGTGATCCTGCTCGATCTCCCGGACTACGCGACACTGGACAAGCTGGAGGCCGACGAGGGATTGCGCGCGCTCGGCCACCGCGCCGGCGAGTGGATCTTCCAGCGTCACCACTCGATGTTCCTTCGAGAGCGGATGGGGCCCGATCTCGAGTATCACGGTTGAGCCCGGGAGCCCGATGACGATCCGACGGACCGCAGCACCACAGCCAGACGATGGGAGGCGATCAGCGATGGACTCGAGCCGCAACGACCTGCTCGGCGAGATCGCGGCCGACGCCGCCCTCGAGCGGTCCGACTTCCTCGTCCAGTCGACCGAACAGCTCCGCAAGTTCCTCAACGCGAACAAGGATCGAATCAACGAGCTGGGCGGCCTGGTCCTCATCGACGACGACCCCGACTATCTCTCGATCGCACCGGACCTGACGTTCCGCAGCCGGACCCGCTACCTCGACGACCTGACCGGCGAATGGACGTCCGAGACGGAGGTCATCGAGAGCGCTGCCGAGCTCGTCGAGCTGTACAACCCGGCCGACATCTACCAGGCGTTCGCCGAGGCCGCTCGCGAGGCGGCCGGCCTCGAGGCCGAGCCGACCGCCGAGGGCGACCTGCTCGATGCCGCCGGGATCGGCCCGGACGAGACCGTTTCGATCGGCGGCCACGACCCGTACGCCGCGGCTGCCGACGAGTGGGCAGCGACCCAGCCGGAGCCCGTCCAGGTCGAAGACGACGAGCTGGCGGCCCAGCGCCTGTACGACCTCGCCCTCGAGTTCCAGGAGCGAAGCCAGCGCAGCGAGGCGCGCCTGCTGGAGCAGTTCGAGGATGCGTCGTCGGTCCTGATCGGGAAGATCGGCGACCTGATCGTCAACGACGACGAGGACGAGCGCCTGACCCTGACCGCCTCGGGCGAGTTCCGGGCCGAAGTCCTGACCGAGGAGGAGAACGAGTGGCGGCCGCTGACGACCGCCGAGGAGCTCGTCGAGTATTACGATCCGACCGACGTCTTCGGCGACCTGGCCGACGCGCTGGCCGAGGCGTTCCCGGCGATTGCCCCCGAGATCGCCGCCTTCGACCCCGATGCGGAGGGTGCGGCCGCCGAAGCGGACGAGGCGGGCGAGTCGGACGATGACGACGAGGAAGACGCCGACGACGACGAGGACGACAAGGGCGCGGATGGCAACGACGCGAAAGCCGCGAGCGACGCGAAGCCGTCGGAGGGTGACGCCGCCAAGTGACGATGCGGCTGGTCCGGACCGAGCTGGTCGACAGCCGGGAGTTCCTCCCGGGCCAGTGGCTGCAGTCGTTCCTCGCTCCCGAGCTTGCTGCCGGCGCCCGGGCCGGCCAGTTCGTCCATGCCCGAACCGGTGACCTGTCCGGACTGGTGCTGCGCCGCCCGTTCTCGATCAATACGGCCGATCGGGCGACGGGCGTGATCACGATCCATTTCCGGACGATCGGGCGCGGGACGGAATGGTTCACCCATCTCCGGCCCGGCGACGCGGTCGACATGCTCGGTCCGCTCGGCCGCCCGTTCGAGGTTGATCCTCGCTCGCAGCACCTGCTCCTCGTCGCGGGCGGGCTCGGAATGGCCGGTGTCCGTTCGCTCGCGGACGAAGCGCTCCGGGACGGGCGCGCGGTGACCGTCCTGTTCGGCGCTGCCTCGGCCCGTGACGTGTACCCGAGCTCCCTGCTGCCCGACGAGGTCGAGTACGTGATCGCGACCGACGACGGCTCGGTCGGCCACCATGGCTTCGTGACGGAGCTCGTCCCGGATTACGAGGCATGGGCCGACCAGGCGTTCGCCTGTGGCCCGGCGCCGATGCTCGCGGCACTCGCCCGATTGGCCGCGGGGCGTCGAGAACGGCTCGGCGTCGCGAAGCTCGGGCGCAAGCGGGGCGGCGGAAAGCCCGACGCGGTCGGCTCACCGGCGGCCCGGCGGAAGGCGTTCCTGCAGGTCTCGGTGGAGCAGAACATGGGTTGCGCGGTCGGGGCGTGCCTCGGCTGCGTGATCATGGGCACGAACGGCGCCCCGCAACGGGTCTGCCGTGAAGGCCCGGTGTTCGCCGCGGACGAAGTCGCCTGGGAGTCCGGCTGGTGAAGATGCCCAGCTCGCAACCTGCGGGGCTGGTCCGCCCGCCGGACCAACGGACGTCCGAGTTGGCCCTCATCTGCTCGACGGTCCATCTCGTGGACCAAATGGCGTCGGAACCCGTCGAATCGCCCGCTTCTGCGACGTTCCTTCGCTCCTTGGTCCGCGACGCGGACCAGAGCAAGACGCAGGCCATCTCATGAAGGCCAAGCGCCGTGTGGCGACCTCGAAGGATGTCCGCCCGGGCGGGATCCAGCGCGGGCCGACGCCGCGCCGCAAGCAGGGCCCGAGCTCGGCGGTCGGCGCGATCGCGCCGTCTCGCAGCGTGAAGCCGACGGCGCCGCGGGTCGAGGCGATCGCAACACCGGATCGGCCGTCACGGACCGTCGAGGTCGACCTGTCGGTCGATCTTGGGCGCGGCCTCATCCTGGCGAACCCGATCCTGGTTGCGTCCGGCACGTTCGGCTACGGGATCGAGTACGGCGACGTGGTCGATGTCGACCGGCTCGGCGCGATCTGTTGCAAGGGCACGACGCTCCGG
>JANMCU010000027.1:0-2915 GCA_031361415.1 Chloroflexota bacterium | reverse complement strand
GAGCAGGACCGCGCCGTGCATCTGGCCGGCAAGCCCGATCGCGTCGACGGCGCTTCCGGGGATGCCCGTCGAGGCGAGGACCGACCGGATGGCCGCGACGGTGCCGGTCCACCAGAGCGCGGGATCCTGCTCGCTCCAGAGCGGCTGGGGGACGTCGAACGGGTACTCCGCGACGCCGATCCCGACGACGGCGCCACTTCCGTCGACGAGGACCGCCTTGGTCGCGGTCGTCGAGACGTCGAGCCCGAGGACGTGGCTCATCGGTGGCCTCGTGCGCGGGCGTCGTCGGGCGGGAGACGTTCGATCGTCAGCTGGCCGCGCCGGCCTCGGCCCGCTCGGCGGCATCGACGGACCAGATCGCCCGGTTGACGACGTTCTCGAGCAGCTCCTGGCGGCCGGACACCGGGCTCGGATCGATGTCGCCGACATGGACGCGATCGGCCAGCGTGTCGAGCGGGGCCGCGCCCGACAGGATCGCCCGACCGAGCTCGCCCTTCCAGCCGGCATAGCGTTCCGCGCGGAGCCGCTCGAGTGCGCCGTCCTCGATCAATGCGGCGGCGACGAGGAGCGATCGGGCAAGGGTGTCGATCCCGCCGGTGTGGGCGTGGAAGAGGTCGTCGCGGCTCATGCTCTGGCGGCGGAGCTTCGTGTCGAAGTTGAAGCCGCCGCTCGTGAACCCACCTGATCGGACGATCTCGTACACCGCAAGCGACAACTCGTCGACGGAGTTCGGGAACTGGTCCGTGTCCCAGCCGTTCTGGGCATCACCGCGGTTGGCGTCGATGCTCCCGAACAACCCGCCCGCGATTGCCGCCGTGACCTCGTGGTGGAAGCTGTGGCCGGCCAGCGTCGCGTGGTTGACCTCGAGGTTCAGCCGGTACTCGCCGGCAAGGTCGTGGCGCTCGAGGAAGCCGCGGATCGCCGCGACGTCGTAGTCGTACTGGTGCTTGGTCGGCTCCTGGGGCTTCGGCTCGATCAGGAGCAGGCCCTTGAATCCGATCCGGTGCTTGTGCTCGGCGACGATCGCGAGGAACCGGGCGAACTGCTCCTCCTCCTGGACGAGATCGGTGTTGAGGAGCGTCTCGTAGCCCTCGCGACCGCCCCACAGGACGTAGTTCTCGCCACCGAGCCGATGGGTCGCTTCGAGCATCGACTTCACCTGGGCCGCCGCGACCGCGAAGATCGCCGGATCTGGGTTCGTCGCCGCGCCGGCAGCGTAGCGCGGATGGCTGAACAGGTTCGCGGTGCCCCACAGCAGCTTCATCCCGCTGTCGCTCATCCGCCGGCCGATCTCGTCGACGACCATCTCGAGGATCGCCTGCGTCTCGCGCGCGGTCGCGCCCTCGGGGGCGACGTCGCGGTCATGGAAGCAGAAGTACGGGACGCCGAGCTTCGTCAGGAACTCGAACACGGCGTCGAGCTTCGCCTGCGCGGCGGCCATCGGGTCGAGCCCGGTGGCGAGCCACGGCCGGTCAAACGTCCCGACGCCGAACACATCGGAGCCCGGCCAGTTGAACGAGTGCCAGACGCAGGCCGCGATCCGGAGGTGGTCCTCCATCCGCTTGCCCAGGACCAGCCGGTCAGGATCGTAGACGCGGTAGGCGAGGGGATCGGTGGCATCGAGGCCGCCGAACGGGATCCGGCCCGTCACCTCGGGGAAGAAGGCGTCGCCCACGGTCCGATCCTCCGCTGCCGGCGCCGTCGGGCCGGGTCGATCGACTGCTGGATGGTTCCGAGAGCCTACCAAGTCCCGGCCATACGGATATTCCGAGCCGGTACGTTCCTCACCGAGTCCGCCCGTCCGAATCCGTATCCTACGGAGATGACCAAGCGACCGGCGATCCGACCCGATCCGGCCGCCGCCGATGAGCCCGCGCCCGGGGATGCCACGCTCGGGCAGGACGGGTTGCCGGTCGATCCGAAGCTCATCGCCGAAGCCGCCGCGCTCGACGAGCCCGCTGCCGCCGCCCGTCACGAGCAGCTCGCCGCCGAGATCCAGGCCGCCAACGAGGCCTACTACGTCGCCGACGCCCCGACCCTGAGCGATTCCGACTACGACCAGCTCTTCCGCAGCCTGGTGGCCCTCGAGGCGGCCTGGCCGGCGATGGTCACGCCCGACTCGCCGACGCAGCGGGTCGGGATCCAGCTCGGTGGCACATTCGACGAGGTTCGCCACCGCCGCCCGATGCTGTCGCTCTCGAACGCGTTCAGTCACGAGGAGCTGCGGGCGTTCGACACGCGCGTCCGGCGCGGCCTCGGCCTGTCTCCGACGCCCGAGCCGATCATGGACCTGACCTATGTCGCCGAGCTGAAGATCGACGGCCTCGCGATCACTCTGCGCTACGACCGCGGCCGGTTCGCCCAGGGCGCGACCCGCGGCGACGGGACGACCGGCGAGGATGTCACGGCCAATCTCCGGACGATCAACAGCGTCCCGGCCCGGCTCGCCGAGCCCGCGACCGTCGACGTGCGCGGCGAGGTCTACATGCCAAAGGCCGAGTTCGCCCGGATCAACGCCGAGCGAGAGGAGGCGGGGCTCCCGCTCTATGCGAACCCCCGCAACTCCGGCGCGGGGTCCCTTCGCCAGAAGGATCCGAAGGTCACGGCCAGACGCCAGCTCAGCACGTGGTCCTACCAGCTCATCGAGGACGACGACGGCGCCGTCCCAACGGCATCTGCCGTCATGAGCCAGTCGGCCGCCCTCGCCCGGCTCGAGGCGCTCGGGTTCGCGGTCAACCCGAACCGCGCCTCGGGTCTCGACATCGAGGCGGTGATCGCGTTCACCGAGACCTGGCGCGACGATCGCCATCACCTGCCCTACGAGACCGACGGCGTCGTCGTCAAGGTCGACCGATTCGACCAGCAGGCCCGGCTCGGGATGGTCAGCCGCGCGCCGCGCTGGGCCATCGCGTACA
>JANMCU010000002.1:0-20682 GCA_031361415.1 Chloroflexota bacterium | reverse complement strand
CGTTCCCCCTTTCATCTGGCCGCGTTCTCCGGCCACCGGTCTCGCCGGGGCCCCCCACACTTCGGGGCCCCCTTTGGGCTGGTCTTTGGTTGCTACCGGGCGCCCTACAGTTGTGGGGCGCGCCAATGAAGGCGTTTCGCGTCCAGTACGGCATGACAGCCCCCAATGGGCTCGTGCAAATGATCGCTCGCGGCGACCCATTTGAGGCAATCCAGACGGCGCTCAGCCGGGAGCAGTACGCAGCGGCCACGGAACGCGGGCGCCGGATGACCCTCGGCGATGCCGCTGCCTTGGTGAGCAGCATCGCCGAGCCGTTCACGCAGGAGCGGTAGGCAGCACGCGCCCGGATGCCGTTGGCGATCGGCTCGGCGAGCTGACCACGGATCTGTCTCGCATCGTCAGAGGGCCTCTGGGACCGGCACGGCGTCCACCCGAGGCGTCACGCTTCCCATGAAGGCCCTGCGCACAAGCACGAGGCCGAGGAGGAGGCACCAGAGCATCACACCCGGGATCGCCAGCATGAACACGATCCAGAGGCCGTCGGGCAGGACGTTCAGCGGTCCGCCGAGGAGCCCCAGGAGGCGCAGGGCGGGGATGACCCCGAGCACGCAGAGCGCGAGCGGGAGCGCCTTCGTCCGGAGGCCGATCAGGCTGATCGCGACTGCCCACACGCAGAGTGAGAGGCTGCCCGCCTGGGCAAAGCCGTGGATGCCCATCACCTGGACAATCAGGTAAGCGGACTCTCCCCAGGCGTGGTTGAGGTCGTCGATGAAGAGCACGGGTTCGACCGCCAGGCGAATGACGCCGTGAATGAGGAAGAACGCGGCCGAGAAGACCCCGAAGGCCGATGCGCTCCTGACGGCCAGGGAGTCCGCCCGTGGTGCGATCGTGTCCCAGACGAAGAGCGTCGCGACCATCAGACTGATCGCCATGACGACCAGAACGAGGCCCGCATAGACCGACAGACTCGCGTGCTCCCTGAGGAACGGGAGCATGACCGCCGGGCTGTCGGTGTTCTCGAATCCAAGCGCCGGCGGAGCGATTTCGAGTGCGAACCAGGCGATGCCGGCCACGGCGAACACGATGACCGACAACGCCCCGAGCCTGACCGTGGTCACGAAGATCCCTCCTGCATCGTTCGATGGGCGACCTGAAGTCCGTCGGGGAGGCTCACCAGGATGAGCAGCGCCGGCTCGGCGAAGCGCCGGAGTTCCAGGAGCGGCGCGACCCTTGGGTGAGGACCCGTCTATCGCTGCACGATATATCGTGAAGCGATATTGAAGCGGCCGAGCTTAACCGTCAAGCCCGTTGACCGGCGGAGGGTCCGGCGCCTTTGTTGCATCGGCCGGACACATCGAAACTGTGATCGGCCTCGCTCACGCGGGACCCGACCCGCCTGCCGCAACGCGGGCCGCACGGACGTCCATCTGGCGCCAACCGGCCGATGCGGTCTCCGCGGCCCGGCGATGGTCCCGTCAGCGCCGCTCGACCAGACGCCCAGTTCGGGCATCTCCGCCACGGCGATCAGAGAACCTGGCGCGATGGCCCTCGATCGGCGCAAGCCACGCGCCGGAGGCCCGGCGTCGTCGGCTCGGCCATTCCGGTCAGTCGTGAGTGCTGAGCCAGGCGCCCACCCTTGGCCAGAGATTCTGGCTGGCCATCCGGCCCACGACGATCCCGACATGACCGCCCTCGATGACGATCTCTGATGCGTCGTCACTGCTGACGCGCTTCGTGATGACGCTCGTCGTCGGTCGCGGCGCGATCGGGTCCCGGCTGGCGGCGATGTTGAGGACCGGACAACGGATATCGGCCAAACGGACCGGCCGACCGTCCATCTCGAGGCTGTCCGTGGCGAGGCGATTCTCCTGGTAGAACTCGACGATCCACTGGCGAAACGCAGCCCCGGCGAACGGGACACTGTCGTTGACCCACCGGTACATCGCCTGCCAGCCTCGGACGTCGAACTTCGGATCGGCCAGCTTGTCCCAGAGTTGGCGATAGGTGCCGACGTAACTGGCCTTGGGGTCGAGCAACTTCGTGCCGATGTCCGGCATCTGCCCCGGCACGATCGGAAACGTGTCCGTCACGCTGTCGACGGGGAAGGTATCGCGGGCCGTCATCCGACCGAATTGACCGGCATCCGAGAAGTCGATCGGCGCGGTCAGCAGGATCAGGTTGCGCGTCGCCTCGGGATGGAGAGCGGCGAAGCAGGCCGCCAGAGCGCCGCCGATGCAGTAGCCAAGGACGGTCATCCCGCTTTCGCCCGTTACCTTCTGGATCGCCTTCGCGGCTCGTGGCAGGTAGCGGGTCACCAGGGTCGACACGTCAAGCGCCCGATCCTCGTCGCCGGGTGCGCCCCAGTCGATCAGGAAGACGTCGAATCCCTCACCCAGCAGGAATTCGACGAAGCTCGCCCCCGGGCGCAGGTCCAGGATGTACGCCCGATTGATGAGCGGCAGGACAAGGAAGATCGGCGTCCGATGGGTCGCAGGCTGGGAACGCGTGTAGCGGTACAGCCGCGCCTTGTTCTTGCGCCAGATGAGCTGCTTCGGCGTCAGACCGACCGGAGCGTCGGCCGAGCCGAGGACAGCTCGGGCCATCTCAAGGGCACGATCGGTCGACGACCACACCGTGGCGGCGTCAGGCAACGTCGACCACGCCGAGGCCGTCACCCGACGGCCTTTTGGAACCTGGCGCGCGTGGCAGCCTTCGATGGCATCGCCCGGACTGCCGGCTTGGCGGTCGCCGCGGGGCCGGTGCCGCCGGCCTTGCCTGTGGCGCCGGCCTTGCCTTTGGGCCCGGCCGGTCCCTTGGGCCCGGCTCGGCCTGTCGCGCCGGTTGGGCCCGCCGGCCCTGTCGGTCCTGGTGTTCGAACCATCTCATCGATCGCATCGAACCGATCGGTGAGCTGATCGATCTTCTCCTCGAGCCCGATGATGAGCTCGCCGAGCCGCGCGATGTCTTCACGCGTCGGGACGTTCATCGTCTCGAGATAGGTCCGCATGTTGTTGCGGACCGACTTCTGGGCCGCGAGCATGGTCTCGAGCAGTTTGCCGCTGGCCTCGTCGTACTCCGGGCTGCTCATCGCCTCCTCGAGCGCGCTGCTCCAGGCCCG
Source organism: Chloroflexota bacterium (assembly GCA_031361415.1). Lineage (GTDB taxonomy): Bacteria > Chloroflexota > Limnocylindria > Limnocylindrales > CSP1-4 > CF-46. Next base: position 17,564 of record JANMCU010000002.1, on the reverse strand, counting down.
CTCGTTGGCGTCGTACATCTCGCGCCAGACCTCGAACGGATCCGCGGTCGGGCCTGCTCCCTCGGTCTTCGTCATTCCGAAGTCTCCTTCTGGTCGGTCGGCTCGTCGGACTGGCGGCGTTTCGCGCCGGGGCCAGCGTCGTACAAGCCGAAGAACGTGTTGATCGTTGTGCGATACGTATCGAGCATCGCCGCCGAGGTCGCCAACCACGCGTCGCCGGGGCCGGTGATCGTATAGACGCGACGGGCGGGACCGGTCGGGCCCGGCTCCCAGGCCGACTCGAGGAAGCCGTCCTTCTCCATCTGGCGGAGCGTCCGATAGAGGGTGCTCATCGTGATCCCGAACAGGCCGAACCCTCTCAGGTAGTCCTCGATCGCGTAGCCGTGCGCGCGTTGGAGCGAGACCGCCAGAAGGACGAACGGCGGCAGGATGTCACGGGGCGGCCAGCCGGGGAACGCCTCGCGCTCGTCGGTCGGCTCGATTGGGCGGTCAGCTTCCGAGGCATCGGCCGCGGGCGCGGCCAGACGAGGCCCGGAGTCCGCGGCGCTGGTCTTCATGCGGTCAGTCATGGTCGTCTGATGAGGTTCCCGGTTCGAATGAGTGGTTGTCGACTTGACAGTTGCGGTCGCTAGATGCACACTGCACTTAGAGTTTCGCCGCCAGTAGAGGCGGCACGATCATAGGCGAAGGAGCCCGCAATGTCCACCACCACGAACGAACTGCCGGAGTCGGCCGCCGCGGCAGTGGCCGAAGCCACCCGCATCGCCGCTGAGGCGGCTCGCAACAGCACCGAGACGGCGCGGGCCTCGTTCCAGGCCACGCGCTCATATCTCGGTGAGACCAGCGTCATCGGCCGTGAGATGCTCGAGGGGTGGTCGACCCAGGGCGAGGCGGTCCTCAAGACAGCGTTCGAAGCACAGAGTGCGGCGTTCGACGCCGGGCTGAACCTGTTCGATCTGGGCGTCAAGGGCAATCGGAAGGCAGCCGAGCAGTTCTCATTGATCGTCAAGCGAACACAGCAGGCGACGCTCGAGAGCTGGCAGTCCGCCGTCAAGGCGGCCTCGCTGGCGACCGAAACCACCAAGCGCTGACAAGAACGGCCGACGACCCACGAAGGTGGCTGGCGCTCCGCCGGCCACCTTCGTTCTGTCTCGGCCGGATCCAGGAGGTTCTGCATGGCTGATCTGACCGGCAAGTCCTGCTTCGTCACGGGCGGATCACGCGGCATCGGCCGCGAGATCGCGCTCGAATTGGGACGACACGGCGGTTCGGTGGCCGTCGGCTATCACTCCGATGAGATCGGACACAACCACGAGGAACAAGCCGACGAGGTCACCGCCGAGATCTCGGCCGCCGGGGGCCAGGCGTACGCAGTCGGTTGCGACGTTCGCGATCCAGCGTCCATCGAAACGGCCGTTGCCAGTGTCGTGGAGCGCTTCGGCAATGTGGACGTGCTCATCAACAACGCCGGGATCACCCGCGATCGCTCGTTGGCCAAGATGTCGCAGGATGAGTGGGACGCCGTCCTCACGACGAACCTGTCGAGCGTGTTCCACCTGACCGGACGGGTGCTGCCGCACATGGTCGAGGCACACTACGGCCGCATCGTCAACATCAGCTCCGTCGTCGGCCTGCATGGCAACTACGGCCAGGCGAACTACGCCGCGGCGAAGGCGGGGATCGTCGGCTTCACGAAGACTGCGGCGCTCGAGCTCGCCAGCAAGGGCGTCACGGTCAACGCGATCGCGCCGGGCTTCATCGCGACGCAGATGATCAAAGCCATGCCGGATGATGTCCGCGCCCGGATCCTGGCGAAGATCCCGATGGGCCGGTTCGGACGTCCGGAGGAGATCGCCCAGCTGGTCGCGTTCCTCGTGACGAAGGGTGAATACATCACCGGCCAGGTGATCACCATCGACGGCGGGCTCTACACGTGATCCACGGTCCAGCGTGCGCAGCGCTCGGATCAGCAACGTGAACACTCGAGAAGGCGAAGAGATTTCATGCATGACATGACCGAGGACGGCCGCAACGGCGGCGTCTACATCATCAGCGCTGCCCGGACGCCGATCGGCAAGTTCGGCGGCGCGCTCGCGTCTGTCCCGGCGGTCGAACTCGGCGGGGTCGCGATCCGGGCGGCCATGGACCGAAGCGGATTGCCGGCCGAGACCCCGGTCGACGAGGTCCTCATGGGCCAGGTCATCCAGGCGGGCGCCGGCCAGGCCCCCGCCCGCCAGGCCGCCCTGCTGGGCGGGCTCCCGGTGACGACGAGCGCGACGACGATCAACAAGGTCTGCGGCTCGGGCCTGAAAGCGATCATGCTCGGCGCGGCCGAAATCCGGGCCGGTGACGCCGAGGTGGTCGTCGCGGGCGGGATGGAAAGCATGAATGCCGCGCCGTACCTGCTTCCGCAGGCCCGTTTCGGCTATCGCCTGGGCAACGGGACGCTCGTCGACGCGACCGTGCACGACGCCCTCTGGTGCGCCGTCGAGGATTGCCATGTCGGCACCCACGCCGAGCGCGTGGCGATCGCCAACAAGGTCAGTCGCGAGGACCAGGACGAGTTCGCACTGCGCAGTCACCTGAATGCGATCGCGGCGATCGACGCCGGGCGTTTCGACGCCGAGCTCGCCCCGGTGACCGTCCGCGACGCCAAGGGCCGCGAGACGGTCGTCAGCGTCGACGAGGGCCCTCGTCGCGATTCGACGATCGAAGCGCTGGCTCGACTCAAGCCTGCCTTCGACCTGCCCGAGGGTGAGGATCGCGGCAACGCGACAAGCGGGACTGCCACCGCCGGCAACGTGCCGGGCATCACGGACGGCGGCGCGGCGACGGTCGTGGTCAGCGAGCGGACTGTCGAGCGGTACGGCCTCAAGCCACTGGCCAGGATCGTCGGCTATGCCCAGGCGGACATCGAGCCGAAGTGGCTCTTCCTGGCGCCGGTCATGGGTGTCCGCCGGCTGCTCGATCGGATCGAGATGCCGATCGAAGCCTTCGATCTCATCGAGATCAACGAGGCATTCGCCGCCCAGGTCCTGGCCGACGGCCGCGAGCTCGGCTTCGACTGGGACAAGGTGAACGTCAACGGTGGCGCCATCGCCCTCGGTCACCCGGTCGGTGCGTCCGGAGCCCGGATCGTCGCGACGCTCCTCCACGAACTCGCGCGACGGGAGGGCCGCTACGGCCTCGCGACCCTCTGCCTCGGCGGCGGCGGGTCCGTGGCAATGGCGTTCGAGAGGGTCTGACCGATCGTGTGCAAAGGCGGGGCCGCGTCGTGTGTCGGCCCCGCCGCCCGAGTCTTGATCGGGACATGACCCTCCGCTCGGATCAGTCGCCCGGCTCGAACGGCACGTAGTCGGCTGGTCCCTCAGACGCTCGAAGGATCGCGCGATCGAACCGCCAAAGCCGCCTCGGCCGATTCGGCCGCGCGGGCAGAGATGGAGGCCGCAACCGCGGCGTCGAGGCGGTCGAGCAGTGGCCTCGCGCGCAGCCGGGTCAGGATCTCGCGGGTCGAGTCGATCGCCGCGGCGACCTCCGGCTCGCCCGGATCGAGCAGCGTGGCCATGTCGATCCCGCACAGCGCCTCGTCGAGGACCAGACCGAGATCGCGCCAGCGACGGAGCGCCTCTCGATACAGGCCGAGTGCCTCGCCCAAACGCCCGCCGACGGCCGCCAGGCCGGCCTGGATCGTCGTTCGGCGGGCTTCGACAGCCGGCGCCCGGAACCCGCCAGCATCGATTTCGGCAAGTTGCTCGGCCGCGGTTTGATGGTCACCGAGCCAGAACGCGACGTGCGCAGCCATGCACCGGAAGTCTGTTCCCTGGACGCCGCTTCCAGACGATGCGCCTCGGCGAAGCCACACCAGTGCCTCGCTGAGCCGGCCCGCGGCCATCGCCTCGACCGCATGCGCCTCGGACTTGCTGACCGCGAGAGAGAGATCCGCGCTGTCGCCGACGAGTCGGTCCAGCTCATCGAGCATCGCGCTGACGTCCTCGCCACGAAGGGCCGGGATCAACGCGGCGTTGTCGAGGAGCGTGATCCGGTCCTCGGTCTCGGGATCGTCGGCCAGGCCCTCGCCGAGGATTTCGACGGCATGATCCCAATCCCCGACGCGGTAGCTCGAGAAGCCAACGCCGGTCCGGAACCCGAAGGTCCAGTACCGCAGGCCCATCCGACGGGCGAGGGCCAGGCCTTCGTCCTGCGCGGCGAGCGTGGCCCTGGGGTCGATCTCGCCCTGGCTGATCGACCGGTTGTTGAGACCCCTCAGCAGTGTCGAGACCAGGCCGGCCGATCGAGCCAACCGCTCGCCGGTCTCGATCGTCCCGATCCCTTCCTGGAGACGCCCCAGATCCCCGAGGGCACTACCCTTCGTCACCAGGGTGTCCGCGAGCAGGGCGGTCAGACCCGCATGCTCGGCGACCTCGAGCGCCCGATCCGCCATGTCCACGGAACGTTGGCTCTGGGCCGTGAACATCAGGGCTCGTGCGAGCTGGCTGTGGAGCGCGACGAGCGCGGGGTCGGACCGGAGATCGGCGAACTCGGCCACAGCCGACTCGAGGAGGGTGACGACGTCACCGGTCCGACGGGCAGTCAGAAGGGCCGCGCCCAGCGCGGCGGTTGCCCGAGCCGTTGCCGTGCGATCGCCGCGCTCACGGTCGAGGGCGATCGAGCGCAGGAGAAAGGCTTCCGCGTCGTCGTGGCGACCGGCCGATGACGCGATCTCCCCGGCCCGCTCGAGCAGCTCGGCCTCGTCGTTCGCGTCGGTCGTGACCGACAGGGCCTGGCGGAGCATGACGATCGCCTGGTCCGCGCTGCCGAGCGCGATCGCCCGCTCCGCCGCCGCCCTCAGCGAGATCCGGGCCTGGGCTGCCAGAGCGTCCGCCTCGGGCCCGTCAGCCGCGTTCGCATGGGCCGCGAGGTAATGGCCGGCGAGGCCGCCGGCGATCTCATCCGTCCCGAGGCTCTCGAAGAACCGGGCCGCGGCCAAGTGGCGGGTCTTGCGATCGCGCTTCGCGAGGGTGTTGTACGCGACTTCGCGGATCAGGGCCTGGACGAAAGCGTATTGGCCGCGTTCGGGGGAGCGAGGGTCGGCCTCGAGGGTCAGCAGCTCGCGCTGAACCAGCGTCCGCAGGCGCGGTTCAAGCTCCCCCTCCTCGATCCCCGACACGGCCGACAGACCGGCCGGGGTGAAGCTCTGGCCGAGGACGGCGGCGTCGGACACGAGCATGCGCTCGGTCGCCGACAGGCCATCGAGCCGGCTCGCGATGAGTGCGGTGAGCGTTTCCGGGACGGCGAGGTTCGCCAGGTCGTCGACCGGGCGGTAGACACCGTTCTCGATCTCGAGCCGACCCTCGGCCACGAGCATCCGGATTGTCTCGACCGCGTACAGGGGCATGCCGTCGGCCCGGGCGACGATCGTCTGGATCGCCGCCGCGGGCAGACCCGGGACCAGCCCCGCCAGCAGCTCGCGCATCTCCGACTCAGACAGCGGCTCGAGATACAACGACGTGAAGTTGCGCTTGCGGGCACCCCAATCGGGTCGCTTCTCGAGCAGCTCCGGTCGCGCCAGAGTCACGACATAGATCGGGACGTTCCGGCTCCACTCGAGCACGTGGTCGACGAAGTCGAGCAGTCCGGAATCGGCGTAGTGGTGATCCTCGAAGACCAGCACGACCGGAGCGCTGGAGGCCAGTCGCTCGAAGAAGGTCCGCCAGGCGCCGAAGAGCTGCTCGGATCCGCCCTGCGATGCCTCGACGCCGAGGAGGGCGAGCAGCGCGGATTCGATCCAGCGACGCTCCGTATCGTCGGGCACGTGGATCGCGAGCGTCTCGCTGATCTTCGCCCGCGTGGTTTGCGGGTCGTCCGTCTCCAGGAGACGACAACGCTCGCGGATCATCTCACCGAGCGCCCAGAAGCTGATCCCTTCCCCGTACGCCGGAGACCGCCCGGCGTGATACCAGGTCGTCTCCACCAGTCCGTCGAGGTACTTCAGGAACTCCCAGGCCAGGCGGGTCTTGCCGATGCCGGCGGGTCCGATGACCGATACGAGGCGCGCCCGTCCGTCGCGGCTGGTCGCATGGAACTGGTCCTTGAGCTGACGAATCTCGTCGTCCCGGCCGACGAACGGAGCTTCCAGGGTCTCGGACCGGTTCCTCCCACCGCGTTCCGAGACGACGCGCAGGGCGCGCCATGCCGGGACCGGGCTTGCCTTGCCCTTGAGGAGCTGGTCGCCAACCTCCTCGAAGGCGATCGACTTGGAGGCTGCCCGGTGGGTCGCCTCGCCGACGAGCAACGTGCCGGGTGCAGCGACCGACTGGAGCCGTGACGCCGTGTTGACGAGATCGCCCGCGACCATGCCTTGATTCGTGGCCCCGATCGTGACCGCGGCCTCACCCGTGAGAACGCCGGCCCGCGCCTGGATTCCCGGGCCGAGCGCCGCCACCGCATCGACGAGATCGAGCCCGGCCCGCACGGCTCGCTCGGCGTCGTCCTCTTTGGCGACCGGCGCCCCCCAGACGGCCATGACCGCATCGCCGATGAACTTCTCGACGGTTCCGCCGTAGCGTTCGATCACCTCGCGCGCGAGATCGAAGTAGCGGGTCAGGAGATCGCGGGTGTCCTCGGCGTCGCGTCCTTCGGCGAGGGTCGTGAAGCCGACGAGATCGGCAAACAGGATCGAGACGAGGCGGCGCTCGGCCACCGCACTCGTGCCGGCGGCGCTGCCGAATGCCGGCGCGGCAACCGAACCGGGGGTCGGTGCAACCGCGGGCGAGGATCCCGTCGCCGCACCGAGAGGCTGGGCGCACTCGCCGCAGAACAGGTCACCCGGCTCGTTCGATGCTCCACACGTCGCGCACACGACCGCGAGCGGCGCTGCGCAACGTGAGCAGAACTTTCGCCCCGCCTTGTTCTCGGTTCCGCAGCTCGAGCAGATCACTTCGTCCTCGCCGCTTGTGAAGCTGGAGTGCCAAGAGCCTACTGGATGGCGCCGGGCAGGTTCGTCTGTGCGCTCGACCCGGCGTGGCAGCTCGATTTGCCCGGAGGCGCCAGCCAGCGTCGTCGCGCGGCGCATCGTACGCCGAGGGCTTCGAACGTCAGCTGCGCGGGGTCGTCGCCGATGAGCGCCCCGTCCCCGGCCAGCATGCTGATGCGGTGCCGGTCAGCCGACTCGACAGGCGGATCGGCCCGTTGCCCAGGCGATCCACCGGGTCGTTCGGTCCGGACTCGACCGCGAGTCGGGCGGCCGGGCCGCTACCATGACGGTGGCCATTCCCGAGCAACGAGAGACCGATGACCGACCTGCCCCCGACCGAGCGACCACCCTTCGTCGCCGCCCCGGTCCGCTACGAAACGATGCCCTATCGACGGGTCGGTCGGAGCGGGCTGGACCTGCCCGCGATCTCGCTCGGATTGTGGCAGAACTTCGGCGAGGACCGGCCGCTCGCGGTCCAGCGGGCCATCGTCCGGCTCGCGTTCGACCGGGGGATCACCCATTTCGATCTCGCCAACAACTACGGCCCACCGTTCGGAGCCGCCGAGGAGACGTTCGGCCGGATCTTCGGCTCGGACCTGCGGCCGTATCGCGACGAGCTGGTGATCAGCACCAAGGCCGGCTGGGAGATGTGGTCCGGGCCGTACGGTGATCGAGGTTCGCGCAAGTACCTCCTCAGCAGCCTCGACCAGAGCCTCAAGCGGATGGGTCTCGAGTACGTCGACATCTTTTATTCGCACCGGGTCGACTCGACCACGCCGATGGAGGAGACCCTCGGCGCCCTCGACACCGCTGTCCGCCAGGGCAAGGCCCGTTACGCCGGGATCTCCTCGTATTCCGCCGAGCGGACGCGCAAGGCCGCCGCGATCCTGGCCGATCTCGGGACCCCGCTCCTGATTCACCAGCCGTCGTACTCGATGCTCAATCGCTGGATCGAGGATGGCCTGCTCGACGTCCTCGCTCAGACCGGGGTCGGCTGCATCGCCTTCACGCCGCTCGCCCAGGGCCTGCTCACGGACCGCTACCTCGGCGGCGTCCCGGCGGGATCCCGGGTGACGGCCAAGGGCTCGTTCGCGACGGAGTTCCTCAGCGAAGAGAACCTGGCCAAGGTTCGCGGCCTCAATGAGATCGCGAAACGGCGCGGCCAGTCGCTTGCCCAGATGGCGATCGCCTGGATCCTGCGCGATCCGCGAGTCACCTCCGCGCTCGTTGGGGCGAGCTCCGTCGAGCAGCTGACCGACACGCTCGGCGCACTGGATCGGCTCGACTTCAGCCCGGACGAGCTGGCCGAGATCGACCGCTACGCGACCGAGAGCGGCGTCAACCTGTGGGCGGGCTCGAGCGAGGCCTGACAAGAAGCGGGACGAGGTCGGACCCGGCCGGTCCGTGCGCGGCCATCAGTCGTACGTGTCGACCTCGAACGACGGGAATCCGTGGTCGACGTTCGTGTTGCCGACGAAGAAGTTGAAGCCGACCCCCGGCGCGCCGGTCGGGAACCGGTCGTCCGTGGCCGACAGAACCTCGACGCCGTTGACGTAGCTCGTGATCACGTCGCCTCGACGACGTCGTTTCCTCGCTCTCCACTGCGTTCGCTGTTCGCGAACAGGACACTGATCGCGGGATACGATGAGGCCCGCTCGGACGCGTGGCCCGGCCAGCCGCGCCGAGCGCCGTCGAGGAGGCGAAACCCAGGTGAGCAAGCCGGTCGCGATCGGGAGCGACGAAGCCGGATTCCGGCTGAAGGCGATCCTCATTGTGTCCTTGCCGAGGAAGGACTCGAGGTCGCCGACTTCGGCTGCCACAGCGAGGATCCAGTCGACTATCCGGACGTCGCCTTCGAGGTCGCCCAGGCGGTGGCTCGCGGCGAGCACGATCGCGGGATCCTGATCTGCGGGACGGGGATCGGCATGTCGATCGCGGCCAACAAGGTGGCTGGGGTCCGGGCGGCCCAGGCTCACGACGCCTACTCGGCGGAGCGCGCGCGGAAGTCGAACGATGCCCAGATCCTCGCCCTCGGCGCGCGGGTCATCGGGCCCGAACTCGCGAAGTCGATCGTCCGGACCTGGCTCCGGTCCGAGTTCGCCGGCGGCGGATCGACCCGCAAGGTGGACAAGATCAAGGCGGCGGACGAGGCGAACGAGCGAGCCGGGTCGTCGGCCTGACCGCCGCGCACATCGGGTGAGGCTTGAGGGCCGTACCTGACGTGGTCGACCGAGTGGTCTTCGTTCTCCTGCCGTTCACGGCGATCTGAGTCGCCCGCGAGCGTCTCGCCGGCAGCCGTGTCCGCTTGGGGGCCCAAGGACGTGCATCCCGATGACGCCGGTGCACACACCGGCGACGTCTCCGCGCCGATGCTGGCCGATCTCGGCTGCACCTACGTCGAAGTTGGCCATCACGAGCGCCGGCACGACCACGGCGAGACCGACGGGCTCGTCGCGGCCAAGGTCGCGGCGGTCCAGCCCTGGGGCAACAGACAGACGGCGCAGGCGCGGAGGCGCCCCGGGGCGGTGATCCGCTCCGGGGCGCCGAGATGTCGTTGAATCCGCCGGCGTCGCGCCGGCCGCCGGGTCAGGCCTTGAGGAACTCCGCCATCGCCGGCCCGAGGACCGTCGGATCGACATTGTGCTCCTGGCCCGGAAGAACGGAGCTTCGCGCGTCGGGCATCGCCGCCACGAGTGCCTCGGCCGTCGGCTTGAAGAGGGCGAAGCTGTTGCCGCCGGTCAGGATCAGGGTCGGAACGCTGACCGTGGCGGCCGTGTCCGTCGGGACCGAGTAGTCGCCCATGACCCGCGCGTCGTAGGCGAGCGTGTGGGCGGTCGCCTCCTGGGCCGGCCACCACGGCTGGGTCCGTGCGAAGCCGACGAAGTCCGGCGGCAGCCGGACCATCTGGACCATGAAGAACTCGGCCGCGTCGCCGCGTCGGCCCTCGGCGACCATCCGGTCGAGCTGCTCGACCGAGTCGATCGGCGGGCGACCGGCAGGATCGACGTTGTAGGGCGGCTCCCACAGGACGAGCTTGTCGATCCGGGCGCCGGCCGCGGCCGCCTCGAACGCGAGACCTGCGCCGGACGACGAGCCGTACAGATGAGCGTGGCCACCGGCCAGGGCGATCAGGGCCTCGATGTCCTCGATCTCGCGCTCGACCGCATACGGGGCGGTGTCGCCGCTGTCGCCGCGTCCCCGCCGGTCGTAGTTGTAGGTCGTGAACTCGCCCTGGAGGGCAGCGGCGAGGCCGGCGTTCGAGCCGCGATCGACCGAGCCGCCGCTCACGAGGACGACGGCGGGGCCGCTCCCGGCGACATCGACGGCGATCCTCGTGCCGTCGGTCGAGGTGACCGTCGTCGTGGTCAGGGTTGCCATGTCGAGCGCTCCTTCCGGTGTCCGGGTCGCGAGGTGGGTTCAGCCAAACGTGCGGTCGACCCAGGCCTGCCAGGCGACCTCGGTCGACGCGCGATCGACGGGCTGGAAGATATGGTGGCCGAGCGCGATCGTCCCCATCCCGTGGATGAAGCGGTACATCCCGTCGGCAGTCCGCAGGCCGATGAAGTCGGGCGAGACGTAGTCGATCTCACCATCCAGGTCGGGCAGTCCCTCGGCCCGGAAGTGGGCCGGGTCGCCGACCACCGGCTCGGTCGAGACACCGAGCGCACCGGTGAACGCGGTCCACGCCCGCTCGCGCGAGACCTGCGGGCCCCATAGCGTGACCGGGACCGCGATCCGTCCCTGGAAATGCTCGAGGTACTCGACGAGCTTCGCGACGTACGCCGGATCGCCGATCTTCAGCGCGTCGTACTCCTGCTCCCAGTCGTCGCCGGGCAGGAAGCCGCTGTGGACGAACCGGAGCGTCGTCGTTCCCCCGGCACGGCCTTCGATCTCGAAGGCGAACGTCATCAGCCGGCCGTCGTCGGCCTCCTGGCTCGTGCTCGCATAACGATGCGGCGGGTCCCAGCTGGTGATCGTCGAGTCCATCGTGAAGCCGTGGAGCGTCGTTCGGACAGCCCCGCCGAGCTTCGGCTCGAGCTCGTTCTCGCCCATGAACCAGGCGTCCAGACCGGCCGCCGTGGACACGGCGTTCCAGACCTGCTCGGGCGTGGCGTTGACCGTATGTTCGACACGGACCTCGAAGGGATGGGCCATCTCAGGACTCCTCCGCGAGCTCGGGCGTCGCCGGGACGGTCGCGTCGGACGCGGCCGGGACGCTGGGATGGATGGCGACGACGATCCGGTGCGGGCGACCGCCGGCGGCCGTGTCGTCGTGGTACTTGGCGACGAGGGCCGCGACGGCGTGCGAGAGCTCCTCTGCGAACGCCGATCGATCGGCCGCGGAGGCGAACCGGATCTCGCCATCGAGGGCGAACGTCGCGAGCCGCTTGTCGGCGTTGCGGGCACCGATCAGGAGCGACCCGACGTCGCGGACGAGGCGCGCCGCCAGAGCGAGCATCCAGAAGGCCGAGAGGCGATCCGGCGACCGCTCGGGGTCCGGCTCGACCGCGGCGAGTGCCGTCGGCGAGATCACGTACGACGCCGCGGTCGCGCGCATCAGCCGCTCGGTCATGTTGCCCTTGCGGCGCTCCTCGATCAGCTCGACGAGGCCGTGCCGCTCGAGCGTCCGGATGTGGTAGTTGACCTGCTGGCGAGGCAGGCCCATCCGGGCGGCCAGGGTCGCTGCCGTCCCGGGCGTGGCCAGCTCCGCGAGAAGCCGCGACCGGACCGGGTCGAGGGAGGCCTCGGCCGCCGCTGCGTTCTCGATGACCGTCACGTCAAGCATGGCGCCATGCTGTCACCGACAAATTGATTTGTCAAGACAGGAAATTGAGTCGGTTAGCTCCGAGCCAAACCTGCGCGTGAACCTGCGAGGTGGGCGATCCAGTCTCCCCCGGCGATGACATCGCCCATCTCCTCGGGCGGCCCGTTGTAGACATAGATCCAGGCCCGCCCCACCGGCCCGCCGATGACCTCGACGTCCCGGCGGACGTACTCGGAGCCCGGTTCGTCGGTCGGGTCGTACGCCTCGAGGTCGTCGGCGGCGACGAGCGCCGCCCGGTCGGTCAGCTCGTAGAGCTCGACGACGACCGTTCCGAGGCCATCGAGCACCAGCGAGGGATAGGCGTACGCGCGATTCGTCGACGGCTGCATCTCGCGCAGGAGCCCGGCCACGCGGCCCGTTCCCACGAACCGGGCAGCCTCGAGCAGTGGGGCGTTCAACCCGCCGCCGCGGAGCGTGCCATAGACGGCGAGGACGATCGGCGGTGGGGTCATTCGGGCGAGTGTCGCAGGTCGGGGCCCACCCGGCCCGAGCCGTCCCGGCCCCCAACCCGCGCTTTCGTCCGACCGCTTGGCAACTGAGCGGCCGGCCCTCATGCTGTCCGGTGCCGGGGGGCGCGAGCCACGCCGGGTGGAGGCTCGTCGGAGGCGACGGCATGGATCCGTGCTCCTGTACGCAGTCGTCACGATCGCATTTCTCGTCCTCGGGATCCTCGCCCTCGGGTTCGGCGTGGACAGCCGCGACGGGTTCGAGGAGGACGATTGGCACCGACGCGGCTGAGCCCGCTGCCCCGGAGCCCCGCGCCCGCCTAGGCTTCGCCCACCCCGACAGCCGCGACGTCGTCGATCACGTGTCCACCCCCGCACAGGAGTCGCCGATGACAAGCTGGAGCGACCTCACCGCCGGAGCGCCCGCGATTGCGACCGCCGGCCGCAACCTGATCGAGCGGTCCGGCGCGGGCGAGGGCCTACTCGCGACCGTGCGCGGCGACGGGCCGCCGCGGATCCACCCGGTCAATGTCGGGATCGTCGACGGACACCTGCTCGTGTACGTGATCGTCGGCTCGGCGAAGGCCGGCGACCTGGCGGCCGACGGGCGCTATGCGTTGCACGCCCATCAGGACCCGGCCGTCCCGCACGAGTTCCAGGTTCGCGGGCAGGCGATCGAGATCGGCGACGCCGATCGGCGCGCTGCGGCGGCGGCGGTGTGGCCGTTCGAGGTCGACGACGGTTACACGCTGTACGAGCTCTCGATCGATCACGCGGTCCTCGGCGAGCGCCCGACCGCGGACGACTGGCCGCCCGTCTACAGGTCATGGCGGTCCGCGCGCAACGACTGAGTCGCGGGCCGGAGCGGGGCGGGCTCCGACCGGCTTCAGAGGTCGCCGCTCGTCGGCTCGGCCGGTGATGAGCGCTGCCGCTCGGCGCGGAGCCAGGCGTCGAACGCCTCCCAGTCCGCCCGGCTGCTCGGGCCGGTAATCGTCACCTCCCAGGGCGACCCATGCGGCCGCCCGGTCCGGGATCTCGCCGTCACTGATCAGGCGGGCAATCGCGGCGGCCCGTCGGGCGACCTCGATTCGGATGGGATCGGAACGACGCGACATCGCCGGATCGTCGGCGAGGCCCGTGTCAGCTGGCCTGTCCGGAGAGCCTGCGGCCAAGGCGGACTGACTCGCCAGATGCATCAGATCCGGCCGCAGCGAGCGCGATCATGAGGATCGCGAACTGAACTGCGCGTGCCCAGTCCTGTTCTGACTCGAGGGATGCATCAGGCGAAGATCCGGGCGACCCCGGCTCAGGTCATGACGCATCCTCCGTGCCGTTGCCCCCGGCGGCTTGGGCTGCAGGACCGGTCTCGACCCGTGCCCGGAAGCGGTCCCGGCCGTCATCCGCCCCCGTCAGCCGGTATCTCCAGCCGCCGTCGTCGTCCCGCCACGCCGCGTCTTCGAGCGTTGCGCCCGCCTCGACCGCGAGAGCGTATTCCATCCGGTATCGCCTCGGCAGGCCGGTGGTCACGGCCCGGGCCTCCACCGGGTCGGCGGCCGCGGTTACGCTCTCCTCGAGCCAGTCGAGATAGACCGCGTTGTTCGCATGGTCCATGGGGTCGAGCTCGTGGGGCCGGACGGCGAACCGGTGATGGGCGGCCTCGGCCGGCGTCGGCGGGAGCGGGACCCGGCCGACAGCATCCATGAGGTCCGCGCCGCCGAACGTTTCCGGGAAGATCGCGGGGATCCGGGTCAGCGCGCCGCGGGCATCGATCAGGACCCAGTCGGTGTGGACCCACCCGGCGGGCGAGCCGTCCGCGAGGAGGAACTCGCCGCGACGCCGGGCGAAGACCCGGCGGATGCCGACGATCGCCGTCCTGGCGCTGAGTGCGGTGCCCATCTCGGGCGCGGCCGTGATCACGAGCTCGGCCGCCCGGACGAGCCAGGTCAGGCCGCGCTCGGCGTACCAGGCGCGCCCGAAGCCGAGATCGGCCGAGTGCTGCCAGGCGAGGTCCTGGGCGTAGCGCATGAACCCGGACGTCCGGAGCAGTCCGTCGGGTCCCGCCTCGTCGAACCGGACCCGGTAGCTCGTCCGCCAGGTGGACCTGCCGTCGTCGAGCTGGCTGCTCGTCTGGACGGTGGTCTCGTCCCCGGTGGTCTCGTCCGTCGTCATCGACCGGCCAGGCGATCGATTGTCTCGAGGCTGATCAGGCGCGTTGCGGCGTGGGGCGCAGTCTGGCGCTCGAGACGCACCGCACACGAGCGCTCGGCGTCGAACACGACGATCGTCGCGACCAGCTTCTCGTCCTCGTCGGCGGCATGGGTCCGGGCGTCGTCGAGCTGGTGGAGGACGTCGGCGTTGATCCCCCGCGCGCCCCATTTGCAGTCGATCGCCTCGGCGCCGCCGGAGGTCTCGACTGTCACGTCGTACGGGTGGATCTCGGCCCGGACGCCGTCGAACAGGATCCGACGCTCGCGGCGCACCGCGGTCGCCGTCAGCGCCGCCCCCGCGGGTCCGGTCCGGCGCCGGACGAGCAGCTCGGTGACCGACTCGATGAGCGCCCCGCGGACCTGCGAGCGGACCTGCTCGCCACGATCGGCGACCTCGAGCGAGGCGGCGAGGATCGCGTCGCTCCGCTGGCGCTCGGCGCCGTCCCATGGCGCATTCGGTCCGAACAGGGACGGGAACATCGCCTGCCAGGCCAGCGGATCGGTCGTCATTCCGTTCATGACGGCGCGGGCGAGGATCCGCTGGTCGAGCGTGGCGTCGGCCAGGAGTGCAGCGGCGCGCGCGACGAGCGGATCGGCCTGGATTCCGGCGTAGACGACCGCCCGCGCATCCGGTGACGCGTCCTGGAACCTCACGGCCGCTCGCCGAGCGCGATCAGCAGGACCGGGGGGAACGTCGAGAGCCAGTCGATCGCCTGATGCGGGTCGTCAAGCGATGCGACCTCGGCCACGAGCGCCGGGACGGCCGCCGCGACGCCGGCCGCCGCCGATTCGTCGCCGCGCGCGTCGGCGACCTCGTCCAGGCGCTCGATCCAGGTCGAGGCGAGGTCGTTGATGTACGACCACTCGTCCTCGACGTTCTCGGCGAGGGCGGTCAGATCGTCGTAGGCAGGTCGGGCAGCCGCGATCGCAGCACCGATCGTCCGGATGGGATCCACGCTCCAAGACTAGCGCGGGGAGTGGCGCCAGCGTGGAAGACGCGCACGTTGAAGGGCTGGTGCGCCGGGAGGCGCCGGGCTCAGCGGGCGGTGGCGGGTCGCCGCCGGAGCGACCAGCCGCGCGGACGGTCGACCGGGGTCAGGCCACGCCTGGCGCGTGCGAGCAGCCGCAGGAGGTGGCGTCGGGCCGCTTCGTTCCACGCATTCGAGTAGGCACGTGTGGCCTCGGCACGGATCCGGCCGGCCTCGCGACGCGCGCCGATCCGCTCGAGGTCGGCGACGCGGTCGAGGATCGCCCGATAGATCTCGGGCAGGTCTTCGGCAAGCGTGGCGACGGGCTCGACGGGGACCTGAACGGCTGCGGAGGGCTGGGACTCCATCACCGTGAACGATGGGTCACGATCCGGCTCGGGGATACCGGAAACACGTCCCGGTGAGCGAGGACGAAAGTCCCGAACCAGGGCATTTCGGTTCCTGGACGCACCGGTTGGCCGCCCGGAACGCTCGGAACGGCGCTGCCGGCGACCGTCCGTCAGTCCCCGCGGTGAGCGCCCGAGCGGACCCGGAAGCGCCCCAGCCCGCCGGCGCCGGTCATCCGAACGGCGTCGACGACATCCACGATCGCGCCGGTCGGGCCGCCGCGAAGCGCGGCCTCGAGGGTGTCAAGGGCGGCCGGCGGTCCCTCGGCGACGCATCGGACGCTGCCATCCGCTTGGTTGGCCACCCAGCCCGCAACGCCGAGCTCGAGGGCTCGCCGGACAACGAAGTAGCGGAAGCCCACGCCCTGGACCCGGCCACGAACGGTCGCCTCGAGGCGCGCCACGGGGACATCGACTGGCTGCTCGTCCGTCACCGGACGGCGGCCCTCGGCCAGTGGAGGAGGAGCGTGTCGAGGACGAGCTCGGGCCGGACATTGGCTTCGAGCAGCTCGCCGGCAGTGTCCAGGCGGCCCAGGAACGCACCGAGCGCGGCGCCGGACGGGCCGACGCTCGCGGCCGCGTCGCGCAGGTCATCGAGGAAGGCCGGATCGCGGACCTGGCGCTCCTCGCCGAGCGCCACGACGAGCAGATCCCGGGCGAGCTCGCGCCACAGCCCGACGATCACGGACGCGGCTCGCCGACGCTCGGCGGCGGGCACGGAGGTCTTGCCCGAGCCCGGGTCGACGGCCATCTCGCCGTCGTCGGTGCCGTCCTCGTCGGCGACCGCCGGCGCGTTCGCCCGCTCGGTCGCGGAGCCCGACGTCGATGCCGTCGCGGCGCCGGCCGGCAGGTCGATTGCGGCCGGCCCCCTTGTCCGGACCCGTCCGCGCTTCGCGGGCTCGCCGCCCGAGTCGTCGGCGCCATCGGCCGAGGCTGCCGCGCGGTCGAGCGCGCGGACGTAGGCCGTCGCGCGGCTCGAGAGATCACGCGCAGCCGCAAGGCGAGGGGCGGTCGTCGCGGCCAGGAGGTCGAGCAGCGAACGCGCGATCTCGTCACGTGCGGCCACGGCGTCCGGGGCGCGCGCCAGGGTCCGGGCGGCACCGGGCCGGCCCGCCGCGATCCGCGCCAGCCGGGCGGCGAGGGGCGGCTCGGCGACGCCGGACTCGGACAGGATCGCCTCGATCTCCCGGGTGGCCACCGGTCCGAGCCGGATCCGGGCCGAGCGCGATCGAACGGTCGGCAGGAGCCGATCCTCGTCGTCCGCGCACAGGATGATCGTCACGCCCGCGGGTGGCTCCTCGAGCGTCTTGAGGAGGGCCGTCTGAGCATCATCGGTCAGCCGATCGGCCCGCTCGACGATCGCGATCCGCGCCCCGCCCTCGACCGACATCAGGACGAGGTCCGACGCGAGGCGGCGGACCGTTCCGTCCTCGGGCCGGTCGCGCGTGCCGATCCGGATCTGGTCGCCGGGACCCGACGGCGCCAGGCGATGGACGTCGGGATGCCGGTTGCGGTCGACGAGGCGGCAGCTTCGGCACGTCCGACAGGGCCGGGCGGCGAACGTCGGGTCGTCGCACAGGAGCCCGGCCGCGAGGTCGAGCGCCAGGGTCGTCTTGCCGATCCCCGCAGGCCCGCTGACGAGAATCGCATGCGGGACGCGACCGGCGATCATCCGGCGGACGCCGTCCAGCGCACGATCGTGGCCCCGGGTCAGCATCTGGCCGGTGCCGGTCGCCGC
>JANMCU010000098.1:0-13854 GCA_031361415.1 Chloroflexota bacterium | reverse complement strand
GCACGAAAGCGGAGGGCCAGGAGCCGACCGGGCGCTTAGCTGGGCTGACCGAGGAGCAGCCGCCGGAGCAACGGCATCGGAGGCGAACCGTGGCTGAGGCAAGCCTCGAGATGCGCGCGGTAGACGAAGCCCGGCGTGCCGCCGTAGCCGCCCACGACCCGCGGCGTCGGGACCGCGTCCGCGCTGCCCGCCGCACCGGCCGCGAGCGCCGCCCGCCGGCGGACCTCGTCCTCGAGATCCCAGAACGCGAGCGACCCGACGAAGTACGTCGAGAGCTGGGTCGACGACAGCCGCGCCCGGTTGTACTTCGCCCGCGCCTGGGCCTCCTCCTGGAAGGCCCCGTCGATCATGAGTGAGACTGCCTCGTCCTCGGTCATGCCGGTGGTGTGGATCCCGACGTCGATCAGCGCGTTGACGACGCAGCGCAGGTAATACTTCCAATGGGTCAGCATGAGAGCCGGGTCGTCGGCGCCGTAGCCGGCATCCATCATCACCTGCGTGACGTAGACCGCCCAGCCCTCTGCGTAGACCCCGCTGTAGAACAGCGCTCGCGCGATCGACGGGCAGCGGTTCGCGTAGACGCCCTGGAGATAGTGGCCGGGCACCGCCTCATGGATGGTGAGGAGGCGGAGCATCCGCGCGTTGTCCTCGCGAAGGGACGACTCCGCCTGTTCCGCCGTCCAGTCGTCAGGGATGGGCGTGATCGAGAAGATCGCCTTCTGGCCACGCTCGAGCGGACCCGGCGAGCTCAGCATCGCGCCGCCGAACGCACGCAGGAAGACGGGGGTCCAGCCGATCTCGAGGGGTTCGTCGGACAGCCCGATGAGGTCGACCTCGCGACAGAACGCTTCGATCCGGCCGAGCTCGGCTCGACAGAAGTCGAGCAGGTCGTCGGCCTTCGGGTGGTCGACCGCGACCGAATCGAGGACCGCCCGGACGACGTCGCCGTCGTCGGCCGGGATCTCGCCGCCGCCCAGCCAGTCGGGCGCGATCCGCCGCGCGATCCGGATCATCTCGACCCGAACGGCCCCGAACTCCCGCTCTGCCCGATCGCGGATCCGTTCCGGAGTCAACGCCGGGTCCTGCATCGTGTGGGTCATCTTCGCCGCGAAGAGCGCCTGGCCGAGGCGACCTTCGCCCGTGGTCGTCGGCAGGATCTCGTCGCGCAGCCGGCGCTCGAAGGTGTCGAGGGCCGCCGCGGCAACCGCGCGCGCCGCCCGCAGTCGCGGCAGGACGGCGGCCACCGCGGGATCGGCCTCGGCGACCGCGTCGCCGGCCGCGATCGCCTCGTCGACGATGCCGATCAGGCCGGGCCACTGGTCGAGCGCGGTCTCCGTGTGAAACCGATCGACCGACCGGCCCGTGTGGCCGACCAGGACCTCGCTCGCGGCGTCGAGGACGGCGGGCAATCGCTCCGCACGCGACGCGATCGACGCCAGCCGGTCCGCGAGCGGCGCGAACTCCCGCGCGATCAGGCTGAAGAACCCCTGCCCGATCAGGTAGACCCACGCCATCGGGCTCCAGGCGTCCTCGGCCAACTCGACCTCGTTGAAGCGATACGACGCGAGCACGCCGAGGAGAAGGTCACGGTCGACCCTCTCGTCCGCGTCGAGGACCTCGTCGCCGAACGACCCGAACGTCCGTTCCCAGCCGGCGATGAATGCCAGGCGCTCCGGCTCGGCCGCCACCGACACGTCGGGCCACAGCCCGTCGTACGCATGGTTGCCGGCACTCGTCGCATCGGTCGGCTCGCGGGCGAAATACTCGTCGAAGAATGCATACACGCGCGTGGCGAAGTCGGTCATGGGGCGGCCTCCGGTGGCGGCGACTCGGACGGGCGCATCAACCGATGCGAGCGCGTTGGGCGCCGAGTCTAGCCCAGCGTCTACCATCGGCGGATGGACGCCGGTCGCCAGGTCGCACCGATCATCCTCGAGGGCCGGAGGGTGCGTCTCGAGCCGCTCGGCCTCGAGCATGTCCCGCATCTGGCCGAGGTCGCGCTCGCACCGGCGATCTGGCAATGGACCACCGCCCGGATGACGAGCGAGGCGGATGTCCGCGCCTGGGTCGAGGCCGCGCTCGCCGGACGCGCGGCAGGGACCGAGTTCCCGTTCGTCACCCTCGACGCGGCCACGGGCCAGCCGATCGGCAGCAGCCGCTACATGAACGTCGTCCTCGAGCACCGCCGGCTCGAGATCGGCTGGACGTGGGTCGCTCCGAAATGGCAGCGAACGGGCGGGAACCGCGAGGCGAAGCTGCTCATGCTCGGACATGCGTTCGACGTGCTCGGCTGCCGCCGGGTCGAGTTCAAGACGGACTCGCTCAACGAGCCATCCCGGACGGCCCTGCTCGGGATCGGCGCTCAATTCGAGGGAATCTTTCGCAACCACATGGTCATGCCCGGCGGTCGGACGCGCCATTCCGCCTGGTACAGCGTGATCGACGAGGAGTGGCCGGCCGTTCGAGCCGGGCTGGAGCGGTCGCTCGCGCGCTGAATCCATCTGCCATCATCGGCGGGCCGGATCGACCGGCTCACCGCCAGCGATCGGAGGGTCCCGTGGTCGAGCTCATCATCAAGATCCTGATCAACGCCGCCGCCCTGTTCGTGGCCGTCAAGGTCCTGCCCTCGAACCTCCTGTCGTTCAACTGGGGCAACGACTGGTGGAAGCTGCTCGTCGTGGCGCTCGTCTTCGCCCTCGTCAACAGCTATATCAAGCCGATCGTGAAGGCCCTGTCGATGCCGATCGGCCTGCTGACCCTCGGCCTGATCGGGTTCGTCATCAACGCCGCGATGCTCCTCCTGACCGCGCTCGCCTCGGACGCCTTGAAGCTCGGCTTCAAGCTCGGAACCTTCCCGCCGAAGATCAACTCGGACGCGATCGTCGGCGCTCTCATCGCGGCGCTGATCATCAGCGTCGTCTCGACCGTCGTGAGCCTCGCGCTCAAGCCGCGCAGGCTGTTGTAGGCGGTGCCCCCGTCCGAGACCGAGCTCGACCGGCTGCCCGCGATCGCCGGTTCGCTCCGTGAGGCCGCGGCTCGCCACGGTACGCCGCTCTACCTGACCGACGAGGCGACCCTCGACGGCGCCGTTGCCGAGCTCAGGCAAGCATTCCCCGATCCGTGGATCCGGCAGTACTCGGTCAAGGCGAACGACGCGGCTGCCGTGATCCGGCTCGCAACCGGACCGGACCGCGGGCTCGGGGCCAATGTCGTGTCGCGCGGCGAGTGGGCGGCCGCACGCAAGGCAGGTGTGCCGAACGGGCGGATCAGCCTCGAGGGGATCGGCAAGACCGACGCCGATCTCGACGCGGCAGTCCGCGCCGCCGTCGACGGCGAGCCCCTGCTGTGGGTCGCGATCGAGTCCCCGAACGAGGCCGATGCCCTCGCGATCCGTGCCCTCCGGGCCGGCCTCGGGCGGGCAGGCCGGCCGCCGATCGACGTGCTCGTCCGGCTGAATCCCGAGGTGACGCCCGAGACCCAGGCGGTGCTTGCGGTCGGGGCCGGCGGCTCGAAGTTCGGGATGACCGAGACGGAACTGACCGCGACGATCGAGCTCCTGGCGGAGAGCGGCGGCGCGATCCGGCCGCGCGGAATCCACCTCCACATCGGATCGCAGCTCGGCGCGATCGACGCGTGGCGCGATGCGGTGCGGCGCGGGCTGGCCGTCCTCGGCCTGTTGCGCGGCGGGCTGCCCGACCTCGACACACTCGACGTCGGAGGCGGTTTCGCGGTTCTGCCGATCGGCGAACCGTCGGCCCGTCCGGAACGGTTCGCCCGCGAGATCCCGATGTTGCTCGAGGCGATCCCGAGCGACCGCCGGCCCGAGCGGCTGGCGATCGAGCCAGGGCGGTTCGTCGTCGCCCGGGCGGGCTGGCTCGTCGGGCGAGTGCTCCATGTCCGGGACCGGGGCGGGCGCCAGCTGGTCCTCGATGTCGGGATGACCGAGCTCATCCGACCGGCGCTGTACGGCGGGGTCCATCCGATCGTGGCGCTGACGTCGCTCGGCGCCCCGGTCGAGCATGTGGGAAGGGTCGCGAGGGACCCGGAAGCCCGGCCGGCCGGACCCGCGTTGTCCCCGACCGCAGCACCGGCCGCGTCGGCGGTCCCGGCTCTCGAGCCACCGCGGACGATCGACGGCCGGCCGCTGCTCGAGCCGCCCGAGGTGAGTCCATTCACGGCCGTCCATGGTCCGATCTGCGAATCGACCGACGCCCTCGGCGAGCACGACCTGCCGCCACTCCGGCGTGGCGATCTCGTCGCGATCCGCGACGCCGGGGCCTACGCGGCGTCGCTCTCCTCGACGTACAACGGCCGGCCACGCCCGCCGCAGGTCATCCTGACGACGGACGGGCGTCTCGTCGTCGCTCGTCGGCGGGGCTCGGTCACGGGTCTGGGTTGAGGGCCGAGCGGGCGTTCTGGTCACGCTCGCTCGTTCGGAGCTGATCCGCCGCCAGGATCAGTCGCGCTCGCGTCCGCTCTCAGCCTCGGCCTGGATCGCGTCCAGAGCGGCGACGAGCCGGTCGACGTCGTCGGGCCCGTTGTGGAGCGCACTGGACACCCGGACGAGACGACGTGGCGGACCCGACGATCCGGCGGCGGGGACGGGCCACGCGACGATCGGGACCTCGATCCGGTGGTCGTCGAGCAGTCGATGCTGGAGGGGGTCCGTATCGAGCGGCGACGAGCCGCCGCCGGGCGCCGCCAGGGGACCCATCAACGGCAGCGGGAGCGCGACCATCGAGCCGATCATCGCCGCCGGGGCGGGCTCGTCGGGATCGAGCCCCAGCGCGTCCGTCAGCGCCGATCGTGCCTTGAGCGTCAGTGCGTGGTTCCGCGCCATCACCGCCGGCCAGCCGCCATCGAGGATGCCGCCGACGAAGCGGAGCGCGTCGGGAACCGCCAGCCAGGCGGTCGGGTCGAGGGTGCCCTGCCAGTCGAACTCGGCCCGGTATCGCGTCCGGCCGTCGTTCGGATCAGCCTCGATCACCTCGTTCGCCCCATGCGAGATCGTGTTCGGACGGATCCCCGGCTGGCGGTCGCGGCGAGCGTGCAGGAAGGCGGCGCCCTTCGGGGCGCAGACCCATTTGTGGAGGTTGCCGGCGTACCAGGCGGCACCGAGCCGATCGAGGTCGAGCGCGACCATGCCCGGCGCGTGCGCACCGTCGACGAGGGTGTCCACGCCACGATCGGTGAGCTCGGCGACGATCCGCTCGATCGGGAAGACGAGCGCGGTCGGGCTCGTGACGTGGCTGACGAGCGCGAGCCGGGTGCGATCTGTGACCGCGCCCAGGATGGCCTCCACGACGGCATCCTCAGACGCGACCGGGAACGGGATCGAGGCCACCACGACCCGGGCGCCGTCGCGCTCCGCGACGTGGCGCAGGACGTTGATCGTCGCGTTGTACTCATGGTCGTCGGTCAGGAGCTCGTCGCCGGGCGCGAAGTGGAGCGAGCGGACGACCACGTTGACCGCACCGGTCGCGTTGGTGACGAACGCAAGGTCATCCGGCGCGGCGCCGAGGAAGGTCCCGAGATCGGCGCGGGCCGCCGCCAGGAGGCTGGGCAGCTCGCGGGCGAGGAACTGGACCGGTTGGGCTTCCATCCGGTCGCGCAACCGTCGCTGGGCGTCGAGGACCGCCCGTGGACATGCGCCGAACGACCCGTGATTCAGGAAGCTGACGGCTGGGTCGAGGGCCCACAGCGCCGCGTGCTCGGACGGCATCGCCAGATGATGACGGGTACACTCGGGCCGTGGGTGCCGTCGACACGATGGATACGTTCTTCGAGCTGCTGAACGCGGGTGATCGCGAGGCGGCGGTCCAGCTGATGGCCGAGAATGCGGAGATGCGGATCCACGTCGGCGACAGCGCCCAGACGCTGCGCGGCGTCGAACGGGTCGGTGGCTGGTTTCTGCGCGGCGATGCCGGCCTGCGGATGATCCCCGGCGACGTGCGCGACACGGGCAACACCTACGAGGCCGACGTCCTCGTCGTCCGGCCGAATGCCCCGTCGCTCCATCTCGACGCGACCTTCCGGGTCGAGGCCGGCAAGATCACCTCGATCAACCTGGCCCCGCGCTGAGGGCGGGTCGGCGCCGGCGGGATGCTCGCAACGCCGCATCCGGCCAGATCGCCACCAGCCGACCGATCGCTACGGCGAGGCTGACGCCCCGATCGTGTCGGGTGGCGCGTCGCTGGGCGCCGGGATCGTGATCTGCTGACCCTCGCTGATGATGTTCGGGTTCTTGATCGTGGGATTGGCCGCCATCAGCTGCGCGACGGTGATTCCATGGGCCGTCGCGATCTTCAGGAGGGTGTCGTTGTGCTTGATCGTGTAGACGATCGGGGTCGCGGCCGGGACCGCGGTCGGGGCGCGGCTCACGCTCGGCGCCGACCGTTGCGAGGCGCCAGCCGAGCCACCGGGTGACGCCGTGCCACCACCGAGGTTGAGGAGCGACGGAAGCAGGAGCAGGGCGATCGCGATGACGATCACGAGGCCGAACAGCGCGAGCGTCCGCGGGATCGCCGGCATCCCGGCCCGGGTCTTGATCGTCGGATAGGCCTCGAATCGGCGCGGCCGCTCCCAGTCGGGGCCGTCGGGTCCGCCGAGATGCTGGGCGTATGCCCGAGGGCGACGACCGATCGGGTGCGCATCGTCATGGCCGTCGTGGTCGCCGTGATCATCGTGGTCGTCGACGTCGTCCGTCGAGCCGTGGCGTCGTCCGATCGACGATCCGCCCGCTGTCGGCCCGCCGGCCGACGACCCCGCGGCGCCCGTCCCGAGACCCGCCCCGATGGCCGCCGCCGAGCGGCTGTCGCTTGACCAGACCCCATCGTCCGAAGCCACTGGACGCGATGGCGGAGGCCCGCCGGCCATGCGATCGGCCGGGCTCCCGGCGAGGCCCTGGCCGGGCTCGCTGGCCCGTCGGCCGAGGAACGCGGGTGGATCGGCATCGTGGTCGCGACGGCGATCGGTCGAGGCAAGCCACGGTGGCGGTGCCGCCCAGTCGCGGGGCGGATTGCGCCTGACCCCGTCGTCGGCGTGGTGGTCGGCCGGGTCGTCAGACGCTCGACCGTCCGCGGCCGCCTCATCGGGAGAATTCACGGCGGGCCGGTCGGCGGCGGCGCTTCTCGGGCCGGTGCCCTCGGCGAGCACCAAGTCGGCGCCCTCGGCGGGCACGGTGGCGTCCGCGCCGGGCCCCGCACCCGACGACACCGCATCGGCCGCGGCGGCGCCGCTCGCGGCCCGGTTCATTCCGGCCGACGCGCTCGGTGCAGTCGCGGCCCCGTCGCGCGAGCGGGCCGCCTCTCGCCGGGCCCAGTCCTGAAAGGTCGGGCAGACCGGGAAGGCGCTCGAGAGGCAGTAGGCCTCCTGGTGGGCGAGCGCCCGCGGCGCCGGGCGCTGGTCGGCATAGCAGCGGTGGCGGTGGTCCGGGACGGAGGCTCGCTCATCGCGATCGTCGTCGAAGGCGACGAACGGGCAGGCCGGAGCGCCGTCTGCGAGGGGCAGTCCGCGTTCTGTCACCGGGCGATGATACCGGCCCGCTCAGTCCTCGGCGGTGCGCCGGGGGCTGGAGCGCGATCGTCCGGCAGCGACGGGGCCGGTCGGAATGACCGCCGGACGGCCGTCCGGGCCGGGCAGGCCGAGCACGATCGTGTTGCCCGACGAGCCGCCGAGCTGCTGCAGGATCCGGAGCTGGAGCAGGCCCGGGTTGTCCTCGATCATCCGCCCGGCGTTGGCCAGGCTGCGCAGCGCGGCGGTCTCGCCACGGGCCCGCTCAAGGGCCGCTTCGCCCTCGCGCCGAGCCGCGACGATCCCGGCGAAGGCCCGCTTCAGCTCGGACGGAACCATCACGTCGCGCACGTCGACGCCGAGCAGCTCGACCCCGAGGCGGGCGAGCTCGCTCGCCACCGCGCCGCCCACGGCCGGCCCGATCTCGGCCCGGGCCGCGAGGATCTCGTCGGCCGTTCGACCCGCCAGGGCCTCGCGCAGCCCGATGTGAAGCGCCGTGTACAGGGCCGCCACGTAGCTCTGGTCGCTCGTCACCGCGGCAACCGGGTCGGCGACGACGTAGCGCGCGGTCAGGCTGACCCGCAGCGCAACCCCGTCGGCCGTGAGGATCTCCTGGCCAGGCACGGTGATCGAGGTCGGCCGGCCGTCCAGCACCTGGATCTCCGTGAACGGCCGGAGCGCGACGTGCGTTCCGGGGTCGAGGAGGCCGACGAGCCGGCCCTGGCGGTAGCGCAGGCCGCGCTGGTAGTCGTGGATTGTCGCGATCGTGATCAACGGCCGGACGAGGACGGCCGCGATCAACGCGACGAGGAGCACGACGACGACGACTTCCACCCCTACCTCCCGATGTTGCGTCCCGGGTACGCGTCCCTCGTGCCGTCCTTGCGGCGTTCGCGTCCTCGGCGGTTGAACGACGAAGCTCGTCGCGGCGGGTCACGGAGCGTCGGCGGAGGCTCGAAGCCTGCGTGGCCGGCGGTTCGGCTGCCTCGGGGGCCAGACCCGGTCGCGACGAACGGATGCAGGAATCGAACCTGCGACGCCAGAGGCGCACATCGCAGGACGGTTGCCGGCGATGCCGGCGCACGCTGCTGGGACGCCTGTCCCGGATGCTAGTCGACCGCGAACGGCGAAGCAACGACGCTCGGGCGGGCCGATCCCGGGTCCGGGAACCGGCACGCGTTTGACAGCCGGACGGCACGCTCCGAGACTCCGAGAGACCGCTCCGGACCGCACGATGTGGCGACCCCAGAGCCCATCACCGCTCGAGAAGGAGACCCATGTTCCGAGTTCGCACGTTCCTCGCTCCGTCGACGACGGTCCACGCTCACTGCGACCTGCCCTGCGGCGTCTACGACCCCGAGCAGGCCCGGATCGAGGCCGAGTCCGTCTACAGGATCATCGAGAAGATGGGCGCCAACAGCGACCCGACGTTCACGGCCCGCGCGATCGGGATCAAGGAGGAGCGCGCAGACCTGGCCAAGCACCACCTCGACGTCCTGTGGCACGACTACTTCAAGCCCGAGCACCTCGAGAAGGTCCCGAACCTGCACGAGCTGTTCTGGAACGCGACCAAGCAGGTCAGCAAGGTCAAGGCCTCGACCGACCTCGCCGACGCGAAGAAGCTGCTCGACATGATCGACGAGATCGACGCGGCCTGGAAGGCGACCGGCGGCGAAGGCAAGACTCGGGTCAACGGCCGGCCGGCCTGATGCGGATCGACCCGATCGAACGCGCTCGATGAGCGAACCGAAGCCCCGCCCGACGGCGGGGCTTCGTCCTGTCCGACCGTCTGCGCGAACGGCGCGACTGGCGGAGCGCGCCCGCGGCCCGTGGCGCGTGGTCGTCAGTGAGCGCTCGATGGCGCCGACGATCGAGCCCGGCGATTGGCTCCTCGTCGACCCAACGGTCGCGCGCTGGCCGCGCCGAGGGTCGATCGTCGTCTTCCACGAGCCCGACTCGGACCTGCTGGCGATCAAGCGGGTGTCGGCCGGCCCGCGCATGCGGGTCGAGCTCGATGGGGGCCATCTGGTCCTCGCCGACGACGAGGCCTGGCTCCTCTCGGACGCGACCGACGCGGACCTGCTCGCGGCCGGCTCGGGCGAGCCGATCGACTCGCGTCGCTACGGGCCGGTCCCGGTCAATGCGCTCGTCGGTCGGGCGTGGTTCCGCTATGGTCCGATCGGGCGGATCGGGCGGATCGGGCGCGCGACCGGATGAACCGAGCGGGTTGGCGGCGGAGGCGGACGATGGGTCGGAGAAGCTGCATCGCGATCGCCGGGCTCGTGTTCGGGATCGTCACCGCCGCCTGCAATGCGACCGTCCCGAGCGCAACCCCGGGTCGCAGCGGCGGTCCCGCCGCCCCATCGGAACCGCCGGGCTCGCCCGCGGCCAGCCTGCCGACGACCGGCCACATCGTCGCGACGGACCGCGGCTTCTCGGTCACGATCCCTGCCGGCTGGACGCGGGTGGATATCGGGCCGGACACGATGGCCGAGATCGAACGGATCCACGGCTCGGCGCTGGCCGGCGCGGAACAGACCGCGCTCGACAACACGGTCAAGCGATACCAGGCGGTCGCCCTGCTCGACAGGCTCTCGTCACCGGTGCTGGCCATTCGTGTGCCCAGTGCAACGGACAGCGCCCTCGGCTTCATTGCCGTCGCAAACGTGCGCCTCACCGGGACGGTCACGCCGGATCAGGCCGAGGCCACGATCCTGAGCCAGCTGCGCTCGACGCTCAACGCGAAGATCACGATCACGACGTGGCACGTCAGCGGGCCGGCCGGACGGTTCCTGAGGATCGCCTACGACGCCGCGATCGCGGGCACGACGAACATCGGGGTGATCGCCTACGACGTCATCGGACCTGCATCCGCCATCACCGTGACATGCACGACCTTCGGGCCGGGTTCGACCCTCGTCGAGCCGTGCGCGGCGACAGCACTCAGTTCGCGTTTCGAGCCGGAGACCACTTCGTCGAGCCCGAAGGCTTCACCCTCGAACTGACCGACCCGCGCGGCCACGCGACCCATCCCAGGCCGATGCGCCGGCGGGACTCCGTTGCACGTTGCCGGCGGCCATGAGCGCGACCGGCGCGGCGCCCCTCGCCGTGCCGCTCCTCGGACACCGTCATCGTCGGTCGCTCGACGAAACGATCCGTTGCGCCGGCGGCGCGATCGCCATACTCGATCGATGACGACGTTCGATCCGCGCGCCCCGCTCGCCGCCGCACCTGACCCGTGGGAGGATCTGCCCCAGCCGTCGGTCCGCACGGGACCGCCGTTCCACATGACCGACATGATCGCGGCCGAGCCATTCCTGGCCGAGCGCATCCTCGATCGTCTTGCCGATCGGCAGGGGCCAGCGAGCCGCCTTGCCGGCGCGATCGGCCAGGCTGCAAGCAGCGGCGCCCCCGTGTTCGTTACCGGTTGCGGGACGAGCGAGCACGCGGCCATGGCCGTGGTCGAGATCCTGCGCGAGGGCCTCCGCGCCGGCGGCCTGCCAAGCGGCGCAGCCACCATCCTGTCCGCGCAGGCGTTCGAGCTCGCGCTCGACCCACCGACCGGTGGGCTGGTGATCGGCATCTCGCACGAAGGCGGGACGACCGCCACGATCCGGGCACTGGAGGCGTCGGTCGCCGCCGGGGCGCGGACCGCGCTCATCACCGGCAGCGCCGGTTCGCCGGCGGCCGCGGCCGCCTCGCCCGAGCTCGTGGTCGAGACGGTCGAGATGGACCAGGGCTGGTGCCATACCGTCGGCTACCTGTCGCCGATCCTGGCCGCGGCCGCGATCGCCGACGAGCTTGCGGATCGCTCGGTCGATGCCGGCCTGATCCGCGACCTCCTCGCCTCCGGCGCGGCCGACGAGGCGGGCGCCGAGGGGATCGCCGCGGTCCTCGCCGACAGCCGGACGATCATCACGATCGGATCCGGCGCCGATCGACCTGCCGCGCGCGAGCTCGCCCTCAAAATCGAGGAGGCGTCCTGGATCCCGACCACGATGCGCGACCTCGAGACGTTCCTCCACGGCCACCTGCCGGCGATGGACGAGACCACCGGGCTCGTCCTGCTGTTGACCGATCGGGACGCCCGGGCGACGCGCGTCGCCCGAGCGCGACAGGCGCTGGCGGCGGCCCGGGCGGTGGGCATCCAGGCCGCGGCGATCGTCGGGCGCGACGTGCACGGCCAGCTGGATGCAGCGCTCACCCCGGCAGGGCGCATCCGGGTCGACGAGGTGAAGGCGCTCCCGGCACCGCTCGCCGCGTTGATCGGGACTGCGACCCCGCTCCAGCTCCTGACCGAGCGGATCGCCCGCGTCCGCGGCACGAACCCCGACCTGATCCGGCGCGACAACCCCATCTACCTCGCGGCCGCCGAAGCCGCGGGCTGAGGCGCGCGCCTTCCCCGCGGGGCGCCATGTTGGCAGGCACCACGTGGCCGGGCGCCGCCGCGGTGCATTCGCGTGATCGTGCGAAATCGTCAGCCGTCCGAAGTAACCTGCATCCCGCGGCCCTGTGCGAAATCGGACGACGAAATCGAATGATCAGACAGGAAATGGATGTGACCCTCCACGCCTGTCGATTTCGCACGCAGCGCTGATCGCCCGGGCGATCAATCCATCAACGGATGAGCGTGACGGGCGGACAAATTTGGATCGTGGACGTCGATTTGGCGACTGCGGGACGCACGGCTGTCCCGGAAGTGATCCTGCCGGCGATCAGGCGTCGCCGCGATCTCCTTCCCCGATCCGCCCCGTCATCCGGCCGGCGATCGCTTCCTCACGCCGACCTGCCTGCGACGCGACATGCACGCCGATATCGCGAGCGACATCGAAGACCCGTTCGATCGGCGCCGCGATCGAGGTCTCGACGACGATCCGGCTCACGCCGGGAACAGGACCTCGGCCATCAGGTCGATCATCGCGAGGTCTCGCGGCAGGAAGTCCTGGAGCATGATTCGCTCCGCGCCCGCGGCCGCGAACCGCCCGACCATCGCCCGCGCCTGATCGGGCGTGCCGAGGATCCAGCGCGGCTCCCGGGCATCGAACCAGTCGTCGCCGCCGGATTCGTCACCGAACGCCGACAGCAGCTCCGCCTTGCGCCGCGACAGCTCGGTCTCATCTCGGCCGATCAGGACCCCGGCCATCACGGATCTGCCCATCGTCGCGGGATCGCGGCCGATCGCCTCGCACGCCTCGCGCAGCTTGCCGAACGTCGTCGCCGCCTTCTCCGGCGAGGACGACGACCGGTTGAACTCGTCGGCGTAGCGGGCCGCAATCCGCATCGAGCGCGGCGATCCCTCCCCGCCGGCAAGGAGCCGCGGCCGCGACGACCCGTTGGACAGCATCGCCCTCCCCGGCCGAGCGACCGGCTTCGGGTGGAACGACGCCTCCTCGATCCGGACGTGGGCGCCTTCGAACGACCAGCCGTCTGGCTCCTCCCACAGGCCGTGGAGGACCGCGAACTGCTCCTCCATCAGGTCGGCTCGCTCGCCGATCGGCGGGAACGGCAGGCCGAGCTGGCGGTGCTCGGGCTCGTTCCAGCCGGCGCCGAGTCCGAACTCGATCCGCCCGCCACTCATTTCGTCGACCGTGGTGACGACCTTTGCGAGATTGCCGACCGACCGGAAGGTGACGGGCGAGACCAGCGTGCCGAGACCGATCGTCGTGGTCTCCCGCGCGAGCCCGGCCAGGACCGCCCAGGCGTCGGTCGTCGGTCCGCCCGACGGCCCGGGGAAGCTCTGGTAGTGATCGGACCGGAAGAACGACTCGAAGCCGACCGATTCGGCCCGCTGGACGATCGCCAGCTGCTCGGCATACGACAGTCCCTGCTGGGGCTCGATCATCAGCGCGAACCGCATCCGTCACCTCCTCGTCACCGTTTGTTAACGATTCCCTGAATCATCGTGCTTGACGCGATCATCCATGAACGCTAGATTATTCACCTCATGCGAACTATCCCCACCCCGACCACCGGCGTCGCGCCGTCGGGCGCGTCCGATCCGGTCGTCGACGCCATCGTCGACGAGCTCCATCGGATGATCGGGAGCCTCCGCTGCGCCGGTACGGGCCGGATGGTGAAAGCCGGGATCAGCATGACGCACCTCCACATTCTGTGGGTCCTCGAGCACCACGGTGAGCTCCCGATGAGCCGCCTGGCGGACCTGCTGGACGTGTCGCTCAGCAACGCCACCGGTCTCGTCGATCGGATGGCCGAGCGGGGCCTCGTCGAGCGCGTTCGGGTCCCCGATGATCGCCGGGTCGTCATCGTCCGGGCATCGGCCGAAGGCAATCGGGCTCGCGAGGAGATCGAGGCGCTCAAACAGGACCGGATGCGGTCCATCCT
>JANMCU010000251.1:0-12111 GCA_031361415.1 Chloroflexota bacterium | reverse complement strand
GGGCTCACGGGGCCGCGCTGGCGCCCGGCGCGCCCGACGGCGACGGAGCGGGCACCGACGGCGTGGCCGTCGGCTGGGCGGTCGGGAGCGGGCCGTTGCCGGCCGGATAGTTCTCCGGGATCGGCAGGCCGTAGCGCTCGATGATCAGGTTGGTCGTCTCGCCGAGCTTGCTGGCATCGGCAAATCGGACGTCGGACGGCGGACGCATCAGCATGCTGAACTGGGCGTTGCCGGTGGCCACGAGATGGGTGATCTCCTCGGCCTGGGCGAGCGTTGCCTTGACGACATAGCCGGAGCCGGTCTTGGCCAGGACGAGCATGTTCTGGTAGGTGATCTTGGTCGCCTTGTCGGTGTAGTACTTGCCGGGCGGCGTGACGTTGGCAGGGACGTTGATCTGGGCGGACAGGAGCACGTCGACGGTCATCCCGGCCGTGATCAGCCCGCCGACCGCCCGGTCGTCGGGGACGGTCATCGAGACGGCCCGCCAGGCCACCGAATCGGGCGCGACGGTCTCACCGGGCTCGAGGATCGAGAAGCCCGTCGTCCCACCCGCGCCACCGGTCGTGTTGAGCATGCTCCGGGTGACCATCTGGCCCTGGAACAGGGTGACCGGCAGGACCTGGCCGATGACGTCCTTGACATCCCGGACCGCGATCGCGTCGGTGTTCGTGTCGTCGGCTGGGACCTGGCGGACCGTCAGATCCTCGGCCACGATCGGCTGGCGCACCGGCACGGGCCTGACGGCGACGACCACGTTGACCTTCTGCAGCTCGCCCTGACCGGCCTGCTGCTGGGCCTGGTTGATCAGGAAGAACGCCGCCCCGCCGGCCGCGAGGGCGAGCACGACGCCGGCCACGACGATCCAGCGCCCGCGCTTGCTCGGATCCTTGTATTCCATCTCCATGGTGATGTGCCTCCCAGATCGCGGGTCGCCGTCTGACGCCGCCCGCACGCGTTCAATGCCGTGCCCGTGCGGCTAGCTCCAGGGCACCAACTTCGCCACCTGACCGCGGCGCAGTCGGTAGTCGCTCGGATCGGCGATCACCGGTGTGATCGCATAGGCCGAGATCGTGTTCGCGTCCATGGCGGCGATCCGCATGACGGCGAATCCGGTGATGTCAACGTACTCACCGTTGCCGGAGCCTGAGCTCGGCGCGACGAGGACGGTGAGCTGCATGAGGTGGGTGACCTTCCGGCTCGTCGAGTCGCCGTTCATCCCCGTCGCCCGGATCGTGAAGGTGTAGCTGCCGGTGGCCATCGTCCCGGTGTTGATCGACAGGGTCGTCGAGGCCCCGGCCTTGGACGGCGTCACGGTCGACGAGCCGAAGGTCACCGCTCCGACCCCGGCCGGCAGCGGCCCGTCGACGCTCAGCGTCACGGGGTTGCCGAAGTTCGTGTTCTTGTTCGGCGCGTTCTGGAGGGTGAGCGTGAAGCTTGCGGTCGCGCCTGCGGCCGCGACGGACTGGGACGACGAATCCGACGTGAACGCGAAGTCGCGGTTCACGGTCCCGACCTGGATCGAGATCGGGGTGTACTTCGTGGTCAGGTACGGCGCACCGGCCTGGCCGCGGATCCACAGGGCATAGATCCCGTCGGTAGCTCCCGTGGTCGTCACGTTCTCGAGCGTGACGCTCGTCCCGCCGCCGAGGCTCGGGTTGACCCCGTTCGGGTTGTAGCTGATCGGGGTGGCGCCGCCGGACAGCGTGCCGAGGACCATCGGGTTGGCTGCATCGAGCGTATCAGCGAGGGTCGCGAGGGTCACGAGCCCGCTGAAGGCCTGGTTGCGCGAGACCTTGAGCGATCCGGCAGTGGCGACGGTCCCGGTGGTCGGCAGATTCACGGTGCCGGGCGATCCCACGGTGAAGTCCGGGATCGCCATGACATCGCCCGGATAGACGCAGACCATGACCTCATCGCCCGGGGCGAAGCGCGCCGCCGCCGCGGCGATCGCGGCGCCCGTCGAGTTGCCGCTCATGATCCCGACCTGGTCGTTCGCGTCCGGCGGGGTGACCGCGACCGGAAACGGCGGGCCGGTGTACCCGCCGATCGTGATCCAGTTGGCCTCCATGGCTTTCATCGTGTTCGTGTTCGTTCCGGCCGTGACGTTGTCGTAGTAGAGCTGGGACGTGCTCGTCGCGAAGTTCCGGATGTCGAGGTTGATGAAGCCACGGAAGTCGGCCCCGTTGCCCGGTTGCGCGCCCTGGCCGAGGATCGCCAGCACGGGCCCGTGGTGCGTCGGGTCGCTGCCGGGGTCGGACGGATCGAACGCCCCGATGGAGCTCGGCTCGATTCGGAGACCGCTGTTCGTCTCCGTCCCGAGGCAGGCCGTGTCCCCGGTCGCGAAGAAATCGAGGAACTGGTTCTCGTTGTCGGCGCACGGGACGGTCGTGTTCGTCGTCGCAGGGCCCGGCGAGTTCACGAACCGGCGGACCGCGATCGGCAGGACGTTCGACTGGCATTTGACCCGGGCCTGACCACCGATCGTGCTCGCCGACAGGCCGACGGCCCGGCCGAAGGAATAATTGATCGAGTTCAGGACGGCGACCCGGACCTCGCAACCGTTGAACAGGATGCCGTTGATCAGGTAGTTGGGATCACCCGAGTGGGCGGTGTCGTAGACCGGGGTCGACGGCGGGAGGGACGGCGTCACGCCGTTCGGGTCGTGGTTGAAGTTCGCGGCGAGGATGGCCCGTGCGATCGTGTCCGCCTCGGCCTGGCTGTGCCCCTGGATCATCGCGTTGGCTGCGGCAAGGGCCGCCGCATCGGCGGCGTTCTGGAGGTAGCGCCGCTCCGAGTAGAACCGGCCGATGTCGAAGGCGAGGCCGGCGGCGGCGAACAGAACGGTGATCGAGAGGGCGAAGATCACCAGGACCTGCCCGCCCTCGCGCCGCCGGTTGGGACCGCGGCGACCGTGGATCGTCCGCGACAGGCGGCCGAGCCACGGGGTCCCGAGCAACGGGTCGCCCGGGCGGCGGCGGACGGGACCGCGCTGGCGGGAATCGACCCGCGCCGCGCCGAGCGAGCCGGGTCCGGAGCGCATCAGTTGATGACCATCGTGACGGTCCCGCCGAGGCCCATCCGGCCGTTGCTGTCCTTCGGCAGCAGGGCCGAGATCAGCGGGATGATCAGGTCCTGGTGGTAGGTCGCATTGACGGTGATCCGTTCGCCGGTCCGCGGATCGCTGTCGGTCACGGCCGGCGTGCCGTCGCTGCCGTCGGGGATCGCGTAGGTGATGACGAGATCGCCGTTCGTGTAGATCGAGCCGGACTGGGTCCAGGTGGAGCCGGTCGTGAACCGCGGCGTCGTCAGAGACAGCCCGTTCATCGAGCTCAGCACCTGGGCCTTGATCGAATTGTTCCGGGCAAGGTCGTTCTGGGCCTTCGTCAGGGTCCGGTCGTAGACGTAGATCGTTCCGGACCGGGCCGCGTCACGGGCGGCGTTCGTCATCGTCACGTACGTGTTGAAGATGAACCCGAACTGGATGATCCCGAGCAGGATCAGGAACAGGGGCATGAGGATCAGGGAGAACTCGACCAGGCTCTGGCCTCGTTCTCCTCGGTCTCCTCGCTCGCTCCGGCCGCAGCGTCGACGGGTGTGTGGTTGCTCCAGGCGCACGATCGCGCGGACCTCCGCCCTTGGTTCGGTGGACAAGGTCGAGTGTCGGGCTCGCCGCTGGCGGCTCCTATGACCAATTGGTCCTCCCGGACCTGACCCTGCCGTACGGAACCGGCGTCGTCCGAAGGCACCGCCCAGCGATTCGCCAGCCCGGAACAGAACGCTTGTTCGAGACGGACGGGCGGTATATCCTCGCCACATGCCCGACTTCCGCCTCGTCGCCCCGTTCGAGCCGACCGGTGACCAGCCGGTCGCCATCGAACGCCTCGTCGACGGCCTCCAGAAGGGCCTGAAGCACCAGACCCTCCTGGGCGCGACCGGCACGGGAAAGACATTTTCGATCGCGAAAGCGATCGAGGCCCACAAGAAGCCGACCCTCGTCCTGGCCCACAACAAGACGCTCGCGGCCCAGCTCTACGCCGAGTTCCGCGAGTTCTTCCCGGACAACGCCGTCGAGTACTTCGTCAGCTACTTCGACTACTACCAGCCCGAGGCCTACCTGCCCCGGAGCGACACCTACATCGAGAAGGACTCGTCCCGGAACGACGAGATCGACCGGCTCCGTCACGCCGCCACCCACGCCCTGTTCGAGCGGCGCGACGTGATCATCGTCGCGTCCGTGTCGTGCATCTACGGCCTCGGCGCCCCGGTCGACTACGGGGCCACCGTCCTTCGCCTTCGGCAGGGCGGCTCGTATCGCCGCGACACGGTCCTGCGCCAGCTCGTCGACCTCCAGTACCAGCGCAACGACCAGGCCCTCCAGCGGGCCCGCTTCCGGGTCCGCGGCGACACCCTCGAGCTCCAGCCGGCGTCGGAGGAGACGCTGATCCGGATCGAGTTCTTCGGCGACGAGGTCGAGCGGATCACGGAGGTCGATCCGCTGACCGGCGAGCTCCTCGCGGAGCGCAAGGACGTCAACGTCTATCCGGCCAGCCACTACGCCACTCCGGCCGACAAGATGAAGCTGGCCATCGTCGCGATCGAGGCCGAGATGGAGGAGCGGGTCGGCGAGATGGAGGCCGAGGGCCGGATCCTCGAGGCCGCCCGGCTCCGCCAGCGCACCACGTTCGATCTCGAGATGATGCGCGAGCTCGGGTTCTGCACCGGCATCGAGAACTACTCGCGCCACCTCTCGCAGCGCGAGGCGGGCAGCCGTCCGTGGACGCTCCTCGACTACTTCCCGCCGGACTGGCTGCTGGTCGTGGACGAGTCGCAAATGACGATCCCCCAGGTCGTCGGGATGTACACGAACGACCGGACCCGCAAGGAGATCCTGGTCGACTTCGGGTTCCGCCTGCCGTCGGCCCTCGACAACCGGCCGCTGACGTTCGAGGAGTTCGAGGGCCACCTCAACCAGGTCGTCCACATGTCGGCGACGCCCGGCCCGTACGAGCACGAGCGCAGCCAGCGGATCGTCGAGCAGCTGATCCGGCCGACCGGCGTGGTCGACCCGATGATCGACGTCCGCCCGACCGACGGCCAGATCGACGACCTGATGGAGGAGATCCGGCTTCGGACCGAGCGCGGCGAGCGGGCCCTCGTCACGACCCTGACGAAGAAGATGGCCGAGGACCTGACCGACTACCTGCGCGAGCTCGGGGTCAAGGTCCAGTACCTCCACAGTGAGGTCGACACGCTCGAGCGGGTCGCGATCCTGCGCGACCTCCGGCTCGGCGTGTTCGATGTCCTCGTCGGGATCAACCTCCTGCGCGAGGGGATCGACCTGCCCGAGGTGACGCTCGTCGCGATCCTCGACGCGGACAAGGAGGGGTTTCTGCGGAGCTCGTGGTCGCTCATCCAGATGATCGGCCGGGCGGCCCGCAACATCGGCGGGCGGGTCGTGATGTACGCCGACCGGACGACCGAGTCGATGGCCGCCGCGATCGACGAGACGAACCGTCGCCGGGCGATCCAGGTCGCCTACAACACCGAGCACGGGATCGAGCCGACCACGATCGTCAAGGAGATCCATGACATCAACGAGCGCCTCCGCTCGGTCGCCGAACGGACGGTCGTCTACACCTCGGAGCGCGAGGACCTGACCGGGCGCGCCCTGACCCTCGACAACACGAAGGCGATCGAGAAGCTCGTGACTCGGATGGAGACCGAGATGCGGGCCGCCGCCAAGGAGCTCGACTTCGAGCGGGCCGCCGCGCTCCGCGACGAGATCCAGAACATCCGGCTGCGCGTTCTCGAGCAGGACGCCTCTCTGATCGTCGGACGCGCGGCGGAGCGTGCGGCGTCGTCACGCGGCACGGGGCTCGTGGGCGCCGCCGACCGCAAGCGCGGCGCGCGCCGGGACGAGGCGGCCGCCGAGCACCAGGCCTTCGAGGTGATGAGCGTCACCGTCCTGCCGGCGGGCGAGGAGCCGACGGACACCCTCGACGCCGACGGCCACGTCCACGGAGACGACGATGGCGACGGGGCAGCCGATCCGAACACGGCGTCCGACTGGCTGCCGGGGATCCGCGACGAGCACGACGACACCGGCCGGACCGCGGCCTGGCGTGATCGCCCGACCTGGGATCGAACCGTGACGCCGAACGTGAGGCACCGGACGGGGACGCGGCCGGGGAGTCGCCGCCGCTGAGCCCCGACTCGCGCGCCCGGGCTCCCGTCAGAACGCTCCGGCCGAAGTGAGCTGGGCGCCGAGCCGGCCGCGGGCCCGGCAGAGGAGTGCGCGCGAGGCAAACTCGGTCCGCCCGAGATGCTTCGCGATCTCGGTGCCGCGGTAGCCCTGGGCCGCGAGGATGAGCGCCGTGCGGTCATCGGTCGACACATTGCCGAGTGCCGTCACCAGGGCATCGTTCTCCTCGCGCCGGATGGCCGAGTCCTCGAGCGAGCCACTGTGCTCGTCCTGGGCCAGGCGACCGAGGACCCGATCGCCGATCTGGCGGTGGCGGTGACCGCTGATCACGAGGTTGTGGGCCACGCGCCGGAGCCAGGCGGCCGGCGCGTCCGGCAGTCGTCCATCCCGACCGGCGAGGAGCAGCCGCACGAATGCCTCCTGGCAGACGTCGGCGGCCTCGTCCGGGTCCCGGACCAGCGACCGGACGTAGCGCTCGAGCCCGGCCGAGTGCTCGGCGTGGCACGCGGTCACGAGCTCATCGGAAGCCTGCTGGCTGGTGTCGAAATCCTGGTTCTCTGCCATCGGTCCGCCCTCTGCCGGCCGCTCCGTGGCGGCCTGGGACCGGTATGGCGGCGGGAGTGTCCTGGGCACATCGGGCGCGTGTCCCGACCCCTCGGGCAACACGCCGGGCAACCACGAGCGAGGCAGCCGTCGCGGGGCGAGCGATCGGCCATCGGCGCTCTGGCGCGGCCCGCGGACCGAACGTCAGGCGGGTTCGGAATCCCGGCCGAGGCCCGCTTCGCGGGCACGGATGATCGCCTGCGAACGATCGGCGACCTGGAGCTTGTTGAAGATGTTCGCGACGTGATTGCGAACCGTCTTGTCGCTGATCCCGAGCTCGGCCGCGATGGCCCGGTTCGCCAGGCCGCGGGCGATCAGCTCGAGGACCTCGTCCTCGCGGTCGGTCAGCTCGGGGAACGGCGCCGCGGCGGGCCGGGCATGACCGGCAGCAAAGAAGGCCTGGAGCCGGGTCGCGATCGACTCGCCGAAGATCACGTCGCCGCCCGCGACCGCCCGGATCGCGCGAACGAGGTCCTCGCTGTCGGAGTCCTTCGGCAGATAGCCCCGCGCACCCGCGCGCATTGCGGCGAAGAGCGAGTCGTCGTCCTCGGACATCGTCAGGATCAGGATCCGGGTTGCGGCGCGGGCGCCGAGAATCCGTCGCGTCGCGTCGATCCCGCTCATGCCGGGCATCCGGATGTCCATCAGGATGACATCGGGCGACGCCGACTCGGCAAGGGCGACGGCGTCGCCGCCGGTCGCGGCCTCGCCGGCGAGCTCGAGGTCGGTCGACCGCTCGATCAGGGCGCGCAGCCCGTCGCGGTAGACCGGATGGTCGTCGACGACGAGGACCCGGATCGGAGCTGCTTCGCTCGGGGCCGCCTCGCCCGGCCCGCTCATGGTCCGACTGCCGAGTCGATCGTGTCCAGGCCGAGCGACGAGCCGGACGCGAACCCGTGCCCGATCGCGGCCTGCGGCGCGCCGATCGGGAGCGAGGCCGTCACGAGGGTTCCGCCGTCGGGTCCGGGCGCGACCAGAAGCTCGCCGCCGACCTCGGCTGCTCGCTCGTACATCGACCGGGTGCCGACCCCGACGGGCCCGGGCCCGATCCCGGCTCCGTCATCGCGGACGATGATCGACAGACCGTATCGATCGCGCGTCAGCTCGACCTGGCAGCGCTGCGCGCCCGCGTGGCGGACCGTATTCGTCACCGCCTCGATCACGATCCGGTACGCGGCGACCTCGACCGCGGGCGGCAGGGCTCCGATGTCCGTCGCGGCGACCGCGACGAGCGGCCCGTCCGGACCGCCGATCGTGGCGAGCTGCTGGCGCAGGGCGTCGACGAGCCCCAGCGCGTCGAGACCCGGTGGCCGGAGCTCGCGCGACAGCCCGCGGATCTGGGCCAGCGCGACCCGCAGTTCCGCCCGGATCTCGTCGAGCAGCGGTCCGACGGCCGCGGGATCCGTGGTGGCCTCCGCTCGCGCGCGATCGACCTTCAGCCCGAGTGCGGCGAGCGTCGGTCCGAGCCCGTCGTGGAGATCGCGCCGCAGGCGCAGGCGCTCCTCCTCGCGGGCTGCGACGATCCGGCGCCGGCTCGTCGCGAGCAGATCGACCTGGAACAGTCGATCGCGGATGACCGCGAGCGCGAGGGCGAGGATGACCGGGATCGCGAAGATGGCCACCGCGCTGCGCGGCGCGAGCGGGTGGTCGAACAGGACGATCGGGAGCGAGGTCAAGAGGAGCGAGGCCATCGCCGCGACCCCGAGGGTGATCGCGAGGACGCGGACCTGCGGCCGGCGTGGAGCAGGCGTGCGTCGGTAGCCCGCGACGATCGAGCCGAGGATCACGATGACCATCGCCGAGACGATCGCGCCGAGCAACGTCCCGAGCCGATCGAACCAATCGAGGATCGAGCCACCGGCCAAGCGCGCAACGACGGCACCAACGGCGAGGGCCACGAGCGGCGCGGCATAGATCAGTCGGGCATCCCTCGGCCGGCGCGCCAGCCAGCCGGCGCGGACCGGATAGATCGCCAGCAGGTGGATCAGGCAGCCCCAGAACACGAGATTCGCGATCGCGGCGATCGCGAACGCGTAGAGGAAGGGCGTCCGGCCGACGAGATCCGTCGGCTGGAGCCCCGTTTCCCACGCGACGATGTCCGCGGTGTTGCAACAGACGCCGACGAAGAGCAGGCGGATCGCCGTCGCCTGCGGCCGGCGCAGGACGAGGACGAGGGCGAGGATCAGCGCTCCGGCCCCGAAGATGACCAGACCAAGCGGCGCTCCACCGAGTCGCCCGCTCGAGAACGACTCGAGGGTGACCGGCACGTGGATCAGGGCGCCGTCCCGCCGGACCTCCACGTCCACCATCGGTCCGATCGCTCGCGCTCCGAGGAACCATGGCGGCGCGACCGCGTCCGACGCCCACTCGGCCATTGGCCGGCCGTCGATCGCCACGACGACGTCACCGGTCCGGATCGGCGATTCGGCCGACAGGGGCCGGACTCCGACGCCATCGGTCGTCCACGGCCAGGCGTCGGTCGGGATCAGCATCCCATCCGACGGCAGCGCGAACCGGCTCAGGAACATGACCGCCGTCGCCGCCAGCGCGGCGCCGCAGACCAGGGCGGTCAGGACTCGGGTCAGGTCGCGCGGCGTTCGGCGGATGGTCACGGGCTGGCGGTCCCTCGACGGTGGTGGTGCGCTCGGAGGATAGGCCCCCGCCAACTCCACGGCATCGGCCTTTCGTGCGGCGCAGCGGCCGAACTCGCCATCTCCTACTCACGAGATCGAACGCCTGTACGGTTTGGACCCGGTCCGCTAGACTGGAACCGAGATGCCCCAGGATCAGCTCGTCGTCCGCGGTGCCCGCGAACACAACCTGAAAGACGTCACCGTTGCGTTCCCGCGCGACCGGCTCGTCGTCATCACCGGGCTGTCCGGGAGCGGCAAGAGCAGTCTCGCCTTCGACACGATCTACGCCGAGGGCCAGCGCCGCTACGTCGAGAGCCTGAGCGCCTACGCCCGCCAGTTCCTCGGCCAGATGGAAAAGCCGGACGTCGACCAGATCGACGGCCTGAGCCCGGCGATCTCGATCGACCAGAAGGGCGCGTCACGCAACCCGCGCTCGACGGTCGGGACCGTCACCGAGATCTACGACTATCTCCGGCTGCTGTTCGCCCGGGCCGGTCACCCGCATTGCCCGAGCGGCATCCGATCGAGCGCCAGAGCGTCCAGCAGATCGTGGACCAGGTGCTCGCGCTGCCGGAGGAAACCCGTCTCCTCGTCCTCGGCCCGCTGATCAAGGACCGCAAGACCGAGGGCGATCGTGTCTTCGACGGCGCGCGGCGGCAGGGCTTCGTCCGGGTCCGGGTCGATGGCGAAATGGTCGACATCGCGGACGCGCCGAAGCTCGACAAGTACAAGCGCCACAGCATCGAGGTGGTCGTCGACCGGTTCATCGTCCGCCACGCCGATGCGCCGGAGGGCGCCGAGCGGGCGCCGGACGGCCGGCCGATCGACCCGGAGACCGGCCAGCCGATGCCCGACCCCGACAGGTCGCGCCTGGCCGACTCGATCGAGACGGCGCTTCGGCTCGGCGAGGGCGTCGTCGTGATCGCGCCCGCGCCACGCGACGACGAGCCGGCGAAGCCCGTCTTCGAGGAGCGCTCGTACAGCGAGCGGTTCACCTGCCCGTACGACGGGTTCACGATGGACGAGCTTGAGCCGCGCAACTTCTCGTTCAACTCGCCGCACGGCGCCTGCCCGGCCTGTGCCGGGCTCGGGACGCGGCTCGAGATCGACCCGGACCTCGTCATCCCGGACAAGGCCAAGAGCCTCCAGCAGGGCGCCCTCGTGCCGTGGGCCAAGATGCCGAACGACGCATCGTGGCGGCTCAAGATCCTCGAGGCCATCTGCGCGTCGCACGGCTGGGACTTCAAGAAGCCGATCCGCGACCTGCCGCCCGAGGCGCTCGAGTACCTCCTCCGTGCCCAGAAGGACGAGAAGGTCCTCGTCCGCTACCGCCACGAGCGAGGCGAGAACACGTACAAGGCCACGTTCGAGGGGATCATCACCAACCTCGAGCGGCGCTACAAGGAGACCGACTCCGAGTACATCAAGACCGAGCTCGAGAAGTACATGGTCACGCGGCCGTGCCCGACGTGCGGCGGGAAGCGGCTCAAGCCGGAGGTCCTCGCGGTCACGGTCGACCACCAGACGATCTCCGACGTCGCGGTCCTCTCGATCACTGATGCGCTCGACTGGATCGCCACCCTGCCGCCGAAACTGAGCGAGCGCGAGCGGACGATCGCGGTCCAGGTCCTCAAGGAGATCACCGCCCGTCTCGGCTTCCTCGTCGATGTCGGGCTTGACTACCTCACCCTCGACCGCGCGTCGGTGACGTTGTCGGGCGGGGAGGCCCAGCGGATCCGCCTCGCCACCCAGATCGGGACGACGTTGATGGGCGTGCTCTACATCCTCGATGAGCCGTCGATCGGGCTCCACCAGAAGGACAACGCGAAGCTGATCGCGACCCTGACCCGGCTGCGCGATCTCGGCAACACGGTCCTCGTCGTCGAGCACGACGAGGAGACGATCCGGACGGCCGACTGGGTGATCGACATCGGGCCCGGGGCAGGGGAGCACGGCGGCGAGATCATCGCCAATGGCACCCTCGAAGACCTCCTCGCCGAGCCACGCTCGATCACGGGGGCGTTCCTGCGCGGCGAGCGATCGGTGGCCGTTCCGACGAAGCGGCGCAAGGGCAACCTCAAGAAGCTCGTCGTCAAGGGCGCCCGCGAGCACAACCTGCGCGACGTCGACTTCACCGTGCCGCTCGGCACCTTCACCGCGATCACCGGGGTGTCGGGCAGCGGCAAGTCGACGCTCGTCACCGACGTGCTC
Organism: Chloroflexota bacterium; assembly: GCA_031361415.1. Classification (GTDB taxonomy): domain Bacteria; phylum Chloroflexota; class Limnocylindria; order Limnocylindrales; family CSP1-4; genus CF-46. Next base: position 462 of record JANMCU010000251.1, on the reverse strand, counting down.
TACCGGGCGCTGGCGCGCGAGCTCAACGGGTCGCGCGAAACCGTCGGGGCGCACGATTCGCTCAAGGGCGCCGAGCACATCGACAAGATCATCGAGATCGACCAGAGCCCGATCGGGCGCACACCGCGCTCGAATCCCGCGACCTATACCGGGCTCTTCGGCCCGATCCGCGAGCTGTTCGCCGGCGTCCCGGAGTCGCGTGTCCGTGGCTACCAGCCGGGCCGGTTCAGCTTCAACGTCAAGGGCGGCCGCTGCGAGAACTGCAAGGGCGACGGGATCCTCAAGATCGAGATGCAGTTCCTGCCGGACGTCTACGTGACCTGCGAGGTGTGCAAAGGCAAGCGCTACAACCGCGAGGCCCTCGAGATCCACTACAAGGGCCGCTCGATCTCCGACGTGCTGGAGATGACGATCGCCGAGGCGAACGAGTTCTTCTCCGCGGTGCCGACGGTCCGGGTCAAG
>JANMCU010000239.1:0-3349 GCA_031361415.1 Chloroflexota bacterium | reverse complement strand
AATTCCACGAGATCGCAGGCCCGTCGTTCTACCGCCGGATCGACGTCCACGTCCCGCGCGACCAGTACCCCGAGGTCAAGCGCCGGCTGCTCGTCGACCTCGTCGCCAATGCCCCCTCGGAGCTGGCGGGCCGGGCGGTGACGCGGACGCAGTCGCTCGACACGAACGACGGCTTCAAGTTCTTCCTGGCCGACGGGACGTGGCTCCTCATCCGGGCGAGCGGCACGGAGCCGCTGGTCCGGGTCTACACCGAGGCCACGTCGCCCGACCTGCGCGAGTCGATGCTGGTCGCCGGTGAGCGGCTGGTGCGCGGCTCGTGAGCGACGAGCGGCCCGGGACGATCAGCACACGCCGCGTCGACAAGCCCTGGGGCCACGAGCTGATCTGGGCATTGACGGACCGCTACTGCGGAAAGACGATCGTCATCGAGACTGGCCGCCGCCTGTCACTCCAGTACCACGAGGCGAAGGACGAGTCGCTGTTCGTCGTCTCGGGCCGGTTGCGGCTCCACCTCGAGAACGCGGACGGCGAGATGACCACGCGCGACATGGGTCCGGGCGAGGCGGCCCACGTCGAGGTCGGCCGGCGTCACCGGTTCGAGGCCATCGAGCGGGTCGAGCTGATCGAGGTCTCGACGCCCGAGCTCTCGGACGTCATCCGGATCGAGGACGACTTCGGTCGTGAAGGCACATCCAACCCGTAGAGACGACAGGCCGGGGGGCCATGATCCATCCGATGAGCCAACGTCGCCGCCCCGCCCGACACGGCGATCCGTCGGTGCATTCCGCCGCTCCTGGTCCCGGCGTCCGCTCGACCGGTCTCGCGCTCCTTGCCATGGCCGCGATCCTCGCCGGCGCCTGCGATACCGGCTCCGGGTCGATCGCGCGAGCCGGTTCGGGAGCCCCGACCGGAGGCGGGTCCGGGCCGGCCGTTCATTCGCCCTCGGCGTCGGCCGGCTCGGTCGCGGGCAGCCAACCCTCGACCGCCGGATCGAGCGGACCCGGTGACGGCGGGGCGTCTCCGCCACCGAGCGACCCGGGTGGACCGGCGACCGGCCAACCACCGGCGACCGCCTACGATCCGGCCAAATTCGGGTTCGCGGCCAAGGGTCTCCGTGGCGAGGTGATGGCCTTCGTGACGACCTCGCAGGTCGACGATGCCCTCGCGCGGCTCGACTTCGAGGCCACCTCGACGATCGCGTTCTTCAGCCTCGTCGCCGGCAGTACCGGCGCGATCAACCAGGACACGCGCTGGCGAAGCTGGAACGGAGCCCAGGTCGACCGGCTGATCGCGCGGGCCCACGCGACGGGAACGAAGGTCGTCATCTCGCTCGCCCGATTCGCGTGGTCGCCGGCCCAGACGAAGGTGTCGGTCGCGCTGCTTTCCAGCGAGACGGCTCGAGCCCGCCTCGCACGAGCCGTCGCGGACGAGGTGGTCCGCCGGGGGATCGACGGCGTCAATGTCGACTTCGAGCCGATCCCGAGCGGCCAGAGGGCGAACTTCACCGACCTCGTCCGGCGCATGCGACGGGAGCTCGACGCGCGCGGTCCGGGCTACCAGCTGACATTCGACGTCGTCGGTCATTTCGAGAGCTACGACGTGGGCGGGGCGTTGCAGCCGGGCGGCGCCGATGCGGTCTACCTGATGGGCTACCACTATGCCGGCACGTTCTCGACGATCGCCCACGGAACCGCACCGCTCGGCGGGTCCCGCTACTCGGTCGCGGACGCCATTCGTGGACTCCGCACGATGGCGAAGCCCTGGCAGATGATCGTCGGCGTGCCGTACTACGGCCATCTCTGGCCGACCGTCAGCGGCGCGCTGAACGCGCGGACCACGGCCGCCGGGTACGACGTGCTGTACTCGAGCGCGCGGCTGATCGGAGCGCGTCGCGGCACCATCTACGACCCGATCGAGCAGGTACAGCGCGTCGCGTGGCGCGGACGATCGTGCGCGACGTGTCCGGTCCACTGGTTTCAGCTCTACTTCGACGATGCCCGGTCGCTCGGCGCGAAGTGGACCGAGTTCCGGCGCCAGGGCCTGCTCGGGACTGGTGTCTGGACGAGCGCATTCGAGGGCGAATCGGGTGATCTGTCGGCCGCGCTTCGGAAGGTCTGGCTCGCCGGCGGCTGACCACGCCGAACCCGGCGCACTCGGATCGGCCATTCCGCAGGGGGTCCTCCGTCACTCGAGCGACCTGCCACCAGCGCGGTTTTGTGACCCGATCGTCACCCGGCGACCGACGTTTCGGGGGTGACCGCGTCCGCCCCGGGGTGTAAGGTGACGCCACGACCGCCACACACCGGTCGGGTGCACGACCGGACACGGCGGCCTCGTGAATGCGCCCCCGACGAGGGGGCTGCGGAGGTATGCGTCGATGCACAGCTCCCTGATCGGCAAGGTCGAGAAGGCGAACCGCTACGCCCGCGAGCTCGATCGGATCTCGATCGATCGCCTCGCCCTCACGTTCCGCGGTGACAACGACACGCACCACGTCAGCCTCGACGCCGCTCAGTGGCACTGCACCTGCCACTACTTCGACAGTTGGCAAACGTGCGTCCACGTCCTCTCGATCCAGAAGATCATGGGCGTGATGCTGCCCGAGGAATCCCAGGAATCGATCTTCTCCGCCCAGACGCCCGTACCGGTCTGAGCGCTCGCCGGCCCGAGCCGGCTCGATCCCACGACGGCGCCGGCGGAAACCCGGCGCCGTTCGCATGTCCGGGTGATCGTCAGCGCAGCCAGGCGATCGACACGGCGTGATCGCCGCGGATCTCGACGGACCCGATCGCCGCCCAGCCCCGGTCGCCTTCCGCCAGCAGGACGATCGTCGCGACGTGATCCCCGGTCCGCCGGACGACCGCCAGCCGTTTGCCCTCCGCGCTCAACGCCAGGCTCTCGATCCCGGCGCCGTCGGAGCCCTGGATGCGGCTCGGCCCGCCGGGCGCCCATCCGACACCGGTCGAGTCCGTGTCGCCGACGAGCACGTTTCCGGTCAAGGGCTCGTCGACGGCAAGCCGGCGACCATCGGGCGTCGCTGCGATCACGGTCGCCACGATCGGCGGAACGCTGAGCTCGCCACTCGCTGGATTGACGATCACGAGCGCGGCGGCGCCGTTCGGTTGGATTGCATCGACCGCGATCCGCCGCGGTCCGAGCCACGACGGCGAGCCGTCGAGCCCGCGATCGATGTGGATCGAACGGGACTTGTCCATCGCAAGATCGACGATGACCAGTTCGAACGAGGCCGCCTGGAGCTCGCCGGTCGCGACGACGAGATCCGTTCCCGACGGCGAGACGGCCGGAAAGCGGTTCCCGCCGGCCGGCCCGATCGGGGCGCGGATCTCCT
>JANMCU010000179.1:0-8476 GCA_031361415.1 Chloroflexota bacterium | reverse complement strand
GGCGGCTACGGTCGCGACCGCGGTCCCCGCGAGATGTTCACCGCAACATGCTCGTCCTGCGGCAAGGACGCCCAGGTCCCGTTCCGCCCGACCAGCGGCAAGCCCGTCTACTGCTCCGACTGCTTCCGCAGCCAGCGCGGTGGAAGTTCCTATTAACTAGTCCTCTCGGCGCGGACCCGATCGTCGGGTCCGCCGAACCTTCCGCGAAAACGACCCGGGGTGTCAGCCGACCCGGGTCTTTGATTCCCCCGGCCTCTCGCCTCGAGCCATTGGCGTTTTCGCATATGACAGCTCAGCGAGCACCAGGTTGAGGCGGTTGCGAGGGAACTGCGTGGTTAGCCTTGGAACGCTAACAGCCGGCCCGATTCGGCCCAGACGAGCCGATCGCATCCGCGAAAGTGGGCATAAGGCCACCTGAGGTGGCGTATGAGATTTCCATCGGGCAGCCCTCAGTGCTCGGCCGCGCCTCCGCCGCGCGAACGGCCGCTCAGCATGCCGAGGTCGAACTTGCGCTCGGTGCCGTGGATCAGCCGGTCGATGTTGTCGGCGTGGGCGATCCAGATCAGGGCCGGCCCGATCACTGCATAGACCAGGTACTGCGGCTGCACCGCGCCCGATGCCACCGCCCAGATGACGAGCATCGCCGGGAACAGCGCCGCGGATCCGAGGAGCGATCCGAGCGAGACGTAGCGGGTGACCAGGATCACGACGATGAACACGGGCAACGCGAGCAGCACCGCCACCGGCTGGATCACGAGCATCGTCCCGACGCCGGTGCCCACGCCGCGCCCGCTTCGGAACCCGACGAAGACCGACCAGATCGCGCCCGCGACGGCGGCCAGCCCGCACAGGACCTCGACGACGGCGTCACCGGCGACCAGCCGGGCAATCACGACGGGGACCGTCCCCTTCAGCAGGTCGCCGGTCACGACGACGACCGCCCGCCGCCGGCCGAGCGCCCGCAACGCATTGGTTCCGCCGGTCCGTCCGGACCCGACGGTCCGTGGATCGACCCCGCCGGTCAGCCGTGCCACGACCACGCCCATCGGGATCGAGCCGCACAGGTAGGCACCGACGACGAGCGCGAGATCGAAAACGAGGTTCCCGATGTCCATGAAGCTCCGCGGGATGCGCCACCGGTCCGGGTGGCGGCGAGTCTAGCACCGGCGCGAGCGGGCTCGAATCCGGCTGACAATGCGGCCAGCACGCGGCGCTCGATGCCGCCTCGGTTGCGGGCTCGGCGAAGGCGCGCGTACGATGGCGACACATGATCCACCCGCCCATCCGCGTGTCCCGAGGGCGCCGGACCGTGGCCTGCGAGGCGCACTGATTCCATGGCCGTCGGCTCGTCAAATGACTTCGATCTCGTCGTGCTCGGCGCGGGCACCGGCGGCTACACCGCGGCGTTCCGGGCGGCCCAGCTCGGGTTGAAGGTCGCCCTTGTCGACGAGGACAAGATCGGCGGGACCTGCCTCCATCGAGGCTGCATCCCGACCAAGGCGCTGCTCGGGTCGGCCGGCTTCGTCGAGCACGTCCGGCACGCCAAGGACTACGGCCTGACGCTCAGTGGCGATCCCGGCATCGATTATGTCCAGATGGCCGCCCGCAAGGACCAGGTCGTCAAGCGGATGTGGACGGGCCTCAAGACCCTCATAGACAAGAACAAGGTGACGTGGGTCGACGGACGCGGCCGGCTCGAGGGCCCGAACAAGGTCCGGGTCAGCCAGCCCGGCGATGACGGGACGCCCGGAGCGGGCGGCGAGCGGGTCCTCCAGGCGACCGACGTCATCCTCGCGACCGGCTCGCGGGTCAAGTCGCTGCCTGGCCTGACGCCGGATGGCGAGCGGATTCTGACGAGCGACGATGTCCTCCGCTCGACCACGATCCCCAAGGACATCGTGATCGTCGGGGCAGGCGCCGTCGGCTGCGAGTTCGCCTCGATGTACCACGACCTCGGGACGAAGGTGAGCCTCCTCGAGTACTTCCCGCAGATCGTCCCGCTCGAGGATCGCGAGGTCAGCCAGGCGCTCGAGCGGAGCTTCACCCGGCGCGGGATCACCGTCATGACCAACGCCCGCTTCGACGCGACCAAGGTCGAGGTCACGAAGGACGGGATCTGCCTTGTCGTCGGCCCGGAGGGCAAGGAGCCGGCCGAGCTCCGGGCGGAGCAGATGCTGGTCGCCGCCGGGCGAGCGACCAACGTGGAGGAGATCGGCCTCGAGACGACGAAGATCGAGCTCGAGAAGGGCTTCATCAAGGTCGACGGCCGGATGCGGACGAAGGAGCAGCACGTCTACGCGATCGGCGACGTGGTTGGAGGGCTGATGCTCGCCCACACCGCGGCCCACGAGGGGATCGTCGCCGCCCACACGATCGCCGGCGACAAGGACGTCCACCCGATCGACTACGTGAAGCAGCCGCGGGCGACCTACTGCCGGCCGGAGATCGCCTCGATCGGGCTGACCCAGCAGCAGGCCGAGGAGGGCGGCCGGGCGATCAAGGTCGGCAAGGTGCCGTTCCAGGCGATCGCCAAGGCGATCATCGGCGGCGACTACGAGGGCTTCGCGAAGATCATCGCCGACAAGGACACCGACGAGACGCTCGGCATCCACCTGATCGGCCCACACGCCACCGACCTCATCGCCGAGGCGTCGGTCGCGTTCGAGCTCGAGGCGGCGCCGTGGGAGATCGGCGGCGCGACCCACGCCCACCCGACCCTGTCGGAGATCCTCGGCGAGGCCGCGATGGCGGTCGACGGCCGGTCGATCAACTTCTGATGGCGGTCACCCCGCGCCTGTCGTCGGCCGCCGCGGGGTCGCCCCTCGGCGCCGACCTCGGCCTCTCGACCGACAACCTCCTGGAGATGTACCGGCTCGTCGCACTGGCTCGGGCGGTCGACGAGCGGATGTGGATCCTCAACCGGGCCGGCCGGATCCCGTTCGTGATCAGCGGCCAGGGGCACGAGGGCGCCCAGGTCGGGGTCGCGTGGGCGCTCGAGAGGGGCAAGGACTGGATCGCCCCGTTCTACCGCTCGATCGCGACCTGCCTGACGTTCGGGATGAGCCCGCGCGACATCATGACCGCCCAGTACGCGACCGCCTCCGATCCGTCGTCGGGCGGGCGCCAGATGCCCGGCCACTACGGCTCGCGCGATCACAATCTCGTCTCGGTGTCGTCGCCTGTCGCGACACAGCTGCTCCACGCGGTCGGGCTCGCGCTCGCCGCCAAGATCCGCAAGACCGGCCAGGTTGCCTTGACGATCATGGGCGAGGGCTCATCGAACCAGGGCGACGTCCACGAGGGCCTGAACTTCGCCGCGATCCACAAGCTGCCGTTCATCTTCGTCGTCGAGAACAACGGCTACGCGATCTCGGTCCCGCTGGCCCGCCAGGTCGCCGGCTCGTCGGTCGCCAACCGCGCCGAGGGCTACGGGATCCCGGGCGTCACGGTCGACGGCTCGGATGTGCTCGCCTGCTACGCGGCGGCTCGAACGGCGGTGGCGCGCGCTCGGGCGGGCGAGGGTCCGTCGCTGATCGAGTGCAAGGTCATCCGCTTGACCGGGCATTCGAGCGACGACCAGCAGACGAAGTACCGCTCGGAAGAGGAGCTCGCAACCGACAAGTCGCTCGACCCGGTGCCCAGGTTCCGGGCCCAGCTTGTCGACGCCGGCGTCCTGACCCCCGCCGCCGAGGAGCACATCGAAGCAGCGATCAAGGACGCCGTCCACGACGCGACCGAGTACGCCGAGGCGCAGCCTGACCCGCAGCCGTCGACCGCGATGCGCTGGGTTTACGCCGAGGAATGGCCGTCCGAGGGGCCGCCGCCATGGGGGATGGGTGAAGCGACGGCTGACGCCGCCCCTGATGTCACGCCGAGCGCAACCCCCGACGCCTCGACCGACGGCGGCGCCTGATGGCGCTCAAGACGTTCATCGAGGCGATCCGCGACGGGCTGCGCGAGGAGATGGTCCGCGACGAGAACGTCATCATCCTCGGCGAGGACGTCGGCAAGAAGGGCGGCGTCTTCCTCGTCACCGACGGCCTGTGGGCGGAGTTCGGCGACGACCGGGTCATCGACACGCCGCTGACCGAGAGCCAGATCATCGGGACCTCGATCGGCGCTGCGATCGGCGGATTGCGGCCGGTCGCCGAAATCCAGTTCGCCGACTTCATCCACCCCGCGTTCAACCAGCTCGTGTCCGAGGCGGCCCGCCTGCGTTACCGATCGAACAACGGCTACTCGGCGCCGATGGTCGTCCGTGCCCCATACGGCGGCGGCGTCCATGGCGCGCTCTACCATTCGCAGTCGGTGGAGGCGTTCTACACGCACGTGCCAGGCCTCAAGGTCGTCATCCCGTCGACTCCATACGATGCCAAGGGACTGCTCCGGAGCTGCATCCGGGACGACGACCCGGTCCTGTTCTTCGAGCACAAGAAGATGTACCGGAGCGTCCGCGGCAACGTCCCCGACGGCGAATACACCGTGCCGCTGGGCAAGGCGCAGATCACCCATCCGGGGTCGCAGGTCACGGTCGTCGCCTACGGGCTGATGGCCCATTACGCCCTCGAGGCCGCCGATCGGGTCGCCGACGACGGGGTCAGCGTCGAGGTCGTCGACCTCCGGACGCTCCGGCCGCTCGACAAGGAGACGGTCCTCGATTCGGTCCGCAAGACGGGAAAGTGTCTGGTCGTGTACGAGGACAACCGGTTCGGCGGCTACGGCGCGGAGGTCGCGGCGATGGTCGGCGAGGAGGCGTTCGACTACCTCGACGGGCCCGTCACGCGGATCGCCGGCCCGGACGTTCCCGGGGTGCCATACAACCACGTCCTCGAGGACTGGTTCATGGTCAACCCGGAGAAGATCGCCGACGCCATCCGCAAGCTCGCGGCGTACTGATGGCCGACCTCGGCCCCGTCGAGGCCCGTCTGCGAGCGATCGTCGATGCCTACCGCGATCGACTCGTCGTCGGATCCGTTTACGGCATGGAGACCCTCACCCGACCGGACGCGAAGGCTCACGACTTCTTCGCCTTCGTGAAGCAGGGCACGTCGTACGTCAGCCTGTACCTCAAGCCCGTCCACACCTGGCCCGATCTGCTCGACGACATCTCGCCCGCGCTCCGCAAGCGACTGCAGGGCAGCCGGACCGCGTTCAGCTTCACGGTGGTCGACGACGCGCAGCTCACCGAGCTCGAGACCCTGGTGGAACGGGCATTCTGGCGCTATCGCAAGGCGGGCGCCCTGCAGGTCGCGGCGACTCGACGCTAGATCAGGCGACCCGTCCTACCCGCCTGGAGCTCGGCGGAGCTCATGACCTGGGCGTGCAGCCCGACCATTCGACCGACGACGTCGACGAGGTCGCCTGCGGGCGCCCACTCGATGACGCCCTGCCTGCGGAGTCTGAGGGCCAGCACCTGGGGCCAGGTGGCCGAGATGGCAGCCGGCGCGTTCGACTTCGGCACGACACGATGATGCCGTCTCGTCCGGACAGCCGCTGTCAGGTAATCGGGAATGCGCGACGTGCCGCCCGCTTCGAGCCAGGCGTGACACGACCCGAGCGTCGGATGGCCGGCGAACGGCAGCTCCGAGACCGGCGTGAAGATCCGGACGCGGTAGTCGGCCGCGGGATCGGACGGCGGCAGCAGAAAGGTCGTCTCCGACAGGTTCGTCCACTGGGCGAAGCGCAGGAGCGTCTCGTCGTCGATCCCGATCGCCTCGTGCACGACCGCCACCGGGTTGCCACGGTACGGCTCGCCTGTGAAGACGTCGACCTGGGAGAAGCGGCGCTTCATCGGATGACCTGCGCGGGGCGGTGGCGATGGCGCATCGAGGCCACCATCGCCCATCCGCGGCCATTGCCGTTGCGCGCGGCAACCGTTGCGCGACTCGGGAGCGCCGGGCGCGTGTCACACGTCAGCCGACGGGGCGTCTCCACCTGCGGGAGGGGTCCATGCCCGCAGTCATCAGACGCATCTCGATCGCGTTTGTCGCCCTCGTCGTGGCCGGATGTTCCGCCGTTGCGCCCGAGCTCCGTCCTTCCGGGCAACCCGGATCGAGCGGAGCGGTGGTGCCCCCGACGCGACCCGTCGCGACCCCGGTCGCGCCACCCGATCCCTCGACGGTCGGCTGGATGGCGGTCCCGTCTGTCGGCGACGCGTTCGCCGGAGCGAAGGTCGGCCCGATTGCCGTGGGTCCGGCCGGGATCGTCGCCCTGGGCAGCGATTCGACCGATACCGCCCTGATCGCATGGTCCTCGCCCAACGGGGTCGACTGGGATCGTCACTGGCTGCCGCCGACCACGTTCGGCGGTGGCATCCCGAGCCATCTCTTCGCGTCCGCCGCGACCGGTTACGTGGCCATCGGATCCGATATGGCCGTCGACGGAACGATCGTCCGCGTCGTTTGGACGTCACGGGACGGGATCGCGTGGACTGAAGACCCCGATCCGAGCGGCCGGATCGATGGGGTCGTGTTCGCCGGCGTGAGCGGTCAGGCCGCGATCCTCGTCCTCGAGTCGCGGCGGAATCCCGGCGCCGTGCTCCAGGTATCCCAGGATGGCAGCCACTGGCTTGCCGCCGCGATCCCGAATGACGGCGAGGTGGCCGGAATCGCCGCCGATGTCGACGGGTTCGTGGCCTGGGGCGGCATCCGGACCGCGCTTGCCGACGGAACCGTTGCGAACAGGACCGTGGTCTGGCACTCCTCGACCGGGACGACATGGCAGGAGATGCCGATCGACGAGCGTTCAGTCCGAGACGACATCTCGGGTTGGTTCGCCGGCGGAGGCCAGGCTTTCATCGCGGGTTCGGAGGGATGGAGATCGATCCAGCGCGACGGGACGACGACGCCCGCGGCCGGGGTCCCGGACGGCATGAGCGTGTCGTCGGGTCCGGCGGGGATCGTCGCCTACACCCTCCCGGATGTCGACGCGTGCCCGCGAGCGATCATGATGATCGGGGGCGGATGGGTCCCGACCAGGGCCGCATCTGGAGCCAGCTGCGTGCCGGGACCCGGGATCAACCCGACGAGGATGGTGGCGTTGGCCGACGGCTGGCTCGTCCTCGGCCAGGCGGATCGGCCCAGTCAGACCTTCGGCTGGCTTCTCCGCTCTGGTTCTGCGCCGGAGATGGCCGTGGGGCAGGTGAGCGGAGATCCGGCGACACCGCCGGCCGCAGCGATCCAGGCCGTGGACAGGGTCGTGTTCCCGCGACCGCAGCACTGCCCGGCAGAACCGCTCGACGCCACCGCCATCGCGAGGCTGAGTCGGGCGGATCGCGTCGGCTGCTTCGGCAACCGGGACCTGACCTTCCGGGCATGGGTCGTCGATCCCGGCGAGGGATACGGTGGAACCTGCCGGAACCGCATCCCGGATTGGCTCCAGGACTGCGTCCTGCCGGTCTGGCTGCTGCGCGGCACGGCGGACAACGCGGACCCAACGGGCGCGCTCCATGCCCTGCGCCGGCCCGACGCCACCGGTGACCTGTCGGGCGTCGGCCGCTGGGTGCGATTGACCGGACACTTCGACGACCCAGCTGCTGCGACCTGCACCGACGCGATCTCCTCCGGATTTGTCGAGGATTCGGTGCCGGTGGCCTCACTGGTCCGCGCCTGTCGAACGGAATTCGTGGTCACGAGCATGACCAACGCTCGCTGATCAAGGCGCAACCCGGTTCGATGCGCGACACTAGGCGCCGAACGACACGATGGCGGACGCGATCCGCCCGGCGACCGGAGGAGCGAGACAGTGGCCAAGGTGACGATGCCCCAGCTCGGCGAGAGCGTGGCGGAGGGGACGATCGGCAAATGGCTCAAGCAACTCGGCGACACGGTCGAGAAGTACGAGCCGCTCGTCGAGGTCATCACCGACAAGGTGAACGCCGAGGTTCCGTCGCCGTTTGCGGGGATCCTCCGCGAGATCCTCGCCGAGGAAGGCGCGACGGTCCCGAACAACGCCGAGATCGCGGTGATCGAGACCGCCGAGGACGCGGCGACGGGTGGGACGACGGACGCGACCCCGAAGCCGGCCGCCGCGACGGCATCGGACGAGAAGGCGGAGACGCTCCCAGCCTCGGCCACCGCCCCCGCCGCGGCCCCGGCTCCGACGACGACCACCGCGCCGCAAGCGGCCCCGTCGAATGGTCCAGCCGGCTCCGATGAGCGACCCGATCGAGCCGCCGCCAGCGCGACCCCCGCTCCGACCGCTGTGGCCGCGCCCGTCGGCGACGCGGTCGCCGATGGTCCTGGCAACCCCGACGCACGGATGACCCCTGCCGTTCGGCGCCTGCTCCGCGAGCACGGCGTGACGGCGGCCCAGCTGGTGGGCACGGGCGGTGGCGGGCGGATCACCCGCGAGGACGTGACGAACTACGTCGAATCGCAGCGGACCGGCCAGTCGGTCGGCGGCCAGTCGGTCGCGGGCACGGCCGCTTCGGTGCCGACCGCGGTCCCGGTTTCCGCCGGCAACGGCAGCTCGGCGG
>JANMCU010000188.1:0-2521 GCA_031361415.1 Chloroflexota bacterium | reverse complement strand
CTCACCCGGTCGGCCCGCCAGTGGCCGACGGATCACCAGGAGGAACCAGAACCAGATGGCAGTCCGCATCCGGCTGACGCGCGTCGGCGCGACGAAGCAGCCAACCTATCGCGTGGTCGTTGCCGACGCTCGCTCCGCGCGCGACAGTCGGGCGATCGAGATCATCGGCCACTACAACCCCCGAACCGAGCCGATCGAGCTCAACATCGACGCCGAGAAGGCGACGGCCTGGCTGGCCAAGGGCGCCCAGCCGTCCGACACCGTCCTTCGCCTCCTGCGCACGGCCGGCATCGTGCCCGCCGGAAAGAAGTAGGACCACCATGGCTGCAGCTGAACTCGTCGAATACGTCGCCAAGTCGCTCGTCGACGACCCCGACGCGGTCAAGGTCGAGGTCGTTCGCGACCAGGGCGGAACCGTGATCGAGCTCCACGTCGCCGAGGACGACATGGGCAAGGTCATCGGCCGCAACGGCAGCGTCGCCAAGGCGCTCCGGACCCTGCTCAAGGTGACCGCCGCACGCGACGGCGAACCGATCTCGCTCGAGATCCTCTGAGCGGCGTCGTGACGGAACCGTCGGCGCAACTGGCACCGACCGCCGACGAGGAGCCGACGGTCGAGGCCGGGCTGACCGCGGCCGAAGCAACGCCGCCGCCCGACCCGGGGCCGGGGTCAGGCGCCGGGCAGCGGCCCCGGTCCGTCTCCGATCGCCTCGTCATCGGCCTCGTCCGCGGCGTCCACGGCCTGCACGGTGCCGTCCGGATCGAGACCCTCACCGATCGGCCCGAGCAGCGCTACGCCGTCGGCTCCGTCCTTCATCGCGAAGGCTCGCCCGAGCTCCTGACCGTCACGTGGTCGTCCGCCGTCAGCGACGGACCCGGCTGGCGCCTGCAGTTCGCCGAGGTCCACGATCGGTCGGCTGCGGAAGGCCTGAAGAACGCGTATCTCGAGGTCGACGCGGGCCCCGACGCCGCCCTGCCACGTGGCGCCTACTTCTGGCACGAGGTCGTCGGCACCTCCGTGACCTCGACCGACGGGACCGTTCTCGGCACGGTCCGGGATGTGTACCGCTCCGGCGGCGCCGAGATCTACACCGTCGCGGGCGGGGACTACGGCGAGTTCGACGTGCCCGCGGTTCGCGATTTCATCCGGATCTTCGCTCCGCGACGCGGCGAGATCGTGGTCGACACGGTCGCGCTCGACCTCGCTCCACCGAAGCGTCGACGCGCGCCGGAGGACCCGGATCGGCCGCGCGCCCCACGTCGGCGCGCCGGACCGCGCCGCCCGAAGCCGACCGCAATCGCGAGCGGCCCGGGACCAGCGGCGGGTGATGGCGGCGACCCGACCGACCGCCCGAACCCGTTCGACGTCCTGGCCGACTGACCGGCTGGCGCCGACCGATGCCACTCGAGATCGACATCCTGACGCTTTTCCCCGAGATGGTCGCCGCGCCGCTCGGTGCGAGCATCCCCGCCCGGATCCAGGAGCGCGGGATCGCGACGATCCGGGCTCACGATCTCCGTCAGTGGGGGATCGGCCGCCATCGGAGCGTCGACGATGCGCCGTACGGCGGCGGCGCGGGCATGGTCATGCGACCCGAGCCGATTGCTGACGGGATCGATTCGGTCCGCCGGCCCGACTCCTTCGTCATCCTCCTCGACCCGGTCGGCGAGGTGTTCAATCAGCGCCGCGCGCAGGACCTTGCCGGGCGCTCGCACCTCGTCTTCGTCTGCGCCCGCTACGAAGGGGTGGACGAGCGGGTCCGCTCGCTCGTGGACCTCGAACTCTCGATCGGAGACTACGTCCTCACCGGCGGCGAGCTGCCGGCCCTCGTCGTGATCGACGCTGTGATGCGCCTGCTGCCGGGCGCGATCGACGACCTGTCGACGACCGAGGAATCCTTTGCCGACGGACTGCTCGAGTACCCCCAGTACACGCGCCCGCCGTCGTTCCGCGGTTTGGACGTGCCCGCCATCCTGACCTCGGGCGACCACGGCGCGGTCGCCCGCTGGCGCGAGGAGCAGGCGCGCGCCCGAACCCGCGCGCGGCGACCCGACCTGCTGCCGCCGACCGGCTGATCGGGCGGAATCGTGGTGACCGCGGCGCCACGCGGACATCTCCTCCGGGCGTCCGGGCGTCCGGGCGCACGCGCTCGTCATGCTATACTCCGCGGCCGGTCGATCCGTTCGGCCTTTCCTCGTGAAACCACTCGCAGCTGCAGGCTGCCGACGCACGAAACAAGGAACGCTGAAGTGACCGTCCTCGACGAACTCGTCTCCGACCAATTGCGCACTGACCTGCCCGAGCTCGCGTCCGGCGACACGGTCAAGGTGTCGGCCAAGGTCGTCGAAGGCAACCGCGAGCGGATCCAGGTCTTCGAGGGGATCGTCATGCGCCTGCGCGGCGGCGGCATCACCCGATCGATCACGGTCCGCCGGATCGCGAGCGGCGTCGGGGTCGAGCGGACCTTCAAGATCCACAGCCCCCGGATCGAGAAGATCGAGGTCCTCCGCCACGGTCAGG
>JANMCU010000173.1:0-3075 GCA_031361415.1 Chloroflexota bacterium | reverse complement strand
GCGGTCACGCCGAACTTCACATCCTGGAACCGGTAGGTGATCCAGAGCAGGATCCCGATCGATCCCACGAGGATCAGGAGCAGGGCCTGGTTGATCAGGTCGGCCGACACGACCGCTCCGATCGTCGTCAGTGACGCCTGCTCGGCGATCTTGCCGAAGGCCGCCTCGAGCGCCTTGACCATCTCGCCGCCCTTGCCCTCGGTCGGCAGCTGCGTGTTGCCGGTCGCCGTCGACGGCGACGCCGAGGGAGATCCGGACGGCGCGATCGAACCGCTCGCGGCCGCGCTGGCCGACGGGGACGGGCTCGGTGACGGCGAAGAGCTCGGTGACGGTGACGGCGACGGACCGGCCGAACCCGAGGCCGAGGCGGAGGGCGAGCCGGAGGCGGAGGGCGAGCCGGATGCGGCCGGCGGGGCCGACGCCGCGGCACTCGGACCGGTCGACGGCGCACCGGACGCGCCGCTGGCGACAGGGCTGCCGGACGCCACGACGGTCGGTGCGGGAGTCGGTGACGGCGCCTGGGCGAGCAGGCCGATGGCCTGCTCGGTCTTGATGTCCATGAACCCGTTGCCCTGCCTCACGACGACCGCCTGGAGGCCGTTCGCGTGGAACACAGCGGCGACCTGGTCGGCGCCGACGTTCGGGTCGGCGAACCGGATCTGCCACGTCGTCCCGCCCGTGTAGTCGATCGAGAATTGGAGCCCTTCCTTGCCGCCGGTCAGCGGCGTCAGGAGGATGAAGAAGAAGCCGGGGATCGTGACCAGCAGCGAGATCAGGAAGAACCAGCGCTTCTTGCCGATGATGTCAAACACGCGAGCGAGCCTCTCCCCGAACGCGGCTCCGGCCGGTCACTCCGACACCGGCCACGAACTCCTTCTCGCTGACGCCGTACAGGTTCGCCTTGCGCGACCAACTGCGGGCGACGACCGCGCGCAGGATCGTCCGGGTGACGACGACCGCGCTGAACATCGAGACGAGCACGCCGATGATCAGGACGAAGGCGAAGCCCCGGATCGTCGAAGAGCCGAACAGGTACAGGATCGTGGCCGTGATCAGGCTGGACACGTTCGAGTCGAGGATCGAGTTCCAGGCTCGTCCGAAGCCCGCCTCGACGGCCGCCGGCAACGACTTCCCGACCCGCATCTCCTCCTTCATCCGTTCGAAGATCAGGATGTTGGCGTCGACCGCCATGCCGATCGACAGGACGAAGCCGGCGATTCCGGCGAGGGTCAGCGTCACCGGGATGAGCCGGAATAGCGCCAGCACGACGAGGCTGTAGTAGATGAGAGCGAAGCTCGCGATCACGCCCGGCAGGCGGTAGTAGATGAGCATGAACAGCATGACCAGCAGGATCCCGACTGCGCCCGCGAGCAGGCTCTGGCTGAGGAATTGCTCGCCGAGGGTCGGGCTGATCGTCTGGCTCGACAGCTCCTTGATCGGGAACGGCAGTGAGCCGTACTGGAGGACCGTGACCAGCTCGGTCGCCTCGGCGAGCGGGTAGCCACCGAGCGTGCTGTTCTGCGAGATCTCGACTGCGCCGTTGGGGATCGCGCTCTGGATCGTCGGGGCGGAAATCACGTTCCCGTCGAGAACGATCGCGAAGTACTGCCCGATGTGGGCGGCGGTGTACTGGGCGAACAGCTTGGCGCCGTTGTCCTTGAGCTGGAACGTGACGACGCGCTGGTTGGTCTGCCCGTTGGTCGCGATCGTCGCCGACGACAGCTCGGTGCCGTTGAACAGCGCCGGAAACTGCTTCGGGTCGATCACGTCGCCCTTGACCTTGGGGGTGGAACCGAGCGGCACGAACTCGAGCTGGCCCGTCTGGCCGACGAGCTTCTGGATGGCGTTCGGGTCGGACACGCCCGGCAGCTCGACGACGATCCGGTCGCTGCCCTGGACGGTGATCACCGGCTCCGCGACGCCGGTCGAGTTCACCCGGTTCTCGATGATCGTCCGGATGACATTGAGGTCGTTGGGTGTTGCCTGTCGGCCGTCGACCGCCTGCGACTGGTACTCGACCCGAAGGCCACCCTGAAGGTCGAGCCCGAGGTGGGTCGAGATGACCGAATCGCTGCCGGGCAGGGTCAGCCGCGGGACGAAATCGACGATCAGGGCGAGGATCCCGATGATCAGGATGAGGATCGGACCGGTCTTGCGCATCAGCGGCGGATGATACAGGAAAGGCCCCCGCCGACCGCCGATGCCCGGCAGCGCCGATGACGGCGCGCACCCGGCTCGAACCGCCTTCGTGCGGCGGGCCGGAGCCCGCGCCCGACCTCAGGCCGCGACGGCCTCCGATCCCTCGGGCTGAGGAGGCTTCGGCGTCGGCGGGCGGAGCCGGGCGTAGACCCAAGCGCTGAGCAGCAGGAACGTTCCGAGGGCCACCAGCGACAGGACGCGGTACGCGACGTCCAGCGAGGCGAGGTCGAAGACGAAGACCTTGAGTGACGCGAGGGCGAGAAGGGCCAGGCCCGCCTGTCGGACGACGAGATGGCGACGGGCGAGCCCGAACGCGAACACGGCGGCACCCAGGACGATCCACAGGACGCTCATCGCGACCTGGGCCTGGGTGGCGACCTCCTCGAACGCGACTGTGCCGGGAATGCGCGCCTGGAACAGGTCGACCACGCCGATCGACAGCGCATAGACCGCGAGGATCCCGGCCGCGAGTCCGGCCCACGGCGCGAACTTGCGCGTCCCGTTGAGGCGCACCCCGGCAGCGAGCGCCGCGACGATCGCGGCGAGCGGGACGGTCGCCGAGCTGATGAACGGCGGGTGGGCGGCGACCTGGACGTCGGTGACCGTCAGGAAGTCAAGGCCGGCCACGACGTTCAGGGCGGCGATGGTCGCGACCGCGGCCAGGCCGAGGCTCGCGCCGGTCGCCAGACGCCGGCCCTCCTCACGTACGCCGGGCAGGCTCGCCAGGACGAACCCGGCCGCGGCCAGGCCGGCGGCGATGACGATCGCCGCGTCGGCGTAGACCTCGAAGACGCTTCCGTACGCGAGGACCAGCCCGGCGCCGACGACGCCGGCGATGGCCGGCAGCTCGAGCGTCAGGCGGCGCAGGTAGACCAA
>JANMCU010000125.1:0-5121 GCA_031361415.1 Chloroflexota bacterium | reverse complement strand
CGGGCGCGTCCGTCCTCGCCCGATCCGAGACCGGGCGGCTGGCGTTCGACGTCGCGACGACGCCTCTGGACGCCGCCGACACGACGGGCGCCGGCGACGCGTTCGACGCCGGGTTCCTCGTGGCCTGGCTGGGCGCCGAGCCATTGGCGCGACATCGGCCGGCGACGCTCCGGCATGCCGTTCTTGCCGCCCATCGCGCGGCAACCCGGCAGCTGTCGACGGTTCCGCGAGAGCTCGGTCTGTGATCGGCGAGCGGCTGGTCGTGGGTCGTGAGGTCGCCGCGGCCCTTGCCGGGGGCCGGCCCGTCGTCGCTCTCGAGTCGACGTTGATCAGTCACGGACTGCCGTACCCGCAGAACCTCGAGGTCGCGCTGGCCTCCGAGGCTGCCGTCCGCGAGAGCGGCGCCGTGCCGGCGACCGTGGCGATCCACGACGGACGGCTGCTCGTCGGGCTGGACGACGCGGCGCTCGAGGCCCTCGCGACGGCGCCGGCAGGATCGGTTCGCAAGGCGGCGCGACCGTCGCTGGCGGTCGCGTTGGCCGGCGGCGGGTGGGCGGCGACGACGGTGTCGGCCACGATGATCGCGGCCCACGAGGCAGGGATTCGCGTGTTCGCGACGGGTGGGATCGGGGGTGTCCATCGCGGGGCGATCGCGGGAACGTCGCCCTCGCTCGACATCTCGTCCGACCTCGAGGAGCTCGGGCGGACGCCGATGGTTGTGGTGTGCGCCGGCCCGAAGGCGATCCTCGACGTGCCGGCCACGCTCGAATACCTCGAGACGCACGGCGTGCCGGTGCTGACGATCGGCCAGGCCGAGCTGCCCGGGTTCTACTCACGGACCTCCGGGATCCCGTCGCCGCAAACCGCCCCAGATGTGGCGGGTGCGGCGGCCGTCGCCCAGATCCACCTCGAGCTGGGCCTCGGCGGCGTGCTCGTGTGCGTGCCGGTCCCGGAAGCCGAGGCACTCCCCGGTGACGTGGCACGCGACGTCATCCAGCGGGCGGTTCGCGAGGCGGATGCGACGGGCATTCACGGCCCGGCGACCACGCCCTGGCTCCTCGACCGGATTGCGGCGATCACGAACGGAGCCTCGATCCGCGCCAACACGTCACTGATCGTCAACGACGCGAGGGTCGCCGGGGAGCTGGCGGTGCGGCTCGCCTGACTCGGTCCACGCAGTCCAGCCAACGCCGGCCGATCTCGATCATTCGACAGTCATGGTGACCTTGGCTTCGCGGCGTGGGGCTTCCAATCGGCAAACGCGCTCATGCGACAGCCTCGGCATCGGATGATCCGGAATCAGTCGATCGCCAAGCGACTCCCGCGGCGAAGGTCGTCGTGGCTGTCGTTTGCGACAAACACGCCGCGCCGTGGCGCACCGCACCGCGCCGTGGCGCACCGAGGGCGGCGATCGGCCCGACCGGTGTTCGGCCAGCTGACGGGAATGCCCTCGCCGAGCTCCGCGGAGGATCGTCCTCGTGTTGCTGGGGACGGGGGCGGTGGCTACACTCGCCGCAGTGGCCGTGTTCCGGGCGAGCGACCGCCGCGCGAAGGATCGTGGTCTGCTCGACCAGACCACCGGCTCCTGACCGACCGAGGCCGTGAGCGCGGGGACGCCGCGACCGTCCGCTCACTGAGGGAGGCTCGATGCGCATCTACGAGGGAAGTCCGCGGCAGGACTTCGAGGAGGTCTTCCGTTCGATCGGCGCCTTCATCGACCAGCGCGGGATGCGCGAGATCCTCCTCGTCGAGGCCCCCGACGGGTTCATCGTCCAGGGTGTCGTCGCGGCCGGGGCGAGCAGCGGGTCGTGGTCCGAATCGATGGGCTCGCAGTCCAAGGAGACGCTGACCTTCCTCGACGACGACATCGCCCGGTTCATGGACGAATCGGTCGGCCGGCGCGGCCACCCCGGTCCCGAGCCCGTCCGCGACGCCGGCTTCTACGAAACGGCGCTCCGCGTGATCGGACGCTATGTCGATGAACAGAAGCCGCGCGACGTCTTCTTCTTCGAGCAGGAGGGGGCGTTCGTCGTGCGCCTGTTCCTTGGCGGCCAGGCGGGCAGCCATCACGTGCTCGCCGAGTTCACCAGGGACGACATCGCCCAACTCGTGACCCAGGGACCGACCCTTCGGGCGCCCGCTCCCACGCCGAAGCCGGCCAAGGCCTGACGCCAGATCTCATCCCATCCGCCCTCGCAGATTCCGACCAACCAGCCACCCAGCCCAGGAGGAACCGACCATGAAGGCTCTCAAGACCGTCGCCGTTGCCCTCGGCATCACCCTCGCCGCGCTGATCGTCATCCCGCTCATCGTCCTCGCCGGGCTGTTCGTCTGGCTGAAGGTCACCGAGGAGCAGGAAGAGGATCTGCTCGAGCTCGATCGCGAAGGCGCGTAGACAATTCGCAGCTCACCGGCACCGCTCGATGAGCCGGTAAGCGCTCCCCGAAGACCTGCCACCCGGCCCTCCGAGGCCGAAGGCGGAGCTCCGCGACGCCATTCGCCCGAGGAGGGCGTTTCTGCGAACCCGACGACCCCCGCGAGCCCGCGCGCCGCAGCCCGACCTCGTCCGACGACGATGCGCGACTCGGTGCCGGCAAGAGAGCGTCGCATCGCCGAGATCGCCGTCCTCGGGGTCATGGTCCTGTGGGCGTTCAACTTCATCGTCGTGAAGTCGGCCCTGGCGGTCCTGCCGCCGGTCGGGTTCACGTTCCTGCGCTTCGCGATCGCCTCGACGACCCTCCTCCTCCTGCTCCGCTGGCGGGAGGGCTCGATCGGCCTGCCGCGCCGGGACCTGATCGCGATCTGTGCCCTCGGCGCGCTCGGGTTCGGCATCTACCAGATCCTGTGGACGACCGGCCTGAAGCAGATCGCCGCGGGCGACTCGGCCCTGATCATCGCGTCGACGCCGGTGCTGGTCGCGTTCCTCGCGGTCGTCGCCCGGTCCGATGTCCTGACGCCAGGCAAGCTCGTCGGCGGGATCGTCTCGTTTCTTGGCGTCGCGGCCGTGGTCGCGAGCGGCGAGGGCCTCAGCCTCAGCGGATCGCTGGCCGGCGAGGCGATCACCCTGCTGGCGGCGATCTGCTGGGCGATCTACACCGCGTTCGGAGCGCCCTTCCTGCGCCGCCATTCGCCGCTCCGGACGACGACCTGGGCGACGATCGCGGGGACGGTCGTCCTCGCCCCGCTCGCGGCGAGCCAGCTGGCGACGACGGATGTCGCGCAGCTGACGCCCGGCGCCGTCGGCGCGGTCCTGTACTCCGGCTTCCTTGCGGCAGGCGTGGCCAACGTGATCGTCCTCAACTCGGTCCGCGTCGTCGGCCCCACCCGGACAGCCGCATACCAGTTCCTCGTGCCGGCCCTCGCGGTCATCCTTGCATTCTTCTTCCTGGCCGAGCCGATCCGGCTCGGGCAGGTATTCGGTGGGCTGATCATCGTCGTCGGCGTGTTGATCACCCGTGGCGGCGCCCCGTTCCGGATGGTGCGCGCAAAGGCCTGAGCCGAGCGCGTCCGTTCGCGTCGATCTCCAGACGACCTCGGGAACAACCTGGTCGTCGTCCCGGGACAGTTCGGCATCGGGCAGCATCTACCTTCCATGACGGACATCGCCGTGACCGAACGGCATGCTGACAATGTGGACGCAACCGTCCGCCGCGCCGCAGGCGGCGACACGGCGGCCTTCACCGAGCTCGTCGTCGCCCATCACGCTGCGATGGCGCGCGTGGCTTACGTGGTGAGCGGCGACGCCGAGCTGACCCTCGATGCGGTCCAGGCAGCGTGGTCGATCGCCTGGCGTCGATTGGCGACGTTGCGGGATCCCGCCCAGGTCCGTCCGTGGCTCGTCGCGATCGCCGCGAACGAGGCGCGCCAGCAGGTGCGCCGTCGGCGCCGCCACACGATCGTCGACCTGTATGGCTGACGGCGCCGCCGATCGGCCGCACTGATCGAGCCCGCGAGGGCCACGCGGTCGGCCCCGTTGCGGGCGACCGCACCGACAGTCCCCGCACAGTCGACGGGTGGCGTGGCCAGGTCGCAGTTCGTGTCGATGAAGGCGAGTCGGTCCTCGGACGGGCTCCAGACCATGGCCCGAGCCATGCGTCCAACCTCTACCTCATCAACCCGGACGGAGCCGGCATGCGCCAGACCACGCGCTCCTCGGTCGACGGCAACATGCCGATCGTCGCGCCGCGCTGGACACCCGACGGCTCGCGGCTCGCGTGCTCGGTCGGGCATTCGGGCGCGTCGAACTTCACGACCGATGACCTCCAGATCGCCTTCGTCGACCCCGCCGGCGGCGAGCCGGTCCTCCTGGCACCGGTCGTCCACGGCTCGCAGCCGGATCTCCGCCCGACCCCATGACCGGTCGACCTGGACCGTGTCGTGGGCGATGGCATGGCGCCATGGCCCGCATCTCCCGCACGCTCGACGAAAACGTCCGCCGCCGTCTCCGCCGAATCGCCGCGGATCGAGGCGTGTCGATGGCCACGATCATCCGTGAGGCAATCGACGAGAAGGCCGATCGCCTGCGCCGCAGCCGCGCAGCGGCATCGGCGCGTCTGGGATCGTCGACACGGCGAAGCGCAGTGGCGAGGAGCGGCCCGAGCCCCGATCGTGGCGCTGATCCTCGACACAGGTCCCAAGTGCGGCGCTGGGCCGATCGGACGACGATCACCGGACATGCCAGGTCCTGATCGAGAGCGCGAACGAACCGCTCGTCACCCAGGCACCTGAGGAAGTTGGCCGGCCATTCGCCCGAGGACTGGTACGACAGGTCGCCTGACGTCCGCGGCCCCATCTGGCCAGAGAGTGAGCCCTCGGCGGCAACAACCGAGGCCCGATTCGGACCCGCGACGGGCTCTGGCCCGGACGAAGTCGACATACCAGTCCCCGGGCGGGTATCCGGCCAGGATTCGCCGCGCGCGAAGCCCAGGCGAGGGTCCGACCGCGTCGTGGCGATGCGTTTCGGGTTGCCCCGGGAGGCACTTTCCGATAGCATCAGAAAAACCCCCGGAGGACCCGACCCATGGCGAAGTATGTCTTTGTGACCGGAGGCGTGACCTCCTCTCTGGGCAAGGGCATCACCGCCGCCAGCGTCGGACGACTGCTCAAGGCACGCGGATTCCG
>JANMCU010000111.1:0-10274 GCA_031361415.1 Chloroflexota bacterium | reverse complement strand
AAGCATGGCAACAAGGTCCTCAGGGCGTACGAGCAGCATTTGCTCCTTGCCTTGGTGGCGCGAAACCACCTGCGGACGATGCCCATGAAAGACGTCGTTCATCACGTCCGACAAGTGCGCCTTTGCGGGCGAGAACTCGATGGTCGGCAGAAGGTTCGTGGTCATGTGCGAAGAATAGGTCAATGCGGTCAGATTGGTCAAGTAGGTCGTTTGTAGGAGCCGTGCAGGACGCACGGACTCGCCCGACCAGGCGCTCCCCGGATCGTCGTGCCGACTGGCTACCGGGAGGACTACCTCGGCACACTTCGGGCGGCGTCAGGCGACGGTCACTTCGCGGCGATGGTCAGCGCCTTCCGTCACGTCATGCGCTGGACAGCTCGCATGGACTTCACGTCTCGGGAGACCGCTGAGCCCCTCCTCGAGGCAACCAATGCCCTCGTCGACCCCGTGAGGGCCGTTCGGGAAGGGATCAAGCTCATTCTTCCCTGACCGGAGCTGACAACGGAGCGTCAGCGCCGCCACGTGTCCGGTCGCCGCGCACGACTAGACTCCGGTCAATGAGCATCATTCCGTCGCTGATCCGCGGCGTGGCCTCGATCCTGGGGCTCGCACCGGCGCCGGTCGGGCCATGAGCGAGCGGGTCCGGATCGGGGTCGTCGGGGCCGGCCGGATGGGATCGATCCACGCCCGGCTGATCGTCCGCGACGTTCACCAGGCGCGCCTCGCCGGGATCGCCGACCTGAACGTCCATGCGGCCCGCCACCTCGCCTCGGAGCTGGGCGATCCGCCCGTCTTCCGCTCGCTCGACGACATGCTGGCGGCGGGTGGCATCGACGCGGTCCTGATTGCGACGTCATCGAACGGTCACCTCGACGCGATCCGGGCCGCCGCCGCGGCCGGTCGGGACATCCTGTGCGAGAAGCCGATCGCCCTGACGTTGGCCGACACCGACGCGGCGATCGCCGCGGCCGACGCGGCGGGCGTCCGGCTCCAGGTCGGGTTCATGCGGCGCTGGGATCCCGATTACGCCCGGGCGAAGGCGCGCCTCGCGTCGGGCGCGCTCGGTCGGCCGATGCTCTTCAAGTCGCTCCAGTTCGACGCCGAGCCGCCGCCCGTCGCCTTCGCCCACCCCGCCGTCAGTGGCGGGATCATGGTCGACATGGGTATCCACGAGTTCGACCTCGCGCGCTGGCTCATGGACGACGAGGTCGTCGAGGTCCACGCATACGGCTCGAGCATCGCCCACCCGTCGCTCGCGACCGTCGGCGACGTCGACAGCGCGGTCGTGAACCTGCGCTTCGCGGGCGGCACGACCGGGACCGTCGAGCTGGCCCGCAACACGACCTACGGCGAGGATGTCCGGACCGAGATCCTCGCGACGGCCGGCTCCGTCTGGGTCGGACACCTGCCGATCTCCCATGGCGCGTGGAGCGGACGGGCGGCCGGAGGGGTGGCGGCCGACCTCGCCGACGCAACCGTCCCCCGGTTCGAGGGTGCGTATGCCGCCCAGACGCGCGGGTTCGCCCAGGCGATCCTGGACGACCGTCCGGTCGACGTCCCGGGAGCCGCCGGCGCGGCGGCCCTGGCGATCGCCATCGCCGCCGATCACTCGATGCGCGAGCGCCGTCCGGTCGCCGTCTGACGACGCATTCGCCGCCCGCCGCCGCCCGTTGACGTGACGATGGAATCGTTTACACTCGCGCCTTCGGAGCCCGCCGGGAACGGGTTCCCGTCACTCGATCGACTTCCCAGAACGCCCAGGCTCCGCGCCCATCGAGGATGCGTTGCATGCCATCGGCCACGTCGAACCGGACCCTGTGAGCGAGCCGACCCGTCTGCGCGTCGCCCTGTTCGGAGGCGGCCTCGTCGGGCAGGCCGGCCATGCGCCGACCCTATGGGACGAGCGCGATCGGTTCGACTTCGTCGCGATCGCGGATCCGTCGGCGACCGTCCGGGCCGCGATCGCCGAGCGCTATGGCGTGCCGAACACCTGCGCGTCGCTCGAGGAGGCGCTCACGCTCGGCCTCGACGCCGTCGTGATCGCCGTGCCCGATCCGGCCCACCGGGACGCCGTGCTCACGGCTCTCGCGGCCGGCGTCCACGTCTTCTGCGAGAAGCCGCTCGCGGTCAGCCTGGCCGAGGTCGACGAGATCCTCGCGGCCCGCGACGACCGGGTCGTCCAGGTCGGCTACATGAAGCTTCACGACCCGGCCGTCGAGCGGATGGTCGAGCGGCTGGCCGACGGTCCCGCCGAGCTCGTCTACCTGTCGGTCGAGGTCAACGATCCCGACCAGGTCCCGTTCGTCGATCATCTGGACCTGGTGGTCGGGCACGACGTGCCGCGCGACCTCATCGACGCGACCCGGGCGCGCGGTGCGGCGGCGGTGCGCGAGGCGCTTGGCGCCGAGCCGGACGCGGCCCAGACTCGTGCTTTCGAAGCGTACCTCAGCTCGCTCGTCCACGACGTGAGCCTCGCCCACCACCTCCTCGGCGCACTCGGAATCAAGGCTCCCCTGCCGCTCCTCGACGCTGCCGCGTTCGACGCCGGGCGCGGCGTCAGCCTCGACTGGGCGCTGCCGGGCGACGGGCGGGCCCATCTCGAGCACCTGAACCTGCCGGGCGTCGCCGACTATCGCGAGCGGATCACGGCCTACTGCCGCGATCGGATCCTCGAGCTGACGTTCCCGTCGCCATATCTGCGCCATTTCCCGACCCGCCTCGTCGAACGCCGCTCGGACGGGACCGCGGCCGGGCTGGAGACGATCGAGTACCGGGTGTCCTACGAGGAGGCGTTCCGGAACGAGCTGCGCGCCTTCCACGCATCGATCACGACCGGCGCCCCGGTCCGGGCGACCGTCGAAGGGGCCCGCGACGATCTTGCCGCGCTTCTCGACGCGTTCCGGGTCGCGGCCGCCCGCCACCGAGCGCCGGCCTGACCAGGCACCATCTCGACTGAGGAGTCATTCGTGCGGATCGGGCTGTTCACCGATGGGCTGAAGCATCTCTCGCGGCGCGACGCCCTTGCCTGGGCCGCCGCCGAGGGCATCACTGACGTCGAGATGAGCGTCGGGACGTGGGGCGCGCGGACCCATCTCGATCTCGCCTCGCTCCTGCGCGATGAGGCCTCCCGCGACGAGCTGCGGCGCGACCTCGACGACGCAGGCATCCGGTTCAGCGCCGTAAACGCGGCGGGCAACCCGCTCCACCCGGACCCCGCAGCGCGGGCCGAAGCCCAGGCTGCGCTCAAGGGCGCGATCGAGCTGGCGGCCCTGCTCGGGATCGACCGGGTCGTGACGATGGCCGGCAGCCCGGGCGGCCGGACCGGCGGCGGGATCGGCGTCTTCGGGCTGTGGTCGATCGCCAACGACGACGAGTCGATCTGGGCGTGGCAGATGGAGCACGAGGTCGGGCCGTACTGGCGGGCGATGTCCGACTGGATGGCCAGCGCGGCGCCGGATGTCCGGGTCTGCCTCGAGCTTCACCCGGGGGTGTCGGTCTGGACCCTCGAGACATATCGGGCCCTGCGCGCGTACTGCGACGCCAACGTCGGGGTCAATCTCGACCCGAGCCATTTCTGGTGGCAGGGCGCCGACCCGATCCGGGTGATCGAGGCCCTCGGCGAGATCGGGCCGGTCATCGGCTGGTGCCACGGCAAGGACACGACCCTCTACCCAGAGCGGATCGCCCTGAGCGGCGTGCTGGATCACCGCTTCCCGGTGGACGCGAGCTGGGCGCCATGGCACTTCTCCGCGATCGGCGACGGCCACGACGCGGCGACCTGGTCGCGCCTGATCCGTGCCCTCCAGTCGGTCGGCCACGATTCGGTCGTCTCGATCGAGCACGAGGATCCTTCGCTGACCCCGGAGGAGTGCATCCGTCGTTCGGTTGCGACCCTCAAGAGGGCCCTCGCGGACTGACCCCATGGCCGAAGTCGAGCTGTCCGGGATCGAGAAGCGCTTCGATGGCGTGCGCGTCCTCGAATCGCTCGACCTGACCGTGGCCGACGGGGAGTTCGTCGTCTTCCTCGGGCCCTCGGGCTGCGGCAAGACGACGGCCCTCCGGATCATCGCCGGGCTCGAGACCCCGACCGCCGGCCGGGTCCTGATCGGCGGTCGCGACGTGACCGCCCTCGCCCCGCGCGAGCGGGATGTCGCGATGGTCTTCCAGAGCTACGCGCTCTATCCGCACATGTCGATCGAGGACAACATCGGCTATCCGCTCCGGATCCGGGGCGTGCCCGAGAAGGAGCGCGCAGCGGCAGTGGCGAAGGTCGCCGAGTCGCTCGAGGTCGGCCACCTCCTGAAGCGCAAGCCACGCCAGCTGTCGGGCGGCCAGCGCCAGCGGATCGCGCTCGCCCGGGCGATCATCCGCGACCCTGCCGCATTCCTGATGGACGAGCCGCTGTCGAACCTCGACGCCCGCCTGCGGATCAGCATGCGCGGCGAGATCCGCCAGCTCCAGCAGCGCCTCGGCGCGACGACGATCTACGTGACCCACGACCAGGCTGAGGCCCTGACGATGGCCGACCGGGTGTGCCTGATCAGCGACGGCGTCGTCCAGCAGTACGCCCCGCCACAGGAGGTCTTCGACCGGCCGGCCAACCGGTTCGTCGCCTCCTTCGTCGGCAACCCGCCGATGAACATCCTGTCGATCGGTCTCGACCCCGAGCGCCGGGCGATGGTCGTGGCCGGCGCTGCGATCCCGCTCGGCGACCGGTACGAGGCATGCGCGGCCTCCGCCGTCGAGCAGCTCGGGGTCCGCGCCCGTGATCTGTCCATCACCCCGGTGACCGAGCCGGGCACGATCCCGGCCACCGTCTATGTCGTCGAACCGATGGGCGACGAGGTCTATGTGGAGGTGCTTATCGGTGACTCGCGCGTCACGGTTCGAGCCGATCGAGGCTGGACGTCGCCGCTCGGCGCACCCGTCGGGGTGTGCATCGATCCGGCGCGGGCCTGCTTCTTCGAGCCGGGCGGGAGGACGGCTGTCCATCGGGTCGGCGACCTGCCGACGAACCAGACTGGAGGAGCGATTCCATGAGCGAGGACGACATCCTGACGCGCTACCTGACGCGGAGGGACCTGCTGCGCCTGGGTGTCGCCGCGGGCGGCGTGGCCGCAGCGGGAGCCATCCTGGCCGCGTGCGGGCCGGCTGCGGCCACCGGGACGCCCGCCGCGTCGGCCGCGCCGACCACGGCGGGCGGGTCGGTGGCCCCGTCGGCGGCCGCGGCCAGCCCGAGCGCCCCGGCCCAGGCCGGCGGCAAGCTCGTCATCGGGGCATTCGAGGACGGCGCCCTCACCCCGTTCAAGGCGACGATCCTGCCGATGTTCGAGGCCGCGACCGGGACGAAGGTCGAGTTCCTGACCGAGCCCTACGACTCGTTCTTCGCGAAGGCCTTCCAGGACGGGCAATCCAAGGCCGGCCAGTACGACATCTACATCATGGACGACCCGTGGATCCCGCAGTACGCGGCGGCCGGCATCCTCGAGGACCTCGGACCACACGGGATCACGATGGACGCGGACTATCCGGGCCCGTTCGCCGACCTCGGCTTCTGGCCGCCGCGGACCGGTCCGCGGGTCAAGGGCTTCGAGACGCTGGATCCCAAGCTCATCGCCCTGCCGACGATCGGCGACCTCCAGACGCTGACCTACCGGAACGATGTGTTCGCGTCGGCTCCGGCGACCTGGGACGACCTCGTGACCCAGGGCAAGGCCGGCATGGCCGCCGGCAAGGTCAAGTACGGGTTCGTGTTCCGCGGCGTGAAGGGCAACCCGATCGTGACCTCGTTCTACCCGCTCTTCCGCTCCTACGGGGCGGACTTCTTCGACGACAAGTGGAACCCGATCTTCAACTCGGACAAGGGCAAGGCCGCCGCCGACTTCTTCGTCGGGACGCTGAAGTCCATCGCGCCGAAGGGCGTGGCCGAGTTCGACTCGGACCAGGAGGGTGCGGCGATCCTCGGCGGCGACGCGGCCGCGATCATCCAGTACTCGGGCAATGCGATCAAATCCGATGACCCGGCCCAGTCCAAGGAGGTCGGCAAGCTCGACTTCGGGGTCGTCCCGAAGCAGGAGTCGGCGATCGCCCAGATCGGCATCTTCATCCACGGCGTGAGCGCGTCCGCCCCGAACAAGGACAACGCGATCGCGTTCATGAAGTGGTTCGCGACGAACGACGTCCAGACCGCGCTGGCCCGCTCGGGCGACCTGCCGGTCAAGACCCCGGCCTTCAACGACACCCAGGCCGTCAAGGACCACCGGCTCCTGCCGGTGGCGCTCGCCCAGCTCAACGCCGGCGCCCAGGCCCGGCCGCGGATGCCCGACTGGTCCAAGGTCGAGTCGATCATCGGCACCGAGCTGAACACCGCCCTCGCGGCCGGCAGCGGCGGCGGCGCGGCGCTCGACCGGGCCGCAACCCAGGTGAAGGCCTATCTCACGACGGCGGGCTACTACTGAGCCGGCGACAACCACTGATCGGATGACCACCGCGATGACGCCGGGCACCCCGGGCCGGATCCTCCGGGGCTCCGGCCTGGATCGGGTGCTCCCGTACCTGATGCTCGCGCCGACGATCTTCCTCGTGCTCGGCGTCATCGTCTATCCGCTCATCGACGGCCTCCGCTCGAGCACCGGTTTCTACCGGTTCGGGCGCGAGGTCCGGTCGGTCGGTCTCGACAATTACGGCCAGGCCCTCGCGGACCCGGCGTTCATCGAAGCCCTGGTCACGACGGCCCGGTTCATGTTCCTCGCGGTCACGATCGAGACGGTCCTGGGCCTCGGTCTCGCGCTCCTCGTCGCTCGCGAGCGACGCTTCATCCGGCGGATCCGAGCGACCCTCATCCTGCCGATGATCGTCACCCCGGTCGTTGTCGGAATCGTCTTCCGGCTCATCTACGCGTCCGATGTCGGGCTGCTCGCATCGCTCGCCCACGCGGTCGGCCTCGACCCGCCGCAGATCCTCAGCAGCGGCACGGGGGCCTTCCTCGGACTCGTCTTCCTCGACGTCTGGGAATGGACGCCGCTCCTCTTCCTCATCCTCCTCGCCGGCATCCAGTCGATGCCGGTGGAGCCGTTCGAGGCGGCCCGGGTCGACGGCGCGACGAGCTGGCGGACCTTCGTCGACCACACCCTGCCGCTGCTCCGGCCGACGATCCTCGTCGCGGTCACCCTCCGCTCCATCGACGCCCTCACGACCTTCGACCAGGTCTACGTCCTGACCCGCGGCGGGCCGGGCACGTCGACCCAGCTGATCTCCATCTACGGCTACCAGACGTTCTTCCAGTTCCAGCAGGTCGGCTACGCCGCGGCGATGCTGTTCATGGTCGCGCTCGTCGTTCTCATCGCGGCCGGCTTCGCCGTCGGGCTCATGCGGCGGCGACCGGCATGACCCGCAACCGGCTCGGAGGGATCGCCTGGGCGCTCGCGGCGCTGACCGCGCTCGCGTTCGCGATCAGCCCGATCCTGTGGATGCTCCTGACTTCGCTGAAGACAAATCGCGAGATCACCCAGGAGACCTCGCTGATCCCGCAGGCGCTGACGACCGCCAACTACGTCAGCCTGTTCAACGGCCGCGAGTTCGCCTCATACCTGACCAACTCGGTCATCGTGACCGCGGTCAGCGTCGGGATCGCACTCATCCTCGGGACCATGGCCGCCTACGTCCTGGCCCGCTTCCGGCTCCGGGCCGGGATGCACCGCTACGTCGGATTCAGCCTGCTGATGGTCCGGCTGATGCCGCCCATCGTGATCATCATCCCGCTCTTCCTCGTCGCCCAGCGGTTCGGGCTCCTGAACACCCAGCTGAGCCTGATCATCGTGTATGCCGCCTTCAACGTGACGATCGTCGTCTGGATGATGGAGAGCTTCTTCCGCGAGATCCCGGTCGACCTCGAGGAGGCCGCCATGGTCGACGGCGACACCCGGTTCGCCGCCTTCCGGCGGATCGTCCTGCCGCTCGCCGCCCCGGGTCTCGTGGCGACCGGGATCTTCGCGGTGATCACGACCTACAACGAGTTCCTGTTCGCGCTCGTCCTGACCTCGACGCCAGCCGCCGAGACGATGCCGGTCGGGGCAGCCACGCTGATCGGGCGGATCAACGTCGACTGGGGGGCGATGAGCGCCGCGGGGGTCATCGGTGCGCTGCCGATCGTGGCGTTCTCGCTCGTCGTCCAGAAGCACCTCGTTCGCGGCCTGACGATGGGTGCCGTCAAGTGATGGCCGGATCCCGGGCGGCCACGGCCGGATCCCGTGCCGCCAGCGCCGGGTCGCCGCGCCTGACCGACGTGGCCGAGGCCGCCGGCGTGTCGGTGGCGACCGCGTCGCGGGCGCTGACCGGCCGGGGCAGTGTCGCGAGCGAGACGCGCGAGCGGGTCCAGCGGGCGGCCGCGACCCTCGACTTCCACCCGTCGGCGGCCGGCCAGAACCTGCGCGCCCGCTCGACCCGGATGATCGGGTTCATCGTCCCCGACATCAGCTCAGGCTTCTACGCCAATGCGCTCAAGGGCGCCCAGCACCGGCTCCAGGCGGCCGGCTACCAGATCACCCTCATGGACACCGACGAACGGCCCGACCGCGAGCGCGCCGCCCTCCTCGCTCTTGCCGCGGGCCGGGTCGACGGGTTCATCGTCTGCTCGTCGGGCGGCGACGGATCGGTCCTCCGCGCGATCGAGCGACGCTTCGGTCTGCCGATCGTGACGTTCGACAATGTGGTCGATGGCGTCGGGGCGGGCCACGTCACGCTCGCCAACGAGGCCGGCATCCAGCTGCTGGTCGGGCACCTGGCCGGGGTTCATGGCCACCGCCGGATCGGCTACGTCGGCGGGATCGAGAGCGAGACATCCGGCGCGGAACGGCTGGCCGGCTACCAGCTCGGGATGCGCGCCAACGGTCTCGAGATCGACCCGCGCTGCGTCCGACCGGGCGACTGGACCGAGGCCGCCGGCCGGAGCGAGACGGCCGCTCTCATCGATCTCGATGACCCGGTCAGCGCGATCGTCTTTCCCTGTGCCGATCTCGCGCTGGGTGGCCTCGGCGAGCTGCGGGCGCGCGGCCGCGCCGTGCCCGACGACGTCGCGATCGTGTGCTTCGACGACTCGGATGCCGCCCCGCTGCTCGACCCGCCGCTCACCGTCCTGGCCCGGCGTGACCGCGACATCGGCGATCTCGCGGCGTCGATGGTCCTGCGCGCGCTCGAACATCCCGCTGCCGGGCCGATGGATGTCCGGATCTCCATGGAGCTCGCCATCCGGCGATCATGCGGTTGCCCCGCCGTGACGCCCGCAAGTCCCCAGCCGGCGGCCCACCCACCGGCGACCGAATCCACCCACCCAGTCGGAGGTCCCCGTGTCCGTTGAGCCCATCCGCGTCGCCAGTGCCCCGGTCTCGTTCGGCGTCGACGAGATCGTCGTCGACGACGCGTGGATGCCCGACCCGGACGACATGCTCGACTGGATGGTCGACATCGGGTTCGAGGGCACCGAGCTGGGACCGCCCGGTTTCATGGGCGACGCCGGCGAAGTCCGCGAGCGGCTGACGTCGCGCAATCTCGCCCTCGTCGGCGCCTTCCTGCCACAGCATTTCAGCCGGAACGAGAAGGCCGACGACGATCGGACCTGGCTGCGCGACAGCCTGCGCCTGATCCGCGACGGAGCGCCCTCGGGCTCGCGTCCGCTGGCCATCCTGTCCGACCATTTCGACGAGCCCGAGCGGCTGGCGTTCTCCGGCCGGATCGCCGACCACCCCGAGGCGTGGCTCTCGTCCGACCGCTTCGAGGCGCTGATCGCGAACCTCCACCGGGCCGCCGAGCTGTGCCGGACCGAGGGCTTCGAGGTCGTCCTCCATCCGCACGCGGGAACGTACGTCGAGACGGCTGACGAGATCGCGCGGGTCATGGATCGGATCGATCCCGCGCTCCTCGGGCTGTGCCTCGACACCGGCCATTTCCGGTTCGGCGGCGCGGATCCTGCGCAGGCCGTCGACGACTATCACGAACTGATCCGGCACGTCCACATCAAGGACTGCCTGACCCAGGTGATGGACGACGTCAAGGCGGAAGGCAAGGGCCTCGAGGAGGCGCTCAGCCGGGGCGTCTTCTGCCAGCTCGGCCTGGGCGACTCGGGCATCGACGCGGTGATGGAGGCGCTCAGGCGCCATGACTACCGGGGCTGGCTCGTCATCGAGCAGGACCAGTTCCTGCGCGCCAGCGACACGCCGGCGTCGGTGGTCGCGGTCCAGCAGGCGAACCGCGAGTACCTCCGCCGATTCGGGGTCTGA
>JANMCU010000103.1:0-7774 GCA_031361415.1 Chloroflexota bacterium | reverse complement strand
TAGCCCGCGGAACCGGCGTTGACGATCATCTTCCAGCCGAGGTCACGGATCTCCGGCAGATGGGTGTGGCCGCAGCAGATCAGCCGGGCATCGGTCCGCGAGATGCGCTCGAGGGTGACGTTCGGGTCGAGCTGCGGGTCGAAGCCCTGGGTCTGCGAGCCGGGCGAGGCGTGGCAGCCGAGGAGCATCGTGTCGTCGAGCATCAGGCGGCGCTCGCTCGGCAGCCGGCGGAGCCACGACACGCGCTCGTCGCCCAGCGCGTCGTGCGCCCATTCGGCAGCGTCCCGGACCATGTCGGGCACGCCGTCGGTGAACCAGGGAAACGCGGCCCCATAGTCGAAGTCGGCAACCGCGACGTCCGTGTTGCCCTGGACGATCGTGGCCCCGCTGGCCTCCATCTCGCGCAGGGCGTCAACGACGCCGGCCGGGTCGGGACCCTGGAACACGTGGTCGCCGGTGATCAGGACGTGGTCGGGGCGCTCCTTCTTGAGCGCGGCCCGAACGGCCGTCAGGGCAGGCAGGATGCCGTGGATGTCCGAGATGATCGCGACCCTGGCGGTCATGGAAGAACGCTCCCGGATCGCCAGGATGGTGCATCGCAAGGAGGAGCCGAGGACGCGAACGAGCGCACTCGGATGTGCGCGAGTGAGCGCGCACAGGCGACGACGCCGCGAGGTGCCGTCATGGCGATCCGGGTCATCGCAGGACGCCTTCGGCTGGGATGACGAAGCTCAGCGTTGCTTCGCAGGCGACCGCGCCGTCGACGGTCGCGATCCCGCGTCCGCGTCCGAACCGGCTGCCGAGCTTGTCCATCGTGACCTCGAGCCGGAGGACGTCGCCCGGCACCACGACCCGCTTGAACCGGCAGTCGTCGATCCCGGCAAACAGCCCGATCCGGTCACCGAACCCGGGCTGCTTGGCGACGTACACCGCCATCGTCTGGGCGAGGGCCTCGACCTGGATCACGCCGGGCATCACCGGCAGCCCCGGGAAGTGGCCCTGGAAGAACCACTCGGTCGCGGCCACGCCCTTGATCCCGACGATCCGCTTCGCCGCGAGGTCGTACTCCACGATCCGATCGACCAGCAGGATCGGCCAGCGATGCGGGATCAGGGCCTGGATCTCGGCGGTCGAGTGGATCGTCGCCAGCTTCGTCGGGGTCGTCGGCGTCGGAGTCGGGGTCGGCGGCGGGGTGCCGGTCGCGGCATCGGTCACGGGCAGCTCCAGATGGGGGTCCCAGTGTGCCGCGCGACGGGCGCGTCGTGCGGGCGGGTGGGTGCAGGTGCACACATGCGCGCGAGGGTCGTCACACGCGGGCGGCAGCGGCAAGGAACGCGGCCGA
Source organism: Chloroflexota bacterium (assembly GCA_031361415.1). GTDB lineage: Bacteria > Chloroflexota > Limnocylindria > Limnocylindrales > CSP1-4 > CF-46. Next base: position 6,432 of record JANMCU010000103.1, on the reverse strand, counting down.
GCCGACGCGGTCGAGCAGGTTGGTCGTCATCCGGCCCTCCAGGAAGGCCTCGCTCGAGAGCAGCGCCTGGTGGATCGGCACGTTCGTGACGAGGCCCTCGACCATCAGCTCCGCCAGGGCCACGTGCCCGCGCTCGATCGCGGCGGCCCGGGTCGGGCCCCACACGACGAGCTTGCCGAGCAGGGAGTCGTAGAACGGCGGGACCTCGTAGCCGGCATACAGGTGAGAGTCCATCCGGACGCCCGGCCCGCCTGGGGCGAGATAGCGCTCGACGACGCCGGCGGCCGGCCGGAAGTCGCGCTCGGCGTCCTCGGCGTTGATCCGGAACTCGATCGCGTGGCCGCGGCTCACGACATCGGCCTGGCTCATCCCGAGCGGCTCACCGGCCGCGATCCGGATCTGCATCGCGACGAGGTCGATCCCGGTCAGCATCTCGGTGACCGGATGCTCGACCTGGATCCGGCAGTTGATCTCGATGAAGAAGAAGCCACCATCGCGATCGACGAGGAACTCGAGCGTGCCGACATTCTCGTAGCCGGCCGACACCACGGCCCGCACAGCGCGGGTGCAGAGCTCGTTCCGGGCCTCGACCGACATCGCCGGGGTCGGGCCTTCCTCGAGGATTTTCTGGTGGCGGCGCTGGACGCTGCAGTCGCGCTCGCCGAGGTGGATCCCGCGGCCGTAGCGATCGACCGCGACCTGGACCTCGATGTGGCGGGTCTCGTCGAGCCAACGCTCGAGATAGAGCGAATCGTCGCCGAACGCGGCGCGGGCCTCGGACCGACAGACATTCAACGAGGCCTCGAGCTCGCGCGGCGTCCGGACCATCCGCATCCCCTTGCCGCCACCCCCCGCCGCGGGCTTGATCAGGAGCGGATAGCCGATCCGCTCCCCTTCCTCGAGGGCGTGGGCATCGTCGCGGAGGATGCCGTTGGAGCCCGGGATCGTCGGCAGTCCGAGCGAGCCGAGGAGGCGCCGCGTCGCCTCCTTGCTCGCAAAGCGCTCGAGGACGTTGGCGGGCGGGCCGATGAACGTGAGGTCGTGGGCCCGGACGACCTCGGCGAAGCCGTCGTCCTCGGACAGGAACCCGTAGCCCGGGTGGATCGCATCACAGCCGGTCACGATCGCCGCGCTGATCACGGCCGGCGCCGACAGGTAGGACCGGCGCGCGTCGGCCGGGCCGATGCAGATCGCCTCGTCGGCCAGCTGGACCGGCAACGATTCGCGATCCGCCTCGCTGTACGCAACGACCGCCTCCACGCCGAGCGTCCGGCAGGCGCGCAGGACCCGAAGGGCGATCTCGCCCCGGTTCGCGATGAGGATCTTCTTGAACATCAGACCTCGCTCCGGTCGGCCGTGCGACCGGCCAGCTCGATGACGATGAGCTCCTGCCCGTACTCGACGGCCTGGCCGGCCTCGACCAGGCTCGCACCGAGGATCCCGTCGGCCGGCGCGACGACCTCCTGAAGGATCCCGAGCATGTCGACCGCACCGAGCCGGTCGCCGTTCCGGACGCGGCTGCCGGCGCTGAGATCGGCCCGCGGCTGGAAGACCCCGACGGCGGGCGATGTGGCGACGACGCGATGCGGCTCGCTGCGGCCATCGGTCGAACCGTTGCCGGCGTCGGCCGGACGATGGCCGGCCGGCGAGCCTGCCTCCGCCCCGAACGCGGCAGGCGGCGCGGCGCCATTCGCCGACGCGTGCCCCGCGGCCGGCTTCCCCTCGCGCGCGCTGCGGTGGCCCTCGAAGCTGCCGGGTGCGTGCCCGTGGCCGGCGTGACCGGGCTGCGACCGGGACGGCTTGTCGGTGACGCGCCGACCGTGCCCGTGGGCCGTGTCGCCGGGCCGGCGAATGCGGATCGTCCAGGCCTCCTCGGCGATCTCCATCTCGCCGAGCCCGCTCGCCGACAGCTTCGCGATCAGGGCCGGCACGAGGTCCTCGGCGAGCCGCTCGATCGCGGCGTGGTCCGCTGCACGGGCGTCGGCGCTGCGCGGCTCGCGCGCCACACCCGGGGGAGGCGATGGGCGCTGGTCGTCGGTCACGGGGGTCAGACCTCGTCACGGGCCGGCAGGTCGTCATGCTGACCTGTCGGGTTCGAAGGGACGCCGGACCAGCGGCCCGGGTCGAGCAAGTTGCGCAGGCGATCGGCGAGACCGGGTCGCTCGGGGGTCACCGGTTGCGGTGCCTCGACCTCGCGATAGGTGCCCAGCGATCGGAACCGACGGTATCGCGCTTCGACCAGCTCGTCGAGCGGGACCGCGGCGAGGACGTCGAGCTGCTCGATGACGACCGACCGGATCCGGCGCGCGGTCTCGGCATGATCGGTGTGGGCGCCCTCGCCCGGCTCGGGGATGACGATGTCAATGATCCCGAGCGCCTGCTGATCGGGCGCCGTCATCTTCATCGCGACGGCCGCGGTGGCGGCCTCGTCGGCGGTCCGCCACAGGATCGACGCACAGCCTTCCGGGCTGATCACGGAGTAGACCGCGTTCTCCAGGGCCACGATGACGTCGCCGACCGCGATCGCGAGGGCACCGCCGGACCCACCCTCGCCGGTGATCACGACGACGATCGGGGTGCGGAGGCGGCTCATCAGGCCGATCGAGCGGGCGATCGACTCGGCGATCCCGCGTTCCTCGGACTCCGGGCCGGGATGGGCTCCCGGGACGTCGACGAAGGTCACGATCGGCAGGCCGAGCCGTTCGGCGAGCTCCATCACCCGCATCGCCTTGCGATAGCCCTCGGGGTGGGGCATGCCGAAGTTGCGTCGGATGTTCTCGTCCGTGTCGGCGCCCTTCTGCTGGCCGACGACGACGACCCGTCGATCGCCGATCCGGGCGAAGCCGCTCACGACGGCCTCGTCGTCGCCGAACAGGCGGTCGCCATGGAGCTCCACGAACTCGTCGGCGAGCTCGGGCAACAGGTCGAGGATCCGGGGCCGGCGGATGTTGCGGGCAAGTTGGACGCGGGCCCACGTCTCGGCCTTGGGGTCGCGTTCGGCCGGCTCCACGGACGACGCGTCGTCGGCACCGGCCCTGGCCGCCGCATCGCGGCCGCGGCCGAGGATCCGGTCAACCACGATCCTGGTCCTCCGCCGGCACGGTCGTCGAAACCGGCTGGGTCGGTTCCGGGTCGGGCAGGACCGGCGCCGGGGTCGGATCGGGGTCGGGCCCGACCAGCGTTTGGGCCGGTTCACGGTCGGGTCCGACCGGAGGCGGTGGGGTCGCGGGCGCGACCACGGCCGCGGGCGCGACGACGGCCGCGGGTGGGCTGGCCGGCAACGCGCCGTGACCGTTGGTCGCGCTGCCGATCTCGGCTTCCGTCGGCAGGACGCGCTCGGCGAGGTTGGACAGGAACGAGAGTGGCCGGAACGACGGCAGGCCGAGCGGATCGCCATCGACCCGATCGACCGGAGCCGGCATGGGACGAGCGACCAGGTAGCGGAGCAGCGAGGAGACCTCGGATCGGAGCTCCGAGCGATGGATGACGCGGTCGAGGTAGCCGTGCTGGAACAGGAACTCCGAGCGCTGGAAGCCCGGTGGCAGCTCCTGGGCGATCGTACCCGCCGAGACCCGGGCGCCGGCGAAGCCGATCAGCGCGTTCGGCTCGGCGATGTTGATGTCGCCGAGGACGGCGAACGAGGCAAAGACGCCGCCGGTGGTCGGGTCGCTCAGGAGGCTCAGGAACGGGACGCCACCCGCCCGCAGCCGCTCGAGGGCACCGACGGTCTTGGCGAGCTGCATCAGCGAGAACGTCCCTTCCTGCATCCGCGCCCCGCCGGACGCCGAGACGATGAACAGCGGGACCCGGGCGGCGAGCGCGTGCTCGGCGGCCCGCGTCACCTTCTCGCCGACAACCGCGCCCATCGAGCCGCCCATGAACCCGAAGTCCATCACGCACAGGGCGACCGGCCGGCCGTCGATCGTGCCCGTCCCCCAGACCGCGGCGTCGCGCATGCCGGTCGCGAGCTGGGCGGTCGCGACCCGATCGGGGTAGGTCTTCTGGTCGACGAACCCGAGCGGATCCTCCGACTCGAGGCCGGCGTCCCGCTCGCGGAACGACGCATGGTCGAGGAGCATCTCGATCCGGGCGCCAGCCGACAACCGGAAATGATGACCGCACGACGGGCAGACGCGGAGGACCTTGTCGAGCTGCTTGTTGAAGAGCATCTCGCCACACGACGGGCACTTCGTCCAGAGATCGGGCGGGTAGGCGTCGCGGCGCGGTCGGAAGGACGGCAGCTTGATCGGCATGTCAGTCCAGCGGCCGCGCGGTCGACCGACCGGGCGACCGGGCGGCGCTCCCGATCGAGGACGCCAGTCGGGCGTCGCGAACGGCACGGGCCGCACGGGCCATCGGGGTCGACGCCCGGCCTGGCCGTCCGAAGCGCCAGGCCACGAACGCGGCGCCGGCCAGCGACAGGGCGGCGGACGTGAGGGCGCCACCGATCAGCAGGGGCCGCGTCGGAACGCGCCGGGCCGCGTCGGCCTCAGGGTCGAGGGGCTCCAGCATCGCGCCCGTCGCCGGCTCGATCAGATCCTGGCTCCCCTCGGGTGGGACGATCCCCGGATCGAGGTCTGTCGCCGGACCGGGCCGGAACGCCACGATCCGGTCGCCGCCCGCGGCAACCGAAACCCTCATCCCGACCGCGGCGGCGGCGAGACGCGTCGCGAGACGCTCCTCGAACCGGAACGACGGGTGGACGCGGACGAGGTCGTGGCGGAGCCGCTCGGCGGCCTGCCGCGCCGCCGGGTCGAGCCGCGCTGCGATGTCTTCGGGCGTTCCGCCGGCTGCCGCATCGCGGACCACGCCCGCGAGAAGCGCGTCGAGGTACAGGTCGGTGAGCAGGGCCTCGCTGGCCGATGCGTCGCGATCGAGGGTCATCGCGGATCCCGGTCGTGGAGGTCGCGAGCGACGGTCCGCAGCGCGCGATGGATCAGGACGCGAACGGCGCCTTCGGACCGGCCGAGGATCCCGGCGATCTCGGCGGTCGACATCTCCTCGACGAAGCGGAGGACGACGGCGCGGCGGCGATCGGCCGGCAGACGCCCGACCGCCTGCCAGGCCGCCGTGGCCTCGTCGCGGATCGTGACCCCGCCCTCGATGTCGAGTGGGTCGGCCACGAGCGCGGCCGCCTCGAGCGGCGCCTGCGGGTGGCGGCGCCGGCCGCGGCGCTGATGGGCGACCGCGTTGCGGGCGATCTGGAACAGCCACACGCGGAACGTCGAGGCGCCGTCGCCGTCGGCCGGTCGAGCCCGCTCCTCGAATCGGTCGAGGTTGGCGAGCGCGGCGAGGAACGTCCGCTCGGTGACGTCCTCGGCCTCGTGATGGTCGCCGAGCTCGTAGAACGCGAAGCTGTACACCTGGGCCAGATACCTGCGATAGAGGGCGTCGAACTGGAGTGGATCGCCCTGGGCCGCCTCCACCAGCGGCCGGTCGCGATCGAGATGGGCGATCCGCGCCGGCCGGTCGGCTGCTGCCGGTGCGATGCGTCCCTTGACGTTCACCCTTCCCAATCCCGGACGTGCCATGCCGTTACACCCCGGCCAGGCGAACGTGGCGGATCTCGCCGACGAGAATCGTCCGCTCGGCGTCCCGGTCCGCGTCGGTCGGAGCGGCGATCCGGAGACCGCCGCCGACGCCGTCGACACCGCGGGCGAGCACGGCCTCGACCGTACCGTCGGGACGGACAAGCTCGATCCGGCGGCCGGTCGTGATCTGGCGCTCGACCCAGCCGGCGACATCGAAGCGGCCGCTCGCGAGGGCCTCGATCCGGGTCTCGAGCCGCGACGTGAACGCGCCCAGGAGCCGGACCGGGTCGGCCGGCCGTCCGCCCGACGCGGATCGGAGCGAGGTCATGGTCGCCGCCAGCTCGGTCGGGAACTCGGCCGCGGGCCAGTCGGCGTTGAGCCCGATCCCGACGACGACCTGCGGGTCGTCAGTCCCGAGACCTTCGGTCTCGCCGAGGACCCCGCCGAGCTTGCGAACCGTCGGGCCGGTCCCCGCGCTCGCCGCGTCGGCCGTCCCGTGCGAATCGAGCGCCCGTCCGCCGTCATCGGTCGCGATCGCGAGGTCGTTCGGCCATTTCAGGCGGACCGATCGATCGGGCAGGCCGGCGACCTCCTCCGCCGCATCGGCCATCGCAAGCGCCACGGTTGCCGCCAGGCGCCACACACGATCGGGCGCGAGCCAGGTCGGCCGGAACCCGAGCGACAGCAGCAGCCCCGAACCGGCTGGCGCGATCCAGGTCCGTCCATTCCGGCCACGACCGGCGGTCTGCTCGCCGGCGACGGCGAGGCAGATCTCGGGCTCGCCGGCGGCGAGCCAGGCGCGGACCACGTCGTTGGTCGAGCCGACGCTCGCAAACCGCTCCCGGCGGCCGAGCGCCGGGACGGTGATCACGGACCCGGCTCGGAGCGGGGCGGGATCCGG
>JANMCU010000061.1:0-15005 GCA_031361415.1 Chloroflexota bacterium | reverse complement strand
GGGCTGGATACGTCGGATCTCGCGGTCGTTCGAGTCGACGAAACGGGAAAGAAATCGCATGGCCCGCGAAGTATAAGGTCCGTGCCGCGGAACCCCCGGTGCGGGCGGGGTTCGGTCACCGTCTGGCCGCGGCGGGCGCGGCGGGCGCGGCGGGCGCGGCGGGACCCGCCTGTTGCGCGCGGCGCTCAGCCGGATGTCTTGCTGAGGCGGGACCCGCCTGTTGCGCGCGGCGCTCAGCCGGATGTCTTGCGCTGAGGCGGGACGCGCCTGCGGGGACCGTCCGCGGGTCGGACATCGTGCACGGCGCCCCCGGGGCCGACGTCAGAGCGCTCGGCCGGAGGCGACTCCGGCCTGAGAGCAAGAAATGTGCGGGCGCGGCGGCCCGGGTCGGTCAGGACTTGCTGAGGTTCACCTGGAACTCGAGCGTGCCGTGATCCTGGACGGCGACGAACCCGCCGATGTTCGGGGCGTTGATCGCGTAGTCGGAGAACGGGAACGAAAGAGTCCCGAGGACCTGGACGAGGGCGCCGTTGACCTGCGCCGTGGCCGGGATGTCGACGATCTTCGTGACGCCGTGAAGCGTCAGGTCGCCGTGGAGGGTGACGTCGAAGGCCGCCCCGGATGTCGCGCCGGCGGGCAGCGCCACGGGCGTGGTCAGGGCGAACGTGGACGTCGGAAAGCTGTCCGTCTGGATCCCGCCGTTGCGGAGCCGGTTGTCGCGCATCTGCCTGTCGCTCTTGAGTGACGTCATGTCGACCGTGAACTCAGCAGCGGTGACGCTCAGTGTCCCGCTGCTCGACGCGATCGTCGCGTTGCCGGTGATCGCGTTCGTCCGACCGACGGCGTCGCTGTCCGCCGACAGGCTGGCGAGCCGCTCACGGACCCGATAACCGACGATCGAACCGGCGCTGATTGACCATGTTCCGGGGATCGACGCCGCATCCAGGATGGCCGCCGAGGCGGGCGGAAGGGTCGCTGTCGTGCCCGATGCGCCGGCCACGGGAGTGGCGGCTGCCGATCCCGACGACGCACCGGGCGCCCGGCTGGGCAGGCTGAGCGGCGCGACGTGATCGCCGCTGAGGAACAGGGCCCACGCCGCTGCGCCTCCGCCGACCACGACGAGAAGGACGGCGACGGCGCCGATCAGGGCAGGACGGGATCTCATCGGCGGATCGTTGGAACGTCGCGTGAGGGGTTTCTGAGAGTCGTCCTCGGGCCGACCGTCTCGCGGAGCTCGGCCTCGGACCTCGGAGGGGCTGGTGCCAGAATCCTCGGGCCGACCGTCTCGCGGAGCTCGGCCTGGGACCTCGGAGGGCCTAGTGCCAGAACCCTGATCCGTATCCCGCCACGAGCAGCACGAAGGTCAGGGCTCCGAGACCGACCCAGAACAGCACGGCCATGGCCGTCGAGGTCGGGTTCATCTCGACGTTCTGCATTTCCGGCAGCCGGCCGTCGCGCCGGCTCGTCCCCCAGCGACGCGACAGCATCCCGCGCCGCCAGTCGGGCTCGTTGACCGGCTTCGGCTCGACCCCGCCGTTGCCGTCCGGCCGGTGCAGCTGAAGGCTCATCGGTCAGCCTGGCCGGTCATGCCGAGGAGCACTGAATCGTCGTCCGAATCGGTGCCGCCGCGGTCGCCGTCGTCGTCGTGACCGGGCTCATGGCGGGTGTCCATCCGGCCCTGCTGGCCGTCCTGCCAGAGGAGCATCTCCTGGGTGAAGGAGACCTCGCTGCTGAACAGCGCGCCAACGCTTTCGCCGCGATGGATCCGCTTGATCGCCTCGCCGATGAGCGGCGCGACCGAGAGGGTCGTGATCTTAGGCAGCCGCTTGACCGCCGGCAGGGGCACCGAATCGGTCAGGACGACCTCGAGCAGGTTCGAGTCGCGGATCCGGTCGACGGCCGGATCGCTCAGGACGCCGTGCGTGGCGCAGGCGTAGATCTCGGTCACGCCCTCGCGCTCGAGGGCCCGGACGATCTCGGTCAGCGTCCCCGCCGTGTCGATCTCGTCGTCGACGATGATCGCCCGCTTGCCGCGGACGTCGCCGATGACGTTCATCAGCTCGGCCCGATCGAGGTTGCCGATCCGGCGCTTCTCGATGATCGCGAGGGGCGCGTCCAACAGCTCGGCGAACGTGCGGGCCCGCTTGGCGAAGCCGAGGTCGGTCACGACGACGACGTCCTCGAGGTGCTTGTGGATGAAGTAGTTCGAGAGGAGGTGGACCGCGGTCAGCTCGTCGACCGGGATGTTGAAGAAGCCCTGGATCTGGCCCTGGTGGAGGTCCATCGTCAGGACCCGGTCGGCGCCCGCGACCGTGATCATGTCGGCGATCAGGCGAGCCGTGATCGGAACCCGTGGCTGGTCCTTCTTGTCCGAGCGGCCGTAGGCGTAGAACGGGATGACCGCCGTGATCCGCCCGGCGCTCGCGCGCTTGAAGGCGTCGATCATGATCAAGAGCTCCATGATCGACTGGTTGACCGGGTGCGACGTCGGCTGGACGAGGAAGACGTCCTTCTCGCGGACGTTGTCCAGGATCTTGACGAAGATGTTCTCGTTCGCAAACTGGAACACCTCGGCCTTGCCGCACTCCGTGCCGAGCCAGCGGGCGATCTTCCGGGCCAGTTCCGGGTTCGAGTTGCCGTGATAGATCTCGAACTGGTCCGCGTACACCGCGTCCTCCCGCACCAGCGGTCTCACGACGCGGTCACGCGCCGGGCCCCGGAACCGGGTCGCTGCCGGCCGGATCGGGGGCGCCATTGTCCTCGATGCCATCGCGCTCCGCCAGCCCGGATCGGAACGCGGCGATGGCGACCACCCGATCGCCCTCGGCGAGCCGCATGACGATCACCCCGCGAGCGCCCGACGAGTAGCGGTTGATCGAGTTCGTCTCGGTCCGGATGACCTGCCCGCCGGCGCTGATCAGGAGCAGCTCCTCGTCCTCCTCGGTGACCTGCTGGACGGCCGCGACGAGACCGGTCTTCCTGCCTTCGAGCGCGATCAGCCGGACGCCCTGGCCGCCGCGGTGCTTCCTGCGGAACTCGGTCAGCCCGACCCGCTTGCCGTAGCCGGTCTCGGTCAGGACGAGGAGATCGGCCTCCGGCTCGACGACGGTCATCGCGACGACGCTGTCGCCCTCCTTCTTGAGGAGCCGGATGCCGATCACGCCGGCGGCGTCGCGGCCCATCGGCCGGACCTCGTCCTCGTCGAACCGGGCGAGCATGCCCTGGGCGGTTGCGAGGATGACGTCGTCGGCCCCGCTCGAGACGTCGACCCAGGCGAGCTCGTCGTTGTCGTGGATCGTGATCGCCCGGATGCCGGTCGAGCGGACGCGCTCGAACTGCTCGAGAGGAGTCTTCTTGATATGACCGCGCCGGGTCGCCATCACGAGGTAATGCCCGGGTTCGAAGTTCGGCAGCACGATCGTCGCGACGGGGACTTCGCCGGCTTCGACCTGGACGCCCGGCAGGTTGATGATCGGGGTGCCCTTGGCCTGACGACTGGCGTCGACGATCGCGTGGACCTTGGCGCTGAACACGCGGCCGCGGTTCGTGAAGAACAGGGCCCAGTCGTGCGTGTTGGCGACGATCAGGTACTCGACCGCGTCCTCCTCGCGGGTGACGTGGCCGATGATTCCCTTGCCCCCGCGGTGCTGACGACGGTAGGTCGCGACCGGCTGGCGCTTGATGTAGCCGCGGCCGCTGATCGTGATCACGACGTCCTCGTCGGCGATCAGGTCCTCGTCGGTCATCTCGCGGCTCGAGTCGTCGGCCACGCGCGTGCGCCGGTCGCCGCCGAACTTCTTCTTCAGCTCAGCGAGCTCGTCCTTGATGATCGTCAGAACGCGCTGCGGATTGGCGAGGATGTCCTCGAGCTCGGCGATCAGCTGGATCACGCTGAGGTACTCGTCCTCGATCTTCTTGCGCTCGAGGGCGGCCAGCCGGGCCAGCCGCATGTCGAGGATCGCCTGGGCCTGGAGCTCGCTCAGGTCGAACCGGATCATCAGGTTCGTGCGCGCCAGCTCGACGTCCTGCGACTCGCGGATCGTCCGGATGACCGCGTCGAGGTTGTCGAGGGCGATCTTGAGGCCCTCGAGGATGTGCGCCCGGGCGCGCGCCTTGCCGAGGTCGAACTCGGTCCGGCGCCGGACGATGTTGCGACGGTGGTCGACGTAGTGGACCAGGACGCTCTTGAGCGGGAGCGTCTGGGGCTGGCCGTCGACGAGGGCCAGCATGTTCATGTTGAAGGCGAGCTGCATCGGGGTGTGCTTGAACAGGTTGTTCAACACCTTGTGCGGGTTGGCGTCGCGCTTGATCTCGATGTAGACGCGCATCCCGTCGCGATCGGACTCGTCGCGGAGGTCGCTGATCCCGTCGATCCGCTTGTCCTTCACCAGGTCGGCGATCTTCTCGAGCAGCGAGGCCTTGTTCACCTGGTACGGCAGCTCGCTGATGATGATCGCCATCCGGTCCCCCCGGACCTCCTCGAATGCGACCTGGGCGCGCATGACGACCCGGCCGCGACCGTGGGCGTACATCTGGCGGATCGCGTCGACGGTCTCGTTCTCGCCGGTCAGAGGATTGCGCTGCTGCTCGAACCGATAGATCGTGCCGCCGGTCGGAAAGTCCGGCCCGAGGACGAACGCGGCCAGGCCGTCGGAGGTGATGTCGGGGTCGTCGATCAGGGCGGTCGTCGCGTCGCAGATCTCGCTCAGGTTGTGCGGCGGGATGTTCGTCGCCATCCCGACCGCGATGCCGCTGCTGCCGTTGATGAGGAGGTTCGGCAGCTTGGCCGGCAGGACCGACGGCTCCTTCTGGGTTCCGTCGTAGTTGTCCTGGTAATCGACCGTCTCCTTGTCGATGTCGTCGAGCATCTCGGCGGCGATGCCCGTCAGCCGGGCTTCCGTGTAGCGCATGGCCGCGGCGCTGTCGCCATCGACCGATCCGAAGTTGCCCTGGCCGTCGACGAGCGGATAACGCATCGAGAAGTCCTGGGCGAGCCGGACGAGGGCGTCGTACAGGGCGACGTCGCCGTGCGGGTGGTACTTGCCCATCACCTCGCCGACGATCGCGGCGCATTTCCGGAAGGAGCTCGTCGCGCTGAGCCCCATCTCGCCCATCGTGTACAGGATCCGGCGGTGGACGGGCTTCAGGCCGTCGCGGACATCCGGCAGCGCGCGCGCCACGATCACGCTCATCGCGTAATCGAGGTAGCTCACCCGCATCTCGTCCTCGATGTGGATGGCTCGGATGTCGCCCAGGTCGTCGGTCACGGGTCAGGCTCTCCTAACGATCGTTCGTAAGTGTCGCGGATCGGCCGGCGTGAGGGTAGGTCATGCGAGTGGTGGCTCCTCGATCGGCCGCCCGAGCAGGCCGGCGCCGAACCGGACCGCCGTTTCTGCGGCTCGCGAGGTCGACGGGCCGCCCTCGATCCGTCGGACACCCGCCAGCCGGGCGCGGATCCGTGCGCCATCGACGGGCTCGAGCTTGGCCAGGGCTGCGCGGACGACCCACGCGCGGTTGCCATCGGACCCGTCGGCCGCCAGCGCAGCCTCCGCTTCGAGGAACGACGTCGTGGCCGCGCGGTCGACCAGGGCCATCGAGCGCAGGGCCCACGCTAGCGCCTTCTGGACATCCGGTGCCTGGTCGCCGATCAGCTCGCGGACCAGGCCCAGGCCGTGGCTCGCGACCTCCGGCTCGCGACCGAGCCGACGATCCACGAACGGGATCGTGGCGATCGTGCTGCCAACGAGGCGGCGCTCCCAGCGCGACGGGCTGTAGACGAGCTGCTCGAGCTCCGCCCAGCGGTACGGTTCGTTGAGAATCCCCTTGCCGACCGGGTGGGCAAGGCTGTCGACGGTGATCCAGTCGCCGGCGTCGCGGGCGGCGCGTCGAATCAGCTGCCATGCGCGCTCGGTGTCATCGACGATGAGCCGCTCGAGCAGGCCGAAGGCGAACCAGCGTGCCTCCAGCTTCGGCTCGCGCAGGAGGCGATCGGCGACGAACAGCCAGCCGGACGTCCGCTCGCGCCGGGTGGCCTCGCGGAACCCGCGCTTGACGGCCTCGATCAGCGGCCAGCGGACACCGTGCAGGTCGCCGATTCCCGGCGCGATCCGGCGCTGGCCCGCGAGATACTCGGGATCGGCCAGGGCCGCCAGACCGTCGCGCAGGACGTCCGCGAACTGATCCGGGTCCCCGACCTCGTCGGCGAGGGCGCGGCCGAGGGACGCGGCGTCGGGTCGACGATCGGCCACGAACCCGTTCGCGCGAGCCGTGATCGGGCTCCGGGTCTGGGGCATCACCCCGGGCTCCCGCCGGTATCCGGAGCGTCCGTTCCGGTCCGAGCGCGATCAGCGGGCAGGGCGCTGGCGGCCGGCGTCAATCGGAACCGGTAGCGGGCCTGCAGCTCCGCCTTGCGCGCCGCGTCCGCGGCGACGTAGGTGGCGGTGGCGGTCGCGAGGAGCTCGCCGCTCACCGGATCGATGATCCGGGCGGCCGTCTCCACGAGCCGCCGCCGGACGGAGGTGACCCAGCCATCGCCCCGGATCGGCACGCCCAGGCGGACCGGCCGTTTGAACTCGACGCTCATCCGGGCGGTCAGGCCCCAGTTGTCGGTGGCGGCCAGCGACCAGGCCATCACCTCGTCGAGGACGGTGCAGATGATCCCGCCGTGGGCGATCCCGTCCCAGCCCTGGAAGCGATCCGGCAGGGCGAGCTCGGTCCAGCAGCGATCGCCGTCGACGTGCAGGTCGAGATGGATCCCGTGCTCGTTCAGCGCCCCGCACGCGAAGCAGCGGTGCGGTGCGACCTCGATCGTCATCCCGCTGCCCGCGACGGACACGAGGCGCCCGCCCGTGTCGATCGATCCGTCGTCCACCGGCTCGGTGGGACCGCCACGGCCCGTTGCCACGCGAACCTCAGACGTCAAGGTTCCGGACCTTGCGCGCCTCGGTGTTGATGAAGTGCTTGCGCGGGGCGACCTTCTCGCCCATCAGCATCGTGAAGATCGCGTCGGCCGTCTCGGCATGCTCGATCTCGGCCCGGAGGAGCGTCCGCGTGGCCGGATTCATCGTCGTGTCCCAGAGCTGGTCGGCGTTCATCTCGCCGAGGCCCTTGAACCGCTGGACCGACACGTTCTTGCGGTCCATCTCCTTGACGATCCGATCGCGCTCCTTCTCGGACTGGGCGTACTTCGTGACCTTGCCGGTGGACACCCGGTAGAGCGGCGGCTGGGCGATGTAGAGGTAGCCGTTCTCGATGACCTGCGGCATGAACCGGTAGAAGAAGGTCAGCAGGAGGGTCCGGATGTGGGCCCCGTCGACATCGGCGTCGGTCATGATGATGATCCGGTGGTAGCGCAGCTTCGCAATGTCGAAGCTATCGCCGATCCCCTCGATCCCGGCGCCCAGGGCGATGATCAGCGGCCGGACGTTCTCGCTCGCGACGATCTTGTCGAGTCGCGCCTTCTCGACATTGAGGAGCTTGCCGCGGAGCGGCAGAATCGCCTGGAACCGACGGTCGCGACCCTGCTTGGCGGAACCACCGGCCGAGTCGCCCTCGACCAGGTACAGCTCGCTGCGAGCCGGATCCCGCTCCTGGCAGTCGGCCAGCTTGCCCGGCAGGGACAGGCCGTCGAGAGCGCCCTTGCGCAGGACGAGATCGCGGGCCTTGCGCGCCGCATCACGAGCGCGCGCCGCCGTCAGGCACTTCTCGATGATCCGTCGACCGTCGCTGGGGTTCTCGTCGAGGTACTGGCCGAGCTTCTCGGCGACCGCGGCCTGGACCTGGCCCTTGACCTCGGCGTTGCCGAGCTTGGCCTTGGTCTGACCCTCGAACTGGGGATCGGTCAACTTCACGCTCACGACGGCCGTCAGCCCCTCGCGGACATCGTCGCCAGCCAGGTTCGCGTCGTTGTCCTTGAGCACGCCCGCCCGGCGGGCCCAGTCGTTCAGCGAGCTCGTCAGCGCGGCCCGGAACCCCGTGACGTGCGACCCGCCGTCCACGGTGTTGATGTTGTTGGCGAACGAGAGGACGTTCTCGGTGTACGTGTCGTTGTACTGGAGGGCGACTTCGACGAGCGTCGTCTTGTCCAGTTGCTCGACGTAGATCGGGCGGCTGTCGAGGACCTCCTTGTTCCGGTTCAAGTGCCGGACGAACGACTGGATCCCACCCTCGAAATAGAACGAGCGCTCACGGTCGGATCGCTCGTCGACGAGGGAGATCCAGACGCCCTTGGTCAGGTAGGCCGACTGACGGATCCGCTGGCTGATCGTCTCGAACGAGTATTCGGTCGTCTCGAACATGTCCGGGTCAGCACGAAACGCGGTCGTCGTGCCCTTGCGATCGCCTTGCGGGCCGATCTTCTTCACGGGCCCGAGCGGCTTGCCACGCGCGTATTCCTGGGCCCAGATCCCGCCGTCCCTGGCCGATTCGACCCGCATCCACTCCGACAGCGCATTGACCACGCTGACGCCCACCCCGTGGAGGCCGCCTGACACCTTGTAGCCACCGCCGCCGAACTTGCCGCCGGCGTGCAGGACCGTGTGGACGACCTCGAGCGCGTCCTTGCCCGTCGAATGCTTGCCGACGGGCACGCCGCGCCCGTCGTCGACCACGATCACGGTCCCGTCAGCCTTGATCGTGATGAAGATCTTCGTCGCCTTGCTGGCCATCGCCTCGTCAATCGAGTTGTCGATGACCTCCCAGACGAGGTGGTGGAGACCGCTCTCGTCCGTCGAGCCGATGTACATTCCGGGCCGCTTGCGGACCGCCTCGAGGCCTTCGAGGACCTGGATGCTCGAGGCGTTGTATTCCGAGCCACCCGCGGGCTTGCTCCGCTTCGACGCCGAACGTCCGGCAGCGGCTCGCGGCTGGGTGGCTTCCTCGGTCACGCAGGTCCTCCGATCAAACGGTCATAGAGCTGTCCGAGCTCCTCGTCGCTGTAGAACTCGATGATGATCCGGCCGCCCTTGCGCGACCGGGCGAGGGTCACCTTCGTGCCCAGCCGGCGGCGAAGGTCGTCCTCGACGCGCTCGAGGTCCGGATCCAGGGCGCGACGCGCCGCGGCCGGCGATGAGGTGGCCCGCGGCTCGCGCAGCCGACGGACCAGCTCTTCAGCCTGCCGGACCGAGAACGCCTGGTCGATGACACTCCGGGCGACCCGCGCCTGCTGTTCGACGGGCAGGCCGCCGATGGCCCGGGCGTGGCCCGCGCTCAGCTCGTTGTCGAGGAGTGCCTGCTGGACGCTCGCCTCGAGGTCGAGCAACCGGATCGTATTCGTGATCGTTGATTTCGCCCGACCGACGCGCTGGGCGATCTGGTCATGGGTCATCGCGAATTCCGACGCCAGGGACTCGTAGGCGTGGGCCTCCTCGATCGGCCCGAGATCCGCCCGCTGGAGGTTCTCGACGAGCGCGAGCTCGAGCTGGTCACGGTCGGCGAGTTGGCGGATGACTGCCGGGATCCGCTCAAGACCGGCCTGCTGGCTTGCCCGGAACCGACGCTCGCCGGCGACGAGCTGGTAGCCGTCGAGGGTTTCGGTGACGAGGATCGGTTGGAGGACGCCGTGCTGGCGGATGCTCTCGGCGAGGCTGTCGAGCTCGGCCGTGTCCATTCGCTGGCGCGGCTGGCGCGGATTGGGACGAATCCGCTCGATCGCGATCTCGGTTGTCGGCGCGTGCTGGCTGAGCTGCGGGATGAGCGCGGACAGGCCGCGCCCGAGGCCGGATTGACGTTCAGCCCGGACCGTCACCGGAGGCCTCCGGTGACGAGCGCCCGCGAGTCGCCCGGACCGA
The DNA here is from genome assembly GCA_031361415.1 of Chloroflexota bacterium. Classification (GTDB taxonomy): domain Bacteria; phylum Chloroflexota; class Limnocylindria; order Limnocylindrales; family CSP1-4; genus CF-46. The sequence goes on along the minus strand of JANMCU010000061.1, from coordinate 5,217 downwards.
CTGACGAGCGGATGGTCACCGGTACGGCCGAAGCGAACGTGACCGGATCCGTTGCCGTCGGATGGCCGTCACGACGACGGAGCTCCGCGGCCAGGGCCGCATAGGCGATCGCCCCGCGCGAGTTGTCGCGGTACAACGCAATCGGCAGCCCGAAGCTCGGCGCCTCGGAGAGTCTGACGCTTCGGGGAATGACGGTTTCGAAGACCGCTGCACCGAGGTGATTGCGAACCTCGGCGGCGACATCGGCCGAGAGATTCGTGCGAGCGTCGTACATCGTCAATACGACCCCCTTGATCGCGAGCGACGGGTTCAGGTTGTCACGAACGAGATTGAGGGTCGCGATCAGCTGTGAGAGGCCCTCGAGCGCGTAGTACTCGCACTGGGTCGGGATCAGAACCGAGTCGGCGGCGGTCAACGCATTGACGGTCAGCAATCCGAGTGAGGGCGGGCAATCGATGAGGACGTAGTCGTAGGCGTCAAGCGTCGGGGCGAGCACACGGGCCAGGCGTCGCTCGCGCTGGTCCGCGCTCGCGAGCTCGACTTCCGCGCCGGCGAGCGACACGGACGCCGGGACGATCGCGCACCGGTCGACGGCGGTCGGGAGGACGGTCTCAGACATCGGAACGTCGCCCACGATGACGTCATAGAGAGTGACCTGGAGGGCCGCGCGATCGATCCCGAAACCACTTGTGGCGTTGCCCTGCGGATCCAGATCGACGATCAGGACACGCTCACCGGCGAGCGCAAGATAGGCCGCCAGATTGACCACGGTCGTCGTCTTGCCGACGCCGCCCTTCTGATTGGCACAGGCGATGGTCTGAGCCACTCAGGACCGCCGAAATGATGCACTCACGAAGAGGAATTCTAGCATTCGAAGGCCCTCAGCCCCGATCCGGATCGGATCCGATGATCACGCGTAGCCATGCACGGCCACGTATCTGAACCATGGCTGACAATGCACTCGAGTGAGATCTGGCGATCTTTCGGCGAGGCAGGGTTCGATCCGATGGTTTCACGTGAAACCATCCGAACGTGCCAAACGACCGAGGCCGACGGCGATGTGCCGCCGACAGGGCCCGCGCGCAGCCGATCCATGAGCAGGCACGCCGCGACGTCAGGCTCGTTTCGCCCGGCCCGAGCCGCCGGCCCGGGCGCATCTCACCGATTCCGGCATTGCCGCATTTCGCGCCCGCGTGGGATACTTCGGATGAACGTCACCGCCGCAGGTCGTCGGAAGTCACGCACGAAGCAGGGCGCGACCCTGGGCCCGCCGAGGATCGACCGACCATGACCTTGCTCGTCGCCGCGATCGCTGCGACGGTGGCCGCAATACTCGAATCGACCATTACGCAATACCTTCGGGTGGGCGATGGCGCTCAACCGCACCTCGTCTTCGTCCTGGCGGTCATCTGGACCGTCGCAGCTGGACTCGACAGCGGCCTTGTCTGGGCCTTCGTCGGGGGCCTCGCCCTCGACACCCTTGCCCAGCGCCCGCTCGGAAGCACAGCCTTCGCCCTGCTCATCGCCGTCGGCGCCACGAGCGTTCTCGCCCGGGCGCTGGCGCGGGTTCGACCCATCGTGACCATCATTGCGACCGCACTCCTGAGCCTTGTCTATTCCATGACTCTCGTCCTCCTGTTCTCGATGCTTCGCCCGCCGGCGGCGCTCTCGGATCCGCTCCGGATCGTCGTCCCGAGCGTGGTGTATGACGTCGTCGTCGCGGTGATTCTCGGGCCGTTGATCGTGTCGATCCGTGACCGGCTCGCCGACGAGGAGCGGGCGACGCGATGAACGGGTATCTCGACGGCCGTCCGAGCGCGACCCGGCAAGGCTCCCGGTTCCTCGTGTTCGGCATTGCCGCGATCCTTGCGATCGGTGGCCTCACGACCCGCCTCTTCTACCTCCAGATCGTCAGTGGCGGCCAGCTCGCCGCCCTCGGTCAGCCGGGCAATCACGAGATCACCCGCGCAATCCCGTCATCGCGCGGCCTGATCTTCGACCGGGCCGGACGTGTGCTCGTCAAGAACGTCCTGACCTACGCCGTCAAGATCCGGCCGGTCGACCTGCCCGAGGATCGTCGCGACGACGTCGTTGCCCGCCTTGCCGGCCTGCTCAAGATGAATGTCGGCGATATCAATGCGGCCATCGACGGCAACCCCGGCTCCTCGTTCGATCTCGTCCGGATCGCCTCCGACGTCCCCGAGGCGACCGCCAACCTCATCTCCGAATCAGGCGACACCTTGCCCGGCGTCGAGGTCGACACCGAGGCTCGCCGCGAATACCCCGACGGGACCCTCGTCTCCCAGCTTCTCGGCTACACCGGGCCCGTGTCGGCAGACCAGCTCGATTCACTCGCGAAGCAGGGCTATCTGCCCGACGATCTGGTCGGCAAGACGGGGCTGGAGGCCTACTACGAAAGCGAGCTCCGCGGGATCTACGGCAGCGAGACCGTCCAGCGCGATGCCTCGGGCCGCCAGCTCCAGGTCCTCGAGACGACCCGCCAGGAGCAGGCCGGCGATTCGCTCCGGCTGACGATCGACACGACCGAGCAGCAGTACGCCCAGACGGCACTCCAATGGGGGATGCGCGCGGCCGGCCTGAAGCGCGGCGTCGTCATCGTCATGAATCCACAGACCGGCGAGGTCCTCGCGATGGTCAGCCTGCCGACGTACGACGACAACGCCTTCTCCGGCGGGATCAGCATCGCCGACTACGCGAAGCTCCTGAACGACAAGGACAAGCCGCTTCTGAACCACGCCATCCAGGCCCACTATCCGCCCGGTTCGACCTACAAGCTGGTGACCGGCAGCGGCGCGCTGGCCGACAAGAAGATCACGCCGACGACCCTCGTCCAAACGCGCGCCTTCCTGACCCTGGGTACGACCAAATTCTGGGACTGGAACCATCGTGGCTGGGGCCCGATCCCGATCAAGCTCGGTTTCGCCCATTCGAGCGACACGTTCTTCTTCCAGCTGGCCGGCATGCTCGGGATCGAGCGACTCGCCCATTGGGCCAGGAACTTCGGGTTCGGGGCACCGACCGGGATCGATCTTCCCGGAGAGGTGGCCGGGATCGTGCCGACCAACGCCTGGAAGGAAGAGCAGTTTGGCCAACCGATCTACCCCGGCGAGACCTACCAGGCCGGGATCGGCCAGGGCTACGACGTCGTCACGCCGATCCAGTTGATCAACGCCTACGCGGCGCTCGCCAACGGCGGCAAGTTGCTCCAGCCGCAGATCGTCCGCGAGATCGTCGGACCGGACGGATCAATCGTCCGACCGTTCGCGCCGAAGCTGATCCGCACGTTGGCCGTGCCCCGTGACGTTCTCACCACGATGCGCCAGGCGGCCCGCAACGTCGTGCTCGTCCGCCACACCTACAACCTCGTCGACCTGCCGATCGTCGTCGCGGGCAAGTCCGGAACCGCTGAGTTCGGCATCCGCGACAGCAAGGGCCGCCTGCCGTTCCACTCGTGGTTTGTCGCCTTCGTGCCCAAGAACTCCGCGAAAACCATCAGCGACCCAACCGGGATGCAGGCGATCAGCCGCGAGGATTCGAACCTGGTCGTGCTGGCGTTCGCATACGACTCACGGACGAAGGGCAACGCGGCCACCGAGATCGTGAAGTACTACCTCCAGCTCCATTTCCACATCAAGCACGACTACCGTAACTTCTACCTGCTCCAGCGCGGCAACTTCTACCAGTCGAACTGATGCAAACGACGACGAGCCAGCAGCGGGATCGGGAGGGCAGGGCATGGGCGTGATCCGCGCCGAACCCGCCCGCATGACCGACTGGGCCGCCCGCTCGATCGGCGCCGCCTGGCGGGCGTTCGACCTCCAGCTCGCCGCGTACGCCTCCCTGCTCGCGGTCCTCGGGCTCGTCATGGCCTACACGAACAGCGTGGAGCAGGGCCAGGTGGTCCTCAGCAGCGGAACGACGTTTGTCCGTGGCCTGATGTGGACGGGCATCGCCCTGATCGCGTTCGTCATCACGACCGCGTTCGACTACAAGTGGCTCAAGACATTCGCCTGGCCGTTGTATGTGGTCCAGCTCGGATTGCTCGTGGCCACCCTCGGCGTCGGCCACGGGGTCGGCGGCTCGTCGCGCTGGATCTCCTTCGGACCGTTCGACTTCCAGTTCAGTGAGCTCGCGAAGATCCTCATGATCGTCGTCCTCGCGAACTACCTCGGCGCCCGGCAGGGTCGTCTCCGGTCGCTCGGCTCGATCCTCGGTGCGTGCATCCTGGTCGGGCCGCCCTTTGCATTGGTGATGCTCCAGCCCGACCTCGGGAGCTCGCTCGTCCTGCTCGCGATCCTCGGTGGGATGTTGTTCATGTCGGGGGCCCGGATGCTCTGGCTGGCCATTCTGGCCGTCGGCGCGGCGCTGCCCCTGCCATTGATCTGGCAATACGTGCTCCACGACTACCAGAAACAGCGGCTGACGGCGTTCTTCAACCCGTCGACCGACACCCAGGGCGCCGGCTTCCAGCTCTTCCAGTCGCAGATCGCCGTCGGTTCCGGCGGGCTGCTCGGCAGGGGCCTCACGAACGGGTCGCAGAACCAGTCCAGCCTCCTGCCCGTCCAGGAGAGCGACTTCGTGGCCGCGATCTATCTCGAGGAGCTCGGCTTCATCGGTGCGATGATCCTGCTGATCCTGTTCGGGGCGCTCCTCTGGCGCCTGCTCGTCTCCGGCTGGCGGTCGAAGGATCCGTTCGGGATGATGTTCGCGAGCGGCCTCGCCTCGATGATCCTTTTCCAGCTCGTGGTCAACCTCGGGATGGTCATCGGGATCATGCCGATCACCGGCATTCCGCTGCCGTTCATCTCCCACGGCGGCGCGTCGCTGATCAGCCTGGCCGTCGGCCTGGGCATCGTCCAGAGCATCAATATCCGCCAGACAAGGGCGGAGTGGTGATTCGAGGCGGGACCCTGCCCTCGACCGAGCCGGAGCTTCGTCGCTGATCCACATCGGCGAGCTCGGGCCCGTGTGGGTCCTCGTCGTGATGCTGGCGGCGACCGTCGCGGTCGCCGTGCTGGCCGCTCGAACGGGTGTGCCGGCCTCGGTCGGGCTCGTTCTGGTCGGGCTCCTCGTGTCGGTCCTCTGGTCCGGCGGCGGTCTGCCGATCGCGCCGGGCCTGCTGCTTGCGATCGTCCTGCCGGGCCTCGTCTTCGAGGCCGCCTTCCGGACCGACCTCGCCGTCCTCCGTCCGTCGGC
>JANMCU010000021.1:0-4519 GCA_031361415.1 Chloroflexota bacterium | reverse complement strand
ATGCCCGCCCATTTGACCGCGTCGAGCGGCCGGCTGAAGGCCTTCGCGATCGCGGCCTCGGCCAGCCCCTCGCGCAGCCCGATCCGGAGCTCGCCCGACAGGACCTTGACGATGGACTTCGCGGTGACCGGATCGGAGCGGATGAGGAGGCCGCGGAGGATCGCGCTCTTGGCCGCCGGGCCGGACGCCTGCTCGATGGCCGCGTAGGCGGTGGCGACGTCGGGCAGGGTCGGGGTCAGCGCCGGATCCGGTTGGTGCTCGGCGATGGTCAGGACGTCCTCGACCGCCCGGCCGAGATCCGACGATCGATCGTAGGCCTCGCCGAGGGCGGTCCGGGGGACGCCCGCGAGGTCGGTGACGGTCGTCGCGATGGCGGACCAGCCGAGACCGGCCGCCCGCTGGTCGGCCTCGGCGAAGGGCCGGCCGGTCAGAAAAACCGCGGCGATCGGCAGCTCGGCGGCGCTGAGGCTCGCGAAATATTCGGCGAGGAGGGCCGTCTTCTCGGAGGTCCGGGGCGTGGCCGCGACGCGCTCCGCGACCTCGCTCCAGCGACGCATGGCGGGGATGGTATACCGTCCCCTCCGATGACCCACCGGAGCTGGTTTCCCGAGGTCCTGACGGGCGAGCAGGTCGTCCTCCGCCGGCACGCGCCCGCCAACCTGCGCGCCTTCCAGCGCTGGTACGCGGACCCGGAGGTCGTGCGGCTGACCCGCTACCAGGACAGCCCGATGCGACCCGACGAGATCGAGCGGTTCTTCGCCGCCCGGGCGTTGGGGTCCGACTCGCTGGCGATGGCGATCCACGTGCGGGAAGGCGACCGGCTCGTCGGGACGTGCGCGCTGTCGCAACTCGACGCGGACAACGGCTCGGCCCTCTTCCACATCACGATCGGCGAGAAGGACGCGTGGGGTCATGGCTACGGCACCGACGCGACCCGGCTGATGATCGACCACGCGTTCAGCGGACTCGGGCTGCACCGGGTCGGGCTCACGGTCTTCTCGTTCAACGAGCGCGCGATCCGCTCCTATCGATCAGTCGGTTTCGTCGTCGAGGGTCGTGCCCGCGAGGCGATCTGGCGCGAGGGACGCTGGTGGGACGAGATCTCGATGAGCATCCTCGACTCGGACTGGACTGCGCTGCCCGGCCGCGGCGCGGCGCCTGTGGCGACGGAGGGCGACGAACCGACGGCACGCGGTGGCGTCATGGCCGGGATCTTCGGACGGCGAAGATGAGCAGCTCCGGTCCCGCGGCCGACGCCGCCCGCGCCGATGTTCGTGCGCTGATCGAGGCGAAGGGCCATGTGGTCGACAACGCTCGCGGCGTGATCGCCCGGCTCGACACGGCGTTCGCCGCGGAGGATCTGACCCGCACCCCCGCATTGATCCAGTTCCTGATGGACCTCGAGCCGGCGCTCGAGCAGGACGACGGCCAGAAGCTCGGCGGCAAGAGCGCCGAGGCGGCGCGATTCATCCTGAAGGCAATCGATCGGGAGCTGGACCGGGCGTAGCGGCGCGTCGCCCCGAAGCAGGCCCGACCGTGAGTCGCCAGGCGACTCAAATCCGACTCCAGCGCGCTTGACCCTGCACCATTCGTGGACAGTCGAGCATGCATCTGCCGATTCTGAGTCGCGACGCGACTCAGGCGGGACTGGCGTCCAAGCGCCGCCCGGGGCCGCGCTCGTCGCGGACGAGGTGGCCGCTTTTTGCGACCACGACCGGACGTTCCAGCTCGGTGACATCGGCCAGCGGATCGCCGGCCACCGCGACCAGGTCCGCGAACCGGCCGACCGCGAGCGAGCCGACCCGGTCCGACCAGCCCATCAGCTCGGCGGCGCTGACCGTCGCAGTCCGGATCGCATCCAGAGAGCTCATCCCGGCCTGGACATAGGTCGCGAACTGGCGCCCATTCAGCCCGTGGGGATATACGCCGCTGTCCGTCCCGAACGCGATCCGGACGCCGCGCTCGATCGCCTTGGCCATCACCGCTTCGGCCGCGACCTGCGACTCCCGCAGCTTGCGCATCGTCTCGGCCGGCCAGTCGGTCGGTCCGTCCGGGCCGAGCGCCCACTCGCCGTCGTACAGGTCGATGCTGAAGAACGTGCCCGTGTCGGCGAGCATCGCGATCGCTTCGTCATCGAGATAGGAGCCGTGCTCGACCGACCGCGCCCCGGCCCGGATCGCCCGCTTCGCGCCCTCGGCGCCGTGAGCGTGGACGGCCACGTGGGTGCCGTACCAACCGGCCTCCTCGACGGCGGCCCGGATCTCCTCCTCCGAGAGCTCCGGCGCGCCGGGGACGCCGCCCCGGGTCAGGACCGCGCCCGTTCCGATGCACTTGATCATCGTCGCGCCGCCGATCAGGAGCCGGCGGACCCGCTCACGAACGTCGTCGACGGATCGCACCACGCCGAATCGAAGCTCCTCCGGCAACGTGATGTCGCGGGCCAGGCCGACGACATCGCCACCGCCCCATGGCGCGGTGATGAACGCCCCGGCGCACTGCATCCGCGGGCCGACGATGTGGCCCGCGTCGATCGCGTCGCGCAGGGCGCAGTCGGTGAAGGCGCGGAACGGGCCGAGGTCGCGGACACTCGTGAACCCGGCCCGGATCGTGTCACGGGCGTGGCGGACCCCGATCAGGACCTCCTGGGCGCCCGAGGTCGTCGTCGACGGGACGCCGGCCGTCTGGACGTCGCCGACGAGGTGGGTATGGACATCGATCAAACCGGGCACGACGGTGAGCGACCCGAGATCGATGACCTCCGCGCTATCCGGCATTCCGTCGGCGTGGGATCCGATCGCCGAGACGCGGCCGTCGACGCCGACGTGAAGCACGCGCTCCCGGTCGGTCGCGCCGGTCGCTGCGTCGAGCAGTCCGCCGCACCGGATCGCGATCGGTCGAACGTCGGCCTCGGTCATGTCCACCTCCGGCTCGAACGATAGGGACACGAGCGCCTCGCCGAGATACCGTCCCGAGGTCCGGTCGATATCGTGGGTCGATGCGAACCCGTCAGGTCCGCGCGCTGCCGTTGCTCGCGTTCGTTCTCGCCGCGGTTGCCGGCAGCTCGGCGGGCTGCACTCTGGGCTGCCCGACCGCGCTGGCGACCGGCACCGTCGCGGCCAGCGGGTCGGACCTCGTCCTGTTGGACGAGACCGGATCGCCGGAACGGCTCGTCTGGCCCGACGGCTATGGCGTCCGGCGCGACGGCGATGCGCTCGTCCTGACCGATCGGTTCGGGACGGTCAAGGCCAGGGTTGGCGACCGGATCGAGATGGGCGGCGGCGTCAGCACCGACGACCAATTCCACGGTTGCGGCGACGTCGTGGTCGTCCAACCGCCGGCGTCCAGCCAGCCCTCTTGACTCTCGACCTGCCCGAGGGTTCACGATGGCGGCGTGGATGACGATCTGCCGCAGTCGAGACGGTTCGTCGGAAACAGGCCCGATCGTCCGACCCCTCTCCTGACGTGTCCGTTCTGCGCCACGGCGCTGACCGCCCCGTTCCAACGTAGAATCCCGGCCTACCGACTGCCCACCGGAGGACCCGATGACCGATCTCAAGCTTGGCGTTCTGCTCTGGAACCAGGCCACGTCCTGGCCTGATTACCTGACGTCGGCGCGCAAGCTCGATGAGCTCGGCTACGACTACCTGTGGGCGTGGGACCACCTCTACGCGATCTTCGGCGATCCCCACCAGCCGATCTTCGAGGGCTGGGCCAGCCTCACTGCCGCCGCGATGGCCACGAGCCGGATCCGGGTGGGGCTGCTCGTCGGGGCCAACACGTTCCGCAACCCGGGCCTCGTCGCGAAGACCGCGGCAACGCTCGATCACGTCAGCAACGGACGCGCGATTCTCGGCGTCGGCGGAGCGTGGATGGAGCCGGAGCACACCGCCCACGGGATCGAGTTCGGGACCGGGTTCGGCCAGCGACTCGACTGGCTCGACGAGTCGGTCGGGGCGATGCGGGCGCTCCTCGACGGCAAGGAGGTCACCTCCGCACCGGGCGGCCATTACGCCTTCGACCACCTTCGCCACCAGCCGGCCCCGATCCAGGCCCACCTGCCGATCATGATCGGCGGCTCGGGTGAGAAGAAGACCCTCCGGACGATCGCCCGCTACGCCGACATGTGGAACGGGATGGGTTCGGTCGACACGATGCGCCACAAGATCGAGGTCCTCCGCGGCCACTGCGCAGACGTCGGGCGCGACCCGTCGGAAATCGAGTTCACGCTCGGCATCAAGGCCACGATCCGCGATTCCGAGGCCGAGGCGGATCGGGTCTGGAAGGCGGCCCTCGAGCACAACCGGACACCCCTCGCCGATGTCGCGGACGACACCACGTTCTGGAACGGGACGGCCGCGCAGCTGGCCGAGAAGCTCGCGCCGTACGTGGAGCTGGGCTTCCACACCATCATCTCCGAGCAGCCGGCGCCGTATGACGACGAGACCCTCGAGCGCCTGATCGGCGAGGTCAGGCCGCTCGTCGAAGCGGGGTGACCGAGGCGCCCGAGCCGGGTCGACGG
>JANMCU010000261.1:0-3168 GCA_031361415.1 Chloroflexota bacterium | reverse complement strand
CGCGGCGATGCTCGTCATCCAGTTCACGAGCGTGCCGCCTCCGACGGCTGCCCCGGCCAGCATCGTGATCGACCCGGCCAGGAGGGTCCCCGCGACGAGCGCGAGCGCCGTCCCGAATGCGGCCGCCCGCGGGTTGCCGTTGATCAGCCCACCGACCACGACGTGCCACAGCCCGAATGCCGTCGCGCCTGCGAGGACCCCGAGCACGACCAGGACGGCGATCCGGCGCGGATCGCGGACGACGGTCACGTCCGGACCGCAGCCGGCCGTTGCCAGCCCTGGGCCGGCTGGGGCTCGCAGCGAAGGGGCTTGTCGTGGCGGTAGCCGAGTGCGTACTCGCCCTGGATGACCGTGTGGAGCTGGCTCGTCCCCTCGTAGATGACCGCGGCCTTGGAGTTCCGCAGGTAGCGCTCGACCGGGAACTCGTTGGAGTAGCCGTTCGCTCCGTGGACCTGGATGGCGTCGAGCGCCGACTGGACGGCGTGCTCGGTCGCGTGCCATTTGGCCAGCGACGTCTCGCGCGTGTTGCGCAGCCCCTGGTTCTTCAGCCAACCGGCCCGCCAGACGAGCAGGCGACCGATCTCCGTTCCGGCAGCCATCTTGGCGATCATCTGCTGGACGAGCTGATGGCGGCCGATCTCCTGGCCGAACGTCGACCGCTCGTGGGCGTACTTGAGCGATGCATCGAGACACGCCTGAGCCAGCCCGACCGCGCCCGCCGCGACCGTGTAGCGGCCCTGGTCGATCGCGCTCATCGCGATCAGGAAGCCCTCGCCCTCCTCACCGATCCGGTGGTCGATCGGAACGATGCAGTCGTCGAGGTTGATCAGGCCCGTGTTGCCAGCCCGGATCCCGAGCTTGCCGTGGAGCGTTCCCGTCGACAGGCCCGTCATCCCGCGTTCGAGCAGGAAGGCCGTGACGCCGCGCCAGCCTTTCGACCGGTCGACCGAGGCAAACACGAGGAAATGGTCGGCAAGGTCCGCGAGGCTGATCCAGATCTTCTGGCCGTTGAGGCGATACGACTCGCCGTCCCGTCGAGCGGTCGTGGTCAGGTTCGCCGCATCCGTGCCAACCCCGGGCTCCGTGAGTCCGAACGTGGCGATCTTCTCGCCCTTCGCCTGCGGGACGAGCCAGCGTCGCTTCTGCTCGTCGGTCGCCCATTGGAGCAGGGCCAGCGAGTTCAGCCCGACGTGGACGCTCTGGACGACCCGGAACGCGGTATCGGCCCGCTCCAGCTCCTCGCACAGGATCGCGAAGCTGAGGTAGTCCATCCCGGAGCCGCCCCACGCCTCGGGGATCGGGGCGCCGAGGAAGCCCTGCTCGGCCATCTTCGGAAAGATCTCGCGGTGGACCTCGCCCTTCTCGTCCCAGTCGCGGATGTGCGGCAGGATCTCGGCCTCGGCGAACGCCCGGGCCGCCTGCTGGACGAGGCGGTTCTCGTCGCTGAGCTGGAAGTCGACCATGCCCGAATGCTAGCCGGGCAATCGCGCCGTCGTCGGATCGTTGCATGGTCGGTGGGTCGTTCGGACGCGCCGCCGTGGGTCACGGGCTGAGACGATGCGGGGGAGTCGCCGCTGGTCGGCCGCCCCTCCGTCGTGGCCGCCGAGTCGCTGGCATACTCGATCGATGACCGACACCGCCTCGTCCCCTGTCCTGCCGACCGACCTGTCGACCGTCGCCGACCACCTGACCCCCGTGCTCGGCCGCTACTTCGAGCGGAGCTGGAGCCACGGCCAGGGCCATCGCCTGTTCGACACGGCCGGACGCGCCTACCTCGACTTCGCCAACGGGATCGCCGTCACGTCGCTCGGCCACCACCATCCGGCGGTGACGGCCGCGATTCACACGCAGGTCGACCGGTTGATCGGACCGACCGGGGCGATCGGCTACACGGAGCCCGTGGTCCGCCTCGCATCGATGCTGGCGGCGACCCTGCCCGACCCGATCGACAGCGTGATGTTCCTCAACTCGGGCTCCGAGGCGATCGACGGGGCGCTCAAGCTCGCCCGCCGCGTGACCGGTCGGCCGGGCATCGTGGCGTTCCGCGGCGGCTTCCACGGCCGCACGTTCGGGGCAACGTCGGTGACGACGTCGGCGCTCAACTACCGAACGGGCTACGAGCCGCTCCTGCCCGGCGTCTACGTCGCACCCTACCCGGCCGCATGGCCTGCGTTCGATGGCGACGAAGAGCGCGCATCGACGGCCTGCCTCGCCGACCTCGAGGTGCTGTTCCAGACCCTGATCGCACCGTCGATGGTCGGCTCGATCCTGATCGAGCCCGTGCGCGGCGAAGGCGGTTACAACCCGGCACCCGCGACGTTCCTCCAGGGCCTCCGCCGGATCTGCGACGAGCACGGGATCCTGCTCATCGCCGACGAGGTCCAGACCGGGTTCGCCCGGACCGGGCGGATGTGGGGCTTCGAGCACGCCGCCATCGTCCCGGATGTCGTGGTCATGGCCAAGGCGATCGCCAACGGCCTGCCGCTGTCGGCGATCGCGACCTCGCGGGCCCTGATGGACCGCTGGGGCAGGAGCGCCCACGGATCGACCTACGGCGGGAACCCAGTTGCGTGCGCAGCCGGGATCGCGGTCCTCGAGACGATCGCCGGCGAGGGCCTGATCGCGAATGCGGCGGCTCGCGGCGCCGAGCTCCGGGCCGGCCTGGACCGGATCGCGGCCGAGGAGCCGCGGATCGGCGACGTCCGAGGGCCTGGCCTGATGATCGGCGTGGAGTTGGTGACGGACCCGCAGACGCGCGAGCCCGACGGCCACACCGCCAAGGCCGCCATCGCCCGGGCGGCGGATCTCGGGCTGCTCGTCCTGACCTGCGGCTCGAGCTCCCACGTCATCCGCTGGATCCCACCGATCGACGTCACGGCGGCCGAGATCAGCGAGGCGATCGAGATCTTCGGCGAAACGCTCCGGACGATCTGAGGTCGGTCCCTTCTGGCATGGCAGTGGGGCCATCAGACCTCTAGTCCGCGTCCTCCGTCACGATGGTCTCGCTATCGTTGACCGCGAGTCGGTGACCTTCGGTGTCGGGCTCGGCGTCGTCGGTCACGATCGTCTCGCTATCGTTGCCCGCGAGTCGGTGACCTTCGGTGTCGGGCTCGGCGTCGTCGGTCGCGATCGTCTCGCTATCGTTCGACGCGAGCCGGTGACCTTCGG